>NZ_JBHXNI010000007.1:0-130694 GCF_042721735.1 Achromobacter sp. NPDC058515
ATTTTCTTTGCGGTTTTGGTGCGCCCGGCAGGATTCGAACCTACGACCCCCTGGTTCGTAGCCAGGTACTCTATCCAGCTGAGCTACGGGCGCTCCGGCAAAGAGGCAAAATTATATCAGAATAATTAAGCCGTGTTTACTGCTTTACTGCTCCATACTGCTTTTCTGCTTCATACTGCATTTCTTCATACTGCTTTTTTCTTCATTATCTCAACGCTGCCGGCACCAACAAAAAACGATACCCGCATGTTGAAAAACGTGTTGAAAAGCATGTAGAAAAACTTGGTGCGCCCGGCAGGATTCGAACCTACGACCCCCTGGTTCGTAGCCAGGTACTCTATCCAGCTGAGCTACGGGCGCATCTAAAAGCAAGCCTTGAATAATAGCGTTGTTTAGAAAAACGTGCAAGTCGCGGGACGCGCGGCGCGCCCTGTACAGCTTCCCGACAGCGGATCGTCACACCCATAGAACCTTGCCTCTTTAGCCTAGCGGCCGTTACCGATGCCGGCTGTCATCCGGCGATCCCGTGACGCAATGACAGTGCGCCACGCCATCCGCAAGCTCAAGAGTCCATTCATGTCTGACAAAGAAAAAAGCACTGGAGAACCGTCCCAGGAATCCACGGGCGCGACCACGCCTGCACGCGCCACGCGCCGCGGCTTTCTCACCGGCATCGCCGCGCTGGGCGCAAGCGCGGCGGCCATGGGCGCCTTGTCCGGCTGCTCAAGCGACGACGATGACGCCCCTGCCCCCGCCGCGCCCGCGCCGGACCCCGACCCCGCGCCGGCGCCCGACCTGACCACGCAATTGCGCGCGAACGTCAAGACGCTGGTGGTGATCTTCGCCGAGAACCGCAGCTTCAATAATCTCTTTGCCAACTTCCCCGGCGTGGAGAAGCCCTTGTCCGCGCTGACCGCGGCCGACTACACGCAGGCAGACCGCGACGGCACGCCGCTGCCGGTGCTGCCGCCTGTGTGGAACGGCATGGTGCCCACGTCGCAACAGGCCAACCACATCACGTATCAGGTGGACCAGGCCGCCGCCTACATGAACAACCTGCCCAATGCGCCGTTCGCGCTGCAGGGCCCGCAAGGCGAGCCGCTGCCGCAAGGGGTCGTCACGCGCGACCTGTGGCACGTGTTCTATCAGAACCAGATGCAGATCAACGGCGGCAAGAACGACCGTTTCGTCGCCTGGGCGGACTCGGGCGCGCTCGTCATGGGCCACTACGGCGACTCCGCCTACAACCTGCGCCTGTGGAAGCTGGCGCAGGAATTCGTGCTGTGCGACAACTTCTTCCAGGGCGCCTTCGGCGGCTCGTTCCTGAACCACCAGTACCTGGTGGCCGGACGCCCGCCCTTCTATCCCGACGCGGCGGACTCGGCCGCCAAGACGCAGATCGCGCAACTGCAAAGCGCCGATCCCGCCGACCCCCGCTTGGCGTCCAAGCCCGCATCGCCCGCCAGCGCGCTGACCGGCATCCCCCAGTTCGGCGCCAGCGCGTTGACGCCCGACGGCTACGGCGTGAACACCATGGCCCCGCCCTACTGGCCGTCGTTCTCCCGCGATGCGGCCGACCCGACGCTGGCCGACGCGAGCAGCCCGCAAACCATGGTGCCGCAATCGCACGACAACATCGGCGACCTGATGAGCGCCAAGGGACTGGACTGGGCCTGGTACGCCGGCGGCTGGCAGGCCGCCGTGGACTCGACCGCCAGCACGGGCTTTCCGTCCTCGCCTAACTTCCAGGCGCATCACCAGCCCTTCAACTACTTCAAGAGCACCGCGCCCGGCACCGCCGCGCGCACGGCGCACGTGCGCGACGGCGGCCTGGGCGACCTGTCGTCCACCAACAAGTTCCTGGCCGACGCCGAGGCCGGCGTCCTGCCCCCGCTGGCGTTCTACAAGCCGCAGGGCAACCTGAACATGCACGCGGGCTACGCCGACGTGGACTCGGGCGACCGCCACATCGCGCACATCGTCGACAGCCTGAAGAAGAGCAAGCAATGGGACAACATGGTGGTCGTGATCACCGTGGACGAGAACGGCGGCTGGTGGGATCACGTGGCGCCGCCGCAAGGCGACCGCTGGGGCCCGGGCACTCGCATCCCGGCGGTGATCGCCTCGCCGTTCGCCAGGAAGGGCGCCGTGGATCACACCATCTACGATACGGGCTCCATCCTGCGCCTGGCGACGCGGCTGTTCGACCTGCCCATGCTGGAAGGCCTGAAGGCGCGCGATGACGCGATGACCGCGCGCGGCCAGGCCGCGATGGGAGACCTGACCAATGCCTTGACGTTCAGCGCCTGAGGCAAGCGTACCGGCGGCGGGGCATGCCCAGGCCACGCCGGCCGCCATGCTGCGCGCCGCCGCGTCAAGACGGCTCCCCCACGCCGAACCGCCGCATCTCCGCGCGCATCGCGGCCACGAGTTCGGCGCCCCGCGACCTGGGCATCCGCGCCGCCGGCGCGACGATGCCCAAGGCCGCCGTCCCGGTCGTTCCCAGGACGAAAGCCAGTCCCACGCCCCCCACGCCTTGTGCGTTGATGTGCGCGTAGCCCTGGGCGCGCGCCTGCTTGACCCAGCGCAGCAGCTTGGCAATGCTCAGGCGGTGCGCCTCGTACTGGCGCCGGTGCCGCTCGAAATGTTCGGAGATAGCGGCATCATCCCACTGCGCAAGCATCGAGAAACTCGGTACACCTGTACCCAGCAGCCGCGCGCCGCCCACGTATTCCGCATAGGCCCGGATCGGACGCGGCCCTTCCTCCAGATGCAGGCAATGGCTGTAGTCGCCCGAGCGCGCCACCAGGAATACGTGTTCACCTGTGCGGCGCGCCAACGCCTTCATCAGCGGCAGGCAGGCCTGCGTCAGCGGCGCCCGGCCCAGCGCCGCCAGCCCCACGCTCATGGCCTCCACGCCCAGTCCGTACAGGCCGCTGACCGGGTCCCGGCAAGCCAGCCCCGTAGCCACCAGCGACGAGAGCATCCGATAGGCGGTGGTGCGGTCCAGCCCCGAACGCGCAACCAGGTCGCGCAGGCTCGTCCCCCTGTCCTGCCCGCTGGCCAGAAGACGCAGCAGGCCGGCGGCGCGATCGATGCTTTGCGCGCCCCGCACGCTTGGACTGGGGCCACGCGCCGCGAGGCGCGGGAGGTTGGCAACCGGATCGGCAAGCTGGGGCATGGCGCAACTCCTTGTCGGACGACGCGCTGTCCGGGCGACAGGCGCCCAGGCATGATAGCCCCGCCGCTCCCGGGATAGCCCGCAGGTCGTGCACATCGTGCACAACCGTGCAGATAGTGGTTGCGGCGGAAATCGCGGTGTCCTGGAATGAGCCTGTATCGGCCCAGCGCCAAAGCGACAAGCGACTACGAGACATGGTCCCCTACGAATCCCGAATTTTCCCCGGCTCCCCGTCCTTTATCGAACAGCGCCGCGGCATGCTTGCGCTGGTCGACTCCCTGCGCGCCCTGGAGCAGCGGGCATGCGACGCGTCGGCCCGCGCGGCCGCCACGTTCTCCCGCCGCGGCGCGCTCTTGCCGCGCGAGCGCGTCAACCGGCTGCTCGACCCCGGCCGCCCATTCCTGCCGCTGGCGACCCTGGCCGGCTATGCGCTCGACGACCCCGACCTGGACAACTGCATCCCCGGCGGATCGCAGATCGCGGGGATCGGATTCGTGAGCGGCATCCGGTGCATGGTGGTGGCGACGGACTCCGGCATCGATGCGGGCGCGCTGACCGAGGCAGGCAACCTGAAGCTGATGCGCTGCCAGGAGATAGCACTAGAGAACCGCCTGCCGTTCGTGCATCTGGTCGAATCCGCGGGCGCCAATCTGCGCAAGTACCGCGTGGACAAGTTCATCCGCGGCGGCGGCATGTTCTATAACCTTGCGCGGCTGTCGGCGGCCGGCCTGCCGGTGGTGACGGTCGTGCACGGATCTTCCACGGCCGGCGGCGCCTACATGCCGGGGTTGTCCGACTATGTAGTGATGGTGCGCGGGCAGGCCAAGGCCTTCCTGGCCGGCCCCCCCTTGCTGAAGGCCGCCACGGGCGAGATCGCCACGGCGGAAGACCTGGGCGGCACCCACATGCACGCCACCGTCAGCGGCCTGGCCGAGTACGTGGCGGAAGACGACGCGCACGCCATCGCCATCGCCCGCGACGTGCTTGCCGCCTTGCCCTGGCAACGCGCGCCGGCCACGGCAGGCGCTGCCCTGCCGCCGCGGCTGCCGGCGACGGACCTCGCCGGCGTGATGGTGCTGGAGCACCGCAAGCCCATCGACATGCGCGAGATCATTGCGCGCCTCGTGGACGATTCCCGGTGGCTGGATTTCAAGCCTGACTACGGGCCGCAGACGGTGTGCGGCCACGCCCGCATCGAGGGCCACGCCGTGGGATTCATCACCAACAACGGCCCCATCGATCCGGCGGGCGCCGCCAAGGCGACCCAGTTCATCCAGTTGTGCAACCAGTCCGGCGCGCCCATCGTTTTCCTGCAGAACACCACCGGCTATATCGTGGGCCGAGCATCGGAGCACGCCGGCATGATCAAGCACGGCTCGAAGATGATCCAGGCCCTGTCGAACTCGCGGGTGCCGCAGATCACCCTGTATTGCGGCGCCTCGTTCGGAGCCGGGAACTATGGCATGTGCGGCCGCGCCTTCCGTCCGCGCTTCTGCTTCTCGTGGCCCAATGCGCGCACCGCCGTCATGGGCGGCGAGCAGGCCGCGGATACCCTGGAGATCGTGGCCCGCCAGCAGGCCGAACGCAGCGGCCGCCCCGTCGACGAAGCACAGCTGGCGGCCCGCAAGGCGGAGATCGTCGCGAATTTCGAACGGCAGGCCAGCGCGTTCTACACCAGCGGCCATCTGCTCGATGATGGCGTCATCGACCCCCGCGATACGCGCGCCGTGCTGGCGTTCGTGCTGGCGACCGTCGGCGAGGCGGAGGCGCGCAGCCTCCACCCCGTCCAGTTCGGCGTCGCGCGGTTCTAAGAACAGACACAACGGAGACATCATGATCTACAGCCAGCAACACCTGGAATTGATGGCCAGCATGCGCCGCTTCATTGCGGCCGAAATCGATCCGCACGTGGATAAATGGGAGGCCGACGAGATCTTCCCGGCGCACGAGCTGTTCAAAAAGATGGGCGCGCTGGGGTTCCTGGGCATCTCCAAGCCAGAGGCGTATGGCGGCATGGGCCTGGACTTCTCGTACGCGCTGGCGGCCTCGGAGGCCTTGGGCTATGCGCGCGCCCAAGGCGTGGCAATGGCGATCGGCGTGCAGACCAACATGGCCACGCCGGCCCTGGCCGCATTCGGCTCCGACGCGCTGCGTCAGCAATTCCTGGCGCCGTCGGTCGCGGGCGACCTGGTGGCGGCAATCGGCGTATCCGAGCAGGGCGCGGGCTCCGACGTGGCGTCGCTCAAGACGCGCGCGCGCCGCGATGGCGGCGACTACGTGATCGACGGCTCCAAGATGTGGATCACCAATGGCACGCAGGCCGACTGGATCTGCCTCTTGTGCAATACGTCCGACGGCTCCCCGCACAAGAACAAATCGCTCATCGTCGTGCCGCTGAAGGAAAACGGGAAGCGGGCTCGCGGCATCGAGGTGCAGAAGATCCGCAAATTCGGCATGTGGAGCTCGGACACCGCGCAGATCTTTTTCGACGGCGTGCGCGTGCCCGTCGCCAACCGCATCGGCGAAGAAGGCATGGGCTTCATCTACCAGATGAAGCAATTCCAGGAAGAACGGCTGGACGGCGCCGCGCGGCGCCTGGCCTCCATCATGTGGATCCAGGAAACGGCCAACTACCTGAAGCAGCGGCAGGCCTTCGGGCGTGCACTGCTGGACAACCAGTACATCCAGTTCAAGCTGGCCGAGCTCAAGACCGAACTGGAGGCCCTGCGCGCCCTGGTCTACATGGCCACGCACACCTACATACAAGGCGGCGACGTGGTCGAGCTGGCGTCGATGGCCAAGCTCAAGGCCGGGCGCCTTTCCCGCGAGATCACGGAATGGTGCATGCAGTTCCAGGGGGGCATGGGCTACACCTGGGACAACCCGGTGACGCGCGCGTACCGCGACTACCGGCTGGGCTCCATCGGCGGCGGCGCGGACGAGGTCATGCTGATGGTCATTGCCCGCCAGATGGGCCTGATGGAAAAGCGCAACTGAGCGGACAAGCATGAACGAATTCCAGCACATACTCGTTCGCCGTCACGCGGACATCGTGTTCCTGACGCTGAACCAGCCCGCGACCCGCAACGCCCTCAGCCCTGAGATGGTGGCCGAGATCGACGGGGCCATCGCCGGCATCGGCCGCGACGCCTCGGTCCGCGCATTAGTCCTGCGGGGCAGCCAGGGATTCTTCTGCGCGGGCGGCAACGTCGGCAACTTCAAATCCCGGCTGGATGCGTCCGCTTCCGGGGAAGGCGAGGCCTGCGCCGCGGCGGGCGATCCCGTTGCCGCCCGGAACCGCGAATTCGGGCGCTTCATGACGCGGCTGTCGAATCTCCCTATCCCGGTGCTGGCCGTGGTTGAATCGGCGGCCATGGGCGGCGGCATGGGCCTGGCCTGCGCGGCCGACATCGTGCTGGCGACCCGGGATGCGCGCTTTGCGCTCAGCGAAACCGGCCTGGGCCTGGTTCCCGCCCAGATCGCCCCATTTGTCGTCGGCCGGCTGGGCGCGCGTGTGGCGCGCCGCCTTGGCCTGACAGGCGAACGGGTCCGCGGGGAAACCGCCATGCAACTCGGGCTGGTCGACGAGCTGGCCAGCGACGGCGCGGCGCTCGACAGCCTGCTTGCCGAATGGCTCACCCGCATCTGCGCATGCGCCCCGCATGCCAACGCCCACATCAAGCCGCTGTTCGACGACTGCGCGGGCCCCGACAGCGCCGATGCGCTGGACCGCGCGGCGCTACGGTTTGCGCGCTGCATGCGCGACGAAGGCGGCGAAGGCATCGCGGCATTCCGGGAAAAGCGCCCGCCGGCCTGGGCGCGCCGCATCTTGGCCGACGATGTGCGCCGCGCCTGCGCGACGACTCTTGAGGAATCTGCATGACCGTGCCCAAGCAAATCCGACCGTTTCACACCGTGCTGATCGCCAACCGCGGCGAAATCGCGATACGCATCTCCCGGACGCTGCGCGCGCTGGGCTACGGTTCGGTGGCCGTCTACTCCGACGCCGACGCGAACGCCCCCCACGT
Organism: Achromobacter sp. NPDC058515; assembly: GCF_042721735.1. Taxonomy (NCBI): domain Bacteria; kingdom Pseudomonadati; phylum Pseudomonadota; class Betaproteobacteria; order Burkholderiales; family Alcaligenaceae; genus Achromobacter; species Achromobacter sp. NPDC058515. Next base: position 7,210 of record NZ_JBHXNI010000007.1, read on the forward strand.
CCGCGAGGCCGACAGCGCCGTGCGCATCGGCGCCAGCCCGCCCGGGGAATCCTATCTGAACATTCGGGCGCTGTTGCGCGCCGCGCACCAGGCGGGCGCCGACGCGATCCATCCTGGCTATGGCTTTCTGGCCGAGAACGACGCGTTCGCCGACGCCGTGGATGCCGCCGGCCTCGTCTTCATCGGCCCGTCCGGCGAGTCGATCCGCGCCATGGGCAACAAAGCCCATGCCAAGCGCGTCATGGAGCGGGCCGAGATGCCCTGCATCCCGGGCTACCAAGGCGTCGATCAAAGCGACGAGGCCTTCGTGCAAGCCGCCGGCCGGATCGGATTTCCCGTCATGGTCAAGGCCGCGGCGGGCGGCGGAGGGCGGGGGATGCGTCTGGTGCACGATCCTGCCCAGTTGGCGGCGGCGCTCGCCTCGGCGCGCTCCGAGGCCGAATCCGCCTTCGGGTCCGGCGAGCTGATCCTGGAAAAGGCGCTGCTTGCGCCGCGCCATGTGGAGATTCAAATCCTGGCCGACAGCCGCGGCCACACCATACACCTGGGCGAACGGGATTGTTCGGTGCAACGCCGTCACCAGAAGCTCATCGAGGAATCGCCTTCGCCAGCGCTCGACGCGGACCTGCGCGCCCGGATGGGGCTTGCCGCCGTGCGCAGCGCACAAGCCATCGGCTACATAGGCGCCGGCACGATGGAGTTCCTGCTGGATACAGGCGGCGCGTTCTACTTCATGGAGATGAACACGCGGCTGCAGGTGGAACACGCGGTGACCGAGGCCGTGACGGGCCTGGACCTGGTGGAATGGCAGCTTCGCATCGCCGCCGGCGAAGCCCTGGCCGTGCGCCAGGAGGACGTGCGGCTGCAGGGCCACGCCATCGAGGTGCGCCTGACGGCGGAAGACGTGCCCGCGGGATTCCTGCCCCAGACCGGGCCGCTGTTGCGATGGCGCGCGCCGCCTTGCGAAGCAGGCGTGCGCATCGATCACGGCCTGCGCGAAGGGGGCAGCATCGCGCCATACTACGATTCCATGATAGCCAAGCTGATCGCCCACGGCGCCACCCGCGAGGAAGCCAGGCGCAAGCTCTTGCGCGCGCTGCGGCAGTGCGTGGTCCTGGGGGTGCCGACCAATCAGGGATTCCTGGCGGACTGCCTGTCGAACCCGGTCTTCGCGGACGGCGGGCAGGTGCATACGGGTTTCGTCGCCGAACAGTTCGGCAAGGCGCTGCACCTGCGCCCCGCCCCGCTTCCGTCCACCCTGGCCCTGGCGGGCTTGGCCGCCTATGCGCACGCCATGCCCGTGGAGCCCGGCAATCTGGCTATCGTGCCGGCGCCGCTGACGAGCCCGCCCTGGACGACGGCGCTCAGCGTGGCGGGCATGACGTCGGTGGTGCGGATCCAGCCCCGCGCGGGCGAATGGGCCGTCGAGGTCTCGCAGGCCGATGCGGAGCCCGCCCGCGCTTCCCACCCGGTGCGCCTGCGCGATGCCTGCTGGACATCGCCCGGCCGCGCGCGGCTGCGCGTCGAATGCGACGGCATGCTCGAGACCGCCGTGCTGCACATCGGCACGGACACCATCCATATCTTCCACGGCGCCCGCGCCTGGTCGCTGGCCCGTGTGGACGCGCACAAGCGCCGGGCCGCGGCGCACGCCAGCGGCACCGTGACGGCCCCCTTGACCGGCCGCGTGGTGCAACTGCTGGCCACCGTGGGGTCGATAGTCAAGACGGGTGACGCCCTGCTGGTGCTGGAGGCCATGAAGATGGAACATACGCTGGAAGCCCCCGTGCCCGGCACGGTCGTCGAGGTCAGCACCGAGCTTGGCGGACAGGCGGCCAAGGACATGCCCCTGCTGCGCATAGAGGCCGCCGTATGAGCCGGCAGATACGCATCGGCGGCGCCAGCGGCTTTTGGGGCGACTCCGCCACCGCCACCCCGCAACTGTTGGCCGTGCCCGGCATGCAGTACCTGGTGTACGACTACCTGGCCGAAACCACGATGTCGATCCTGGCGCGCGCCAGGGCCAAGAACCCGGCCATGGGATACGCCACGGACTTCGTGCACAGCGCCATGGCGCCGCACCTGCCGGCGATCATGCGGGCCGGCATCAAGGTGGTCGCCAACGCCGGAGGACTCAATCCCCTGGCCTGCCGCGACGCCCTGCTGGAAGTGGCGGGCGCATCGGGACTGGCGCCGCGCATCGCTGTCGTGACGGGCGACGACATCCTGCCGCTCGCCATGAAGATACGCGGCGAAGGCCAGCATGCTTTGCCCGCATCCCCCTATTCGGCCAACGCCTATATCGGCGCCCGCGGGATCGCGCAAGCGCTCGAAGACGGCGCGCAGATCGTCATCACGGGACGCTGCGTCGACAGCGCCGTCGTGCTGGGCGTGCTGGTCCACGAGTTCGGATGGCAATGGCGCGATTGGGACAGGCTGGCGGCCGGCACGCTGGCGGGACACGTCATCGAATGCGGCGCCCAGGCCACGGGCGGGCTCTACACCGACTGGCAGGACGTGCCCGGCTGGGACAACATGGGCTACCCCGTCCTGGACTGCGCCAGCGACGGCAGCTTCGTGGTGTCCAAGCCGGCGGGCACCGGCGGCCTGATCGCGGCCGGCTGCGTGTCCGAACAGGTGCTGTACGAAATCGGCGACCCCGCGGCGTACCTCATGCCCGACGTCATCTGCGATTTCCGCCAGGTCCAGGTGCGGCAGCTCGACGCCGGCCGCGTCCAGGTCCAGGGCGCCCGCGGCCGCCCGCCCACCGATACCTACAAGGCCAACGCCACGTGGCGCGACGGATTCCAGCTGTCCACCCTGCTGGCGATACGCGGCATCGCGGCGCGCGCCAAGGCGCGCAAGACGGCCGACGCGCTGCTGGCGCGGACCCGCCGCCTGTTGCGCGAGAACGGCTATGCGGACTATCGCGACGTCGCCGTGGAATTCCTGGGCTGCGAAGCCCTGTACGGCCCCCATGCGCGGCATCTGCCCACCCGCGAAATCATGCTGCGCATCGTGGTCCGCCACGACGAGCCGCAAGCCCTGGGCTTCCTGCAGCGCGAATGCGCGTCGGCCGGCACGTCGATGGGACCCGGCACGCGCTCCTCTTTCTCGGGGCGGCCGGACATCCAGCCCGTCATCCGCGTCGCCTCGTTCCTCGTGCCCAAGTCGCAAGTGCCGCTGGAACTGGTGCAGGACGGCCAACGCAGCGCCATACCCGTCGACGCTCCCGGCGATGACGCCGGCGCCGCCTGCCCGCCGGAGCCTGCCCGGGAAGCGCGGAACGAGCAGCCCGACGACCCGCGGGAGCCTGCCGCGGTCGTTGCCCTGCACGCCCTGGCCTGGGCGCGCAGCGGCGACAAGGGCGACGACGAGAACATCGGCGTGATTGCCCGCCGCCCGGAGTTCCTGCCCAGCATCCGCCGTCAATTGACGGGCGAAAAGGTCCGCGCCTACTTCGCCCATCTGGTCGCGGGCGAGGTGGAACGCTACGACCTGCCGGGCCTGCACGCGCTCAACTTCGTCATGCGCCAGGCGCTGGGCGGAGGCGGCATTGCCAGCCTGCGTTCGGACCCCTTGGGAAAATCCTATGCGCAGATGCTGCTGGACCATCCCATGACGGTGCCCAGGCGATGGCTGGACCTCGGATGGGTCCGCCCCTCCGAGCAAGACTGAAACCAACAATGATCGGGCAGTCCCAAAAATGACGAGGAGACAACATGATTCGATACACTCGACGCAGCCTCTTGGCCCCCATCCTGGCCGCCTGCCTCTTCGGCGCCGCCGCGCATGCCGCGCCGGCGCCGGAGGACTACCCTCAGAAGCCATTGAGGGTGGTCGTGCCGTACACACCGGGCGGCGTCTCCGACGCCGTCACCCGCCTCATCACGCGCAAGCTCAGCGATGAATTGGGCCAGGCCATCGTGGTGGAAAACCAGGGCGGCGCCAATGGCCAGATCGGCTCATCCGCCGTCGCGCGCGCGGCCCCCGACGGCTATACCTTCGTCATTGTCGTCATGGCGCACGCCATCAATCCCAGCCTTTACAAGAAGATGTCGTACCGCCCGCTGCAGGACCTGCGCGGCGTCAGCCTGTTTGGCCGCATCCCCCTCTTGATGGTGTCCAGCGCCGCATTGCCCCCGCGCACGTTCGAGGAGTTCGTCGCCTGGGCCAAGGCCAACCCCGAAAAAGCCACCTTCGCGTCCAGCGGCGCCGGCTCCGGCGCACACCTGGTCGCCGAGCGGTTCTCGCAGATCACCGGCGCCAAGATCACGCACGTGCCGTACAAGGGCATATCGCCGGCGCTGCCCGATCTGTTCTCCGGACAGGTCGCGGCCATTTTCGATTCGGTGCAGACCATGTGGCCGCAGGTCAAGGGAGGAAAATTGCGCGCCCTGGCCATGACCAGCGAGACGCGCTGGCCCGCGGCGCCCGACGTGCCCACCATGGGCGAACTGGGCTACCCCGACCTTGTCACGGGCAGTTGGATCGGCATGCTGGCGCCGGCGGGCACGCCCGACCCGCTGGTCAGGAAAGTCTCGGATGCCGTGCAACGCGTGCTGGACCAGCCCGACATACACGCACAACTGATCGACTACGGCATCGACCCCGTGGGCGGCACGCCGGCGCAATTCGACACGTTCATCGCCAGCGAAGCCAAACGCTGGGCCGACGTCATCGCCACCGCTGGCATCAAGCTGGAGTGAACCATGCGCGCGCAAATCCTGGAGGGCGTCAAGGTCCTCGATCTGACGCGGGTCATCGCAGGCCCGCTTTGCACCCAGGTCCTGGCGGACATGGGCGCAACGGTCTACAAGATCGAACGGCCGGGCGAAGGCGACGACACGCGGCGCATGGGCCCGTTCCTGCCGGACGCGCCCGGCGGCGCGCCGAGCAACGATTCCGCGCTGTACCTGGCCTACAACCGCGGCAAGCAATCGATCACCCTGGACATCTCCACTCCGGAGGGCTCGGCCATCGCCCGCGAGCTCGCGGCGCGGTGCGACGTGGTGGTCGAAAACTACAAGGTCGGCACGCTCGCGAAATACGGCCTGGACTACGCGACGCTGCGCGAGCACAAACCCGGCATCGTCTATTGCTCGCTGACCGGATTCGGCCAGGACGGTCCGTATGCCCAACGCCCCGCCTACGACTTCATCCTGCAGGGGCTGGCCGGCGTCATGAGCACCTGCGGCCACCCGGAGGGCGCACCGGGCGGCGAACCCATGCGGACCGCCATTCCCATCACCGACATCATTACCGGCCTGTATGCCGCCATCGCCATCATGGGCGCGCTCTTTCACCAGCGCCAGACCGGCGTGGGACAACATGTGGACGCGTCCATGCTCGACGCCTCGGTCGCCATGAACGGCCATCTGGCGCTGGGCTATCTCATGACCGGAAAGCCGCCGCCGCGCGTAGGCAACACCAATCCCATCGCCTCGCCCTCGGAAGTCTTCGCCTGCGCCGACGGCCGCATGATTCTCGCCGCCGGCAACAATGCGCAATTCCAGGCCATGTGCCGCGTGCTGGACCGGCCCGACCTCGCGCAGCGTCCGGCCTTCGCCACCAACGCCAGCCGCGTGGCGAACCGCGGCGAACTGCGCGAGGCGCTGGCGCCGCTCTTGAGCGGACGCAAGCGCGGCGACCTCCTGGCCGCGTTCGAGGCGGCAAACGTGCCCGCGGGTCCGATCAACAACATGGAGCAGGTCTTTCAAGACCCGCAGACGCTGCATCGCGAACTGGCGCTTTCACTGCCCCACGGCCGCGGCCCCAACGCCCCCAGCCTGCGCAGTCCGCTGTGCTTCTCCGAAACGCCCGTCCAGTACCGCGGCGTACCCATGCTGGGCGAGCACAGCGGGAATGTGCTGAAACAGGAGTTGGGCATGAACGATGAGAAGCTCGCGACGTTGCGGGAGCGGGGGATCATCTAGGAAAAGGCCGGAAGGATCGGCAAAGGAGCATCCACGCGCCGGACTTTTCGGTCTGCCGTGAAATCTCCCCTCGCCAAGGGCAATGAAAACAAAAACCGCAACCACTTGTGTGGTTGCGGGTTCCTCATCTTCGGTTTAACGGTGTCATTCACAAAAGGCCCCAAGGACCGCATAAATACTAATACCCGCAAGTTGGGCTCTATGTCTAGCCATGATAGGCAAATCTCGGCGACTTGAGGACATTAAGCATCGTATTCCTTTCGTCGTGAGGCACATGCAGCTTGGGAGACTCGTTCGCGGTTAGGTCACTCACATTGGAGCTGAAACTCTTCGACGTGGTAGACGGAGTGGTACGTGGTGCACCCTGGGTGTGAGTCTGCACGCCGGGAAATACCTCTGCGTTACGGCTTTCCTTGTAGCGGTAGCTTAGCTCAGTGAGCTGGCACCCTCCCAGCAACTCACACAAACACTAGAAACTACTCCTTATCCGGCCAGAGTGACGGCGCAAAGCGCTTCTCTTTCCTGCCCAAGCTCTGCTCGCTCCGCGACATAGCGCAGACGGTCGAAGTTGATATTGGCGCCCGAACTCACCGCGACAAGACTCTTACCAGAACAGCCTGTTTCTTCCACATAGCGCTTTATTCCTGCCACCGCAAGAGCGCCGGAAGGTTCGAGTATTGCTCGAGTGTCTTCAAACACCGCCTTGATCGCTGCGCAAATCTCGTCGCTAGACACGGTGATGACCTGATCAACGCGAGTACGACAAAGCTCGAAAGTGTGCTCTCCAATCTCGCTTACAGCAACCCCGTCGGCGAAGTTGCCGACTTGCGCCAGAGTGACGCGCGCACCGGCCTGCAAAGCTTGCTGCAGGCAATTGGAGTCCTCTGGCTCAACGCCGATGATCTTGGTCTGAGGACGCATGTACTTCATATAGGCCGCGATGCCGGCAATTAGCCCGCCACCGCCGACCGGAATGAAAATCGCATCTGGTTCGGCGAGTTGTTCGAGAATCTCTAAAGCGACGGTGCCTTGCCCAGCGATGATATCCGGGTCGTCATAAGGATGGATAAACGTCAGACCATTCTGTTCGCATTGGTTCAGTGCATACGCTAGGGCATCAGCGAAAGTCTCTCCATAGAGTACGACAGTTGCACCGCGAGCGCGAACTCCAGCAATCTTTATAGCTGGCGTTGTCAGTGGCATGACGATTGTGGCGGGGCATACCATGGCAAGCGCTGCCAATGCCAAGCCCTGGGCGTGGTTTCCTGCTGAAGCAGCAATGACCCCATGCTGTCGTTGCTCGGCGCTCAGATTGGCAAGCTTGTTATAGGCTCCCCGAAGCTTGAAAGAGTAAACCGGTTGCATGTCCTCGCGCTTTAGCATCACCCGATTATTCAACTGCGCGGAGAGCTGAGGTGCATCTTGCAACGGCGTCTTCTGTGCAACATCGTACACACGCGCTCTGAGTATGCGTCTCACATAATCGCTACTCATGTTTTGCTATTCTCCAGCTCCGGATTGGCTTGTGCCGCTTCGGCTGCACGCCTTTCCAAGAAAGGGATAACGATGCCATAGTTGTATGCAAGTCCCGACGCCAGGATCAGAATCGCGCCTAGGCCCTGGCTGACGCTGATCAGGTGTCCGAAGGCGAAGTAGTCGACGATGAGGGCGACCAATGGATAGAGAAAGCTGAACACGGCTAGACTTGCGGTGGCGGCTTTCTTGAATGCCGTATACAACAACAGATACATGAAAGTCGTATGAAACAATCCAAGCGTGATGAGGGCTCCCCAGTGGACCCGGGTCGTCGGGAGGACGGTGAAGTCGGCGATGAACAGGAAGATCAGCGTTCCGATGACCATGTGACTACTGGCGATCACCTCCGGGCGCAACTCGGTGGAGATCTGGCGCGTCAGCAATGTGGTGACCGCATACAAAACTGCGGCTACCGAAGCACTCAGGCAGCCCATATAGAATTTCTGATCTAAGGCTGCCTCCTCTGGCCGGACAATGATGACTAAGCCCACGAATGCCAGTATTAGCCAGATCAGATGGGAGCGCTTAACCTTCTCTTTCATGAACAGCATGCTGCTGAATAGTAAGAAGAAAGGTTGCAAGTGATAGATGATGGTGGTGATTCCGATGCTGGTCAGCTTGTAGGCCGAAAACAGAAACACCCAATTAAATATCAACGTAAGTGCCCCCAGTGCCAGGATCCCCGCCTGCCGCCAGGTGATATGTAGAGATCGATAGAAGCCTTTGCAGAGGCAATACAGGGTGAGCCCGGCGCCGCCGATCGCGCAGCGAAAGAACACTACGTTGAAAGGGCTCTGATCCGAGGAAACCACGAAAAAGCCGATGGTCCCCGATATGATCATGGCTAGGATCATAGCCATCCGCCCTTGTTTTTCTTCTGTCATTGCGCTCAAGGTATTTTACTCCTGTAGGCTGCTTATTTCTGTTGCAGATCGGCTTCCAGATTGATCAGCATCACGTCCCTGTAAGCGATACCGTCAGACGATCCCAGCGGCGTAACGGCGTGCTTTTTCATTGTGTCCACCACCAACGTATCTAAAGGGGCGACTAGGCGCAGCACGTTGGTTGGCTTGTTGTCCATGCCGGAAATCACATTGTCTGCACCCAACGCATTGCTGGTAAGTTCCACCAAGTGGATGAATACCAACGGCTCATCATCGACGTGCAGCCAGACTGGCGAACTGTAGGACGCCTCACCTTCTTCTGCTTTGTAGCGAATGAAGTGCACACTTAGGTTCAGCGATTCCCGCGCATGTCGTTCGCAATAAACTCGCATCAGTTCGGCGTCCTTTTCGAGAATCCTGGCGAAGGTCTTGTTCATAACAAGCGATGGGCATATAGCGGGAAACACCCGTACTTTCCCTCCATCTGAGTCATTGGCACCATAGGATTGAAAGTAGTTCTGGTTTTCCGAAAGATTGATTTCATTGGTAAAGGGATTGAATACGATCTTAAGCATTCCCCGGTCGCGTACGGCGGGAGCATAAGGGTCCTGGGCAACTTGCGAATTATAGAATTCTCGAAAGTCTTTTAGGTCCGCATCGTTGATCGCCTGCATGAAATGCTTGCCTGCAATAAAGCGGTAGCCATTGACAATATCTAGAGGGTTCTCGACTTCAGCAGATCGTCCGACGGTGGTGTACATATTGGGTCCTTGTCTAATCACGGGGCGTTCAATTTAGGCGATATTTGAGGTCGCGCAGCTCAACAACCTCTTCGGATTGACTTATACCGCTCAAGGTGTATTCCACGGCCTTGTCGAAGCCCCATATGTCGGTGTAGGAATACTCGCTGTTGGCTGCTTGCTTTATTATTTCTTCCTCACGAGCTTGGACGGCGTCAGGCCAGGTGCGATTTCCGCCGTGTCGATGATGCCAGTCATGTACTGCGAGTGATCCCTGGAGAAAGAGAATTCGGCAGGGCAGGTGCCAGAGTAGGTGACGGGCAAACCACAGTAGCCACATTGGTGTGAGCGTCACCACGCTAGTACCGATAGGGGCGGCTTCTCCACAGAAGCGGCCAAGGCTGTTGTTAACGTGTGACGACTTGACGGTTTCGCCTGCTTTGCGAATGACCCAGACATGCTCGGTGACGAGATGAAGAACTGAGCAGACCTGGTAAACAAGCACCAAGGGCAGGACGATTGCCAGACAGAAAATTTCAAGTCCAAGCCAATGTGCTAAGGCACCGAGTGCGCAGAACCAGGCGATACTCATTAGAACGCGGTACAGTGGTGCGCCGATGAGGTTCGACTTAACGCGCCCCATCAGGAACTTGAAGTGGAAGACTGGGTTGATGCACTGTAAAAACAGGATCATTTTAAGTTCGGCCACCGGTTTCCCCGGCGTCAGTCCCATTCGATAGATCGCCGCCAAATCCTGATCGCCGGGAGTCGAGAAGTCACTACCATGGTGTTCGAATACGTGGAACTGACGGTAGGTATCGTAAGGCTGGACGATTGTCACAGTTGACAAGACCTCTGAGATAATTCGGTTTTTCAGTGGACTGGCGAACAATGTGTGATGCACCGCATGATGGATGATGGTCGCTACTATGTAGCGCGCACCTCCAGCGGTGAAAATAATGGAAGGTATGAGCCAGAACCGGTTATGGCCATTAAGCAAAATAAAAAGGGAAGCGACACACCCTCCTAATAACCAGACGCAGGACCAGATAAGGCACTCCAGCGAAGACGATGACCACTGTGGGCGTCGGCCGCGCAACTCCTTTCCTGTCAACCAAGTCCAGAATGCTTGAAAGGGTAGAACCGCATAACTTTCTCTGATGCGTGCAGACTTGTCCAATAAGTCTTTGGTGTTCATGGAAACTCCAGGTATTAGCTTTCTAGGCTGCTGAATTCTCAATAACTTTGGCAAGAAAAACTACGCGAGGCGATGATTCGATTGGCTTCTGTCGACACCATACTAGATATTTTTGTCTGGAACTTTTGATTACGATTTCCGTCAAATTATAGGATTGTTATTCGCTTCGTAAGACGCCGAACCTAAAAATCTGATTAGTCAGATAAATTACAAAGAATACGCCCAGTTGTGAAAGCGGCTTTTGAAGAAGCTAATTCAAGGTTTTCCGAGGGGCGGCCCACCCGTCCTTATTGGTTGGGTATAGGTATGAGACAAGGGCGGCACCAGGGAGGTACGGCCCTCAACTCGACTTTTGCAGTCATGTTGAGGGCTACCGTTGTTACCTATACTTTTCTTGGAATGGCCTAGACTTTGGCCGCTATCAGTGCATCCTTCATGCTCAGGGGAACGACCGCAAGGACAAAGGCTTTACCCAGTTCCCTCAGGCCGGAGAACGGAGGGGACGACTTGTCCGAAATTTTTCCCTACCCCCGTGAATTGAGGGTAGGGAACACCGGAAACCGGCATGAATAAGGCATATTCCCTACATTCCCGGAGTTGCCTCGAGAAAATGGCATGGGAAGTCAGGATTACGCCCCCGCGAACTTGTCAGGGTCAATGTGATACAGCGCAGATTCCTTTTGGCCGGGGATGCGGGTCTTCTTTGATCGTTTGCCATCGCTGTCTATTGCCCCCGCGCCTCGATCTTCTAGATTGCATCCCGAAATGCGGACGCCGCAATAACTCAGCCGGCATAACTCCAATCACGGGAAACACATCAGCGTCAAGACGGCGCAGGACGTAATCCGAGTTGCCGCGCGCTACGGTGGGCGACTAATGCGCCCACCACTGCGGGGCGGCCTGCTCAAACGTGGTTGCGGCCGCTGCACTGGACTGTTGCTTGCGGTCGACCATCTGGCCAATATCAGACACCAGCAGCTTGCGGCCGTCCTGACGACGTTCGCGGGCCTGAGCCAGTGATACCTCCGGGCAGACGCCTGGGACCATCACCTTTCCCTTGCCCGCGGCGATACTTCCAGCGCCAGTACTTCCCTATCTTGTTAACCAGCGGGTAAGGACCGCCACTATCGAACAGCTTGCGGGGATGGTGTGGGGCTTGAACATGGCCACTTCCTGCCCCAACCATTCGCTGATTTCCATGGACTTGGCCTGCAGCGGTTCCAGCTCGTTGCGGGCGAACACCTTCGCTATAAATATCGGCGTGCCGAATCCCACCCGAATGCGCGACCAGCACATCGTCGCTTGAGACATTCCGGAAACTCATGATCCTCGCCTGCACTCGGGATAAAGAACTCCACACAGCCATCTTTAAGAATGTCCCGTGGCGGAACGCCGGATGAGGCTCCGTCATGGACGCAAGAATGTTGGCCTTGAAGTAGACGGTAGAACTGCAGAACGGGCTGGCGCGGAACGCCTTGGGCATGCCGACAAAGCCAACGGACGGCTCGCAACGGTGGCCATTGTGCGACTTAAGGCAATCTCGTCCCAGCCTCGGTGTGGAAGAGGCAGTTGCACCACCGGTATTTCGTTCGAGCTTCCTTCACCCGAACATGCGATGGGTTGGCAAGGATGGGGCAAGGACCGACAACAAAAAACCCGCAATCACTTGCGTGATTGCGGGTTTCTCAGCTTCGGTCTGGCTTTGGACCAGACTGAAGCAATGTCTGGCGGAGACGGTGGGATTCGAACCCACGATGCAGTTTTTAGCCACATACTCCCTTAGCAGGGGAGCCCCTTCAGCCTCTCGGGCACGTCTCCGAAAAGAGAACGAGATTCTAGCACGATTTTTTTCGCTCTTGCCCGCAGCCGGGGCATCCATCAAAAAAAATCGTGCCGGAGCCGTTTTCTTAGACCTTGGTGGCGGGCGCCTGGTCCAGGCCGAAGGCCTTGTGCAGCGCGCGCACGCCCAGTTCCATGTACTTGTCGTCGATGATCACCGAGGTCTTGATCTCGCTCGTGCTGATCATCTGGATGTTGATGCCCTCTTGCGAGAGCGTCTGGAACATCAGGCTGGCGACGCCCACGTGCGAGCGCATGCCGATGCCGACGATCGAGACCTTGGCGACCTTCTCGTCGGTGGACAGCTCGCGCGCGCCCACGGCGGGGATGACTTCGCGCTTGAGCAGGTCCACGGCGCGCGCAAACTCGTTGCGGTTCACGGTGAACGAGAAGTCGGTCGTGCCGGCCACGGACTGGTTCTGCACGATCATGTCGACGTCGATATTGGCGGCGGCGACAGGGCCCAGGATGGAGAAGGCGATGCCGGGCTTATCCGGAACGGCCAGCAAGGTGATTTTGGCTTCGTCGCGGCTGAAGGCGATGCCGGAGACAACGGCGGCTTCCATTTTTTCGTCTTCCTCAAAAGTAATCAGCGTGCCCGACACCATTTCTTCGTCGAGCGGGATAAGCGGGTCGGTCAGCGAGGACAGGACCCGGACCGGCACACGGTATTTGCCGGCGAATTCAACCGAGCGGATCTGCAGGACCTTGGAGCCCAGCGACGCCATTTCCAGCATTTCCTCGAAGGAAACGACGGCCATGCGGCGCGCTTCGGGCACCACGCGCGGATCGGTCGTGTAGACGCCGTCCACGTCGGTGTAGATCAGGCACTCGTCGGCCTTGATGGCTGCCGCCACGGCCACGGCCGAGGTGTCGGAGCCGCCGCGGCCCAGGGTGGTGATGTGGCCTTCCGGGTCGACGCCCTGGAAGCCCGTCACGATGACCACGCGGCCGGCGTCCAGGTCGGCGCGGATACGCGCGTCGTCGATGGACGTGATGCGGGCTTTCGTGAACGACGAATCGGTGCGCACGGGCACTTGCCAACCGGCGTAGCTGCGCGCGGGCACGCCCTCGGCCTGCAAGGCAATGGCCAGGAGGCCGCTGCTGGCTTGCTCGCCCGTGGAGGCGATCATGTCGAGTTCGCGGCTGTCGGGCTGGGGCGAAATCTCGCGCGCCAGACCGAGCAGACGATTCGTTTCGCCCGCCATGGCGGACGGAACAATAACAACCTGGTGGCCGGCGGCGTGCCACTTCGCGACGCGACGCGCCACGTTTCTGATGCGCTCGACCGAGCCCATCGAAGTACCGCCATATTTGTGAACGATCAGGGACATCTCGTGCTCTGGCTGGAGACCCGCCGCAAGGTGTTGACGGGCAAAACCATATATTCTAGCGCGACGGTAAAAATTTGCGCAGTTTGCGCAAATTTATGTCCGTTTGGCGCTGAATCCGGGCTTTGCCGCCTCAGCGCCTGGGTTCCACCCAGACCCTGCCCCGATGGCAGCGGATGACGTGGCCGGCCTGCTCCACCCGCAGCTGGCGGTCGTGGCCCAGGCTGTGCAGGCCGCGCAGCTGCCGCAGCAGATCCGCCATGCGCGCATCGGTGGGCATGCGGGCGCCGTTCTTGCCCAGCCAGTACCGCAGGACCTGCGCCTGCCGGGCGGGAGACAGCCCGCGCCAGGCCTGCAGCGAAAAACTGGCGCCGTCCGGGCCGGGCTCCAGCGCGGCGTAGTCTTCGCGCGCCACCTCGTCCAGGATCTCGGCGGCCTGCGCCATGTGGCGCGCATGCCGGGCAACGATGCCGCGCCAGCCGGGCCATCGCGCATCCAGCGTCGGCGCCAGCAGTTCGCGCAGCGCGGCGCGCGTGTAGCGGGGGTCGGCATTGGTGGGGTCCTGCACCGCGCGCCACCCGCAGGCGGCCTGGACGGCGTCCGCGGCCCGCAGGATGGCTGCGCGGTCCTGCTCCAGCCAGGGCCGCAGATAAACGACGCCATCGCGTTGCGAGCACGGCGCCATAGCCGCCATGCCGGCCAGGCCCGTCCCGCGCAGCAGGCGCAGCAGGACGGTTTCCGCCTGGTCGTTGCGGTGATGGGCCAGCAGCACATGGCTGGCCCCCTGCTCGTGCGCCAGCCGGGCCAGGGCCGCGTAGCGCGCGTCGCGGGCGGCGGCCTCGATGCCTTTGCCGGCGGCCTGCTCTACCTTGACGCGCGCCTCGAAGACCGGCAGGGACAGTTTCTCGCCCAACGCCCGCGCCTGCAGGGCCCACGCGTCGGCGTCGGCCTGCAGGCCGTGATGCACATGGAACAGCGCGAGGCCAATGCCCAGCGGCTGCGCCACGGCGGCCGCATGCACGGCCAGCATGGCCGAATCCGCGCCGCCGCTGAGCGCCACGGCGATGCGCCGCGGGCGCTCGGGCAATGCCACAAGCGCCCGGCGCACGGCCGCGGCCAGATCAGCGGAAACGGGTAGGGATGGTCCGGCGTCCGCCTCGGCCCGATGCGTGGATTCGGGCGGCGGGGCGTCGGTCATGGGGATGGCGCGTGGCGCGGGGGCCGCGACGCCGGCAGCGCGCCGGCGTCCCTGCCCGCTTTACGCGCGCACTTCCTGGTAGGCGCCGTAGGACAGCAGGCGCTGGACGCGCTGCTCCACGAGCTGCTCGGGCGTCATGCCCTGGAGCTGGCGCAGGGCGTCGCCCAGGGCGCGGCGCAGCAGGCGCGCCATGACGCGGGGATCGCGGTGGGCGCCGCCCACCGGCTCGTTGACCACACGGTCCACCAGGCCCAGGTCCTTGAGGCGAGGGGCGATGATGGCCAGCGCCTCGGCGGCCTCGGGGGCCTTGTCGGCGCTGCGCCACAGGATCGACGCGCAGCCTTCGGGCGAGATCACGGCGTAGGTGGCGTACTGGAGCATCAGCACGGCGTTGCCCACGGCGATGGCCAGCGCGCCGCCCGAGCCGCCTTCGCCGATGATCGTGCAGATCACGGGCACCTTCAGTTCGGCCATGGCGTACAGGTTATGGCCGATGGCTTCGGACTGGCCGCGCTCTTCGGCGCCGATGCCGGGGTAGGCGCCCGGGGTATCGACGAAGGTGAACACGGGGATGCCGAACTTCTCGGCCAGGCGCATCAGGCGCAGGGCCTTGCGATAGCCTTCGGGACGCGGCATGCCGAAATTGCGGGCGGCGCGTTCCTTGGTGTCGCGCCCCTTCTGGTGGCCGATCACCATGCAGGGCGTGCCGTTAAAGCGCGCCAGGCCGCCAATGATGGACTGGTCGTCGGCGTACATGCGGTCGCCGTGCAATTCATGAAAGTCGGTGAACATTTCGCGCACGTAGTCCAGCGTGTAGGGACGCTGGGGGTGGCGGGCGACGAGCGCCGTCTGCCAGGGCGTGAGCTTGGCGTAGATTTCCTTGGCCAGGGTCTGGCTCTTCTGCTGCAGACGTCCGATTTCGTCGGAGATGTCCACCGCCGAATCGGCCTGCACGTAGCGCAGCTGCTCGATCTTGTTCTCAAGCTCGGCGAGCGGCTGTTCAAATTCCAGAAATGTATTGCGCATGTAGTGTGGTTCCGTAGATGGGCTGCCTGGCGTGCATCAGTATTGGACCGGCGTCGGTTCCAGACTGCGCCACAAATACCAGGTTGCCACGGTACGCCAGGGTTGCCACGCCAGCGAGACCTCGCGGGCCTCGAAGCGCGAGACAGGCTCGCCGCTGAAATAGTGTAGCGAGATTGCCTTGAGCAACCCAAGATCATCCAGCGGCAGGACATCGGGCCGCTGTAGATTGAAAATCAAAAACATCTCCGCCGTCCAGCGCCCAATGCCCCGGATGGCGATCAATTCAGAAATGACGGCCTCGTCGTCCATGGCCGCCCATTTTTCGGGATGGACCCGCCGCTCGCCGAAGTGCACGGCAAGGTCCAGCACGTATTCGGCCTTGCGTTGGGACAGCCCTGCGCGGCGCAGGCCGTCCACGCCGACGCGCAGCACGGCGACCGGCGTGGGGCGCTTGCCCACGGCGTCGATGAACTTGGTCCAGACGGCATCGGCCGCCTTGGAGGAAATCTGCTGCCCGATGATCGCCCGCGCCAGCGTCACGAACGGCGTGCCGCGCGAGGTCAGCCAGACCTCGGGATGCTGGGGGATGATTTTCTTGAGGATGCGGTCGCGCCGCATCAGGTGGGCTACGGCGGCTTCCCAATACTCAGGCTTGGGAATATCGAGGTCGGCGGTGGACATGTCGGGCGTATCCTGGGGGCTCAAGCCCGACGCCATTGCGTCAGGCCACCCGGCTTGTCGTCCAGCTCGATGCCGGCATCGCGCAGCTCGGCGCGGATGCGGTCGGCCTCGGCGAAATCGCGGGCGGCCTTGGCCGCGGCGCGCGCCTCGATCAGGGCCTGGATGGCCTCGGCGTCCAGCGTGCCGCGCGCGCCCAGCTCCATCGCGGCCGCGGAATAGCGGGTCGGCGACTGGAAGTAGGCCGCCGGCGCTTGCTGCAGCAGGCCCAGCAGGGCCCCCAGGGCCTTCATCTGCCCGGCGCTGCGCGCGCTCTTGGTCCGATTGGCCTCCGAGGCCAGTTCGAACAGGGCCGCGACGGCGCCCGAGCTGTTGAAATCGTCGTCCATGGCCGCCTTGAAGGCCTGGGCCTGCGGCTCATTCCAGTCGATGCCCTGATCGTCGGCGGGCACGTTCTGCAAAGCCTGGTACAGGCGATCGAGCGCGTTCTGCGCGTCGACCAGGTTGTCCGGCGCGTAGTTCTGCGGGCTGCGGTAGTGGTTGCGCACAATGAAGAAGCGCACCATTTCCGCCTCGCGCGGATTCACGGCGTAGCGGGACTGGTCCGGGGCCGGGTCATTCAGGGCGACGGTCTGGCGGATGGTGCGGAAATTGCCCAGGGACTTGGACATCTTGTCCGAATCCACCATGAGCGGGCCGCAGTGCATCCAGATGTTGGCCAGCGTGCCGCCGAAGGCGCCTTCGGTCTGGGCGATCTCGTTCTCGTGGTGCGGGAATTTCAGGTCCGGGCCGCCGCCGTGGATATCCAGCGGCAGTCCCAGCAGGGACTTGCTCATGGCCGAGCACTCGATGTGCCAGCCCGGGCGGCCCATGCCGTAGGGGGATTCCCACTTGGTGTCGGCGGGTTCCTCGGTCTTGGCGGACTTCCACAATACGAAATCCAGCGGATCGCGCTTGGCCGATCCCACCGCCACGCGCTCGCCGGCGCGCAGGTCGTCCAGGGTCTTGCCGGACAGCTTGCCGTAGCCGGGAAAGCCGCGCACGGCGTAGTTCACGTCGCCGTCGTCGGCCTGGTAGGCCAGGCCGTTCTGCTCCAGCTTGCCGATGATGTCCAGCATCTCGCCCACGTACTGCGTCGCGCGCGGTTCGCGGTCGGGGGCCTCGACGCCCAGCGCGCGCTCGTCGGCGTGCATGGCGTCGATGTAGAACTCGGTGACCTCGCCGAGGCGGCGGCCGGTCTCGACGGCGCGGCGGATGATCTTGTCGTCGATATCCGTGATGTTGCGCACGTAATCGACGGTCAGCCCGCTGGCGCGCAGCCAGCGCTGCACAACGTCGAACGACACCAGCATGCGGGCGTGCCCGAGATGGCAGAAGTCATAGACGGTCATGCCGCACACGTACATGCGCACCTGGCCGGCCTGGGCCGGTTTGAACGGTTCTTTGGTACGCGATAACGTGTTGTAGATTTGCAGCATGGCGCTATTGGATTCGTCTAAATTTTTCCGTGGCGGTTGCGGAAAGTTGCTGCCGAAGGACGATACCTTCGAAGCGTGCCGCCCCATTTGCACTTTCTGCCGATGGCCTCGCCGCGCGCTGTCGTCCGGCACCGGGATCCCGTGGGAGCCCCATGGCGACGACTCGGGCGAGGCCCCAAGTTGCGGCGCATCGTCAAAGTGTCTGCCCAATGTCGAGCCAAAAACTCAACCGGGGCTAAAATGGTGGTCGTCAAGTATAGCAAGCGGCCCGGTCGCGCGCGTAAGCGCGGGCCGGCCACGACTTTTAACGGAACCTCACGTGACTATCAAGCCGCGTTTTTGCGTTGCCCTGCTCGCCCTGGCCCTGGCCGGCTTGCCGGTCGGCGCCTCTCTTGCCCAGTCGATGGGCGGCGGTGGGGGAGAAAACCCCAACGCCAGCCGCACCACC
Organism: Achromobacter sp. NPDC058515; assembly: GCF_042721735.1. NCBI lineage: Bacteria > Pseudomonadati > Pseudomonadota > Betaproteobacteria > Burkholderiales > Alcaligenaceae > Achromobacter > Achromobacter sp. NPDC058515. The sequence goes on from NZ_JBHXNI010000007.1 coordinate 25,502, forward strand.
CTGGATCCCATCCCGCCCGAGGGCGGCTGGGATGGCCTGGCCAAACTGCTGGAAGCCGCCAAGCCGGGCGTGGACACCCGGCTGACCCCTTCGCCCTCGCAGATCACGACGCACATCGAACGCATGCTGAACCGCGGCGAAAACGAAGAGGCGCTGGCGCTGATCGAGAAGCGCCAGGCAGAGATCAAGGACCAGCGCGGCACCGACGTCCAGCTGATGTTCCAGCACGCGCGCGCGCTTGCCGCCCTCAATCGCACCAATGAAGCGATCGACGTCTACACCGAGATGACCACCCGGTTCCCCGAACTGCCGGAACCCTGGAACAATCTGGCGGCTCTATATGCGGGCCGCGGCGAACTTGAAAAAGCGCAGGATGCCCTGCAAATGGCATTGCGGGCCGACCCGGGCTACGCCGCCGCGCGCGCCAATCTTGGCGACCTGCAGCTTCTGCAGGCCTTGCGCACCTACAAGAAGGCCGCCAGCGACGGCGTGCCCGGCATGCAGGAAAAGGTGCGCGAAGTCGAAACCATGTTGAAGGATAAACAAGGCAAATGATGTCCCGTTACTCCCCTCTTCACCTGCTGCGCCTCACGGCGTGCTCGTTCGCGCTGGCCGCATTCGCCCCAGCGCTCGTCAGCGCCGCCCCTGCAGCCTCCTCTTCCTCCTCCACCTCTGAAGGCACAAAAGCCATGAGCACCAACCCCCGCGTCAAGCTCCAAACGAACCAAGGCGACATGGTCATCACCCTGGACGCAGCCAAGGCTCCGAAGTCCGTCGAGAACTTCCTGACCTACGTCAAGGAAGGCTTCTACAACGGCACGGTGTTCCACCGCGTGATCGATGGCTTCATGATCCAGGGCGGCGGCTTCGAACCCGGCATGAAGCAAAAGCAGACCCATGCCCCGATCGAGAACGAAGCCAACAACGGCCTGAAGAACGACAAGTACACGCTCGCCATGGCCCGCACCAGCGATCCGCACTCGGCCACGGCGCAGTTCTTCATCAACGTGTCCAACAATGACTTCCTGAACTTCACGTCGCCCACGCCGAACGGCTGGGGCTACGCGGTGTTCGGCACCATCACCGAAGGCACGGACGTGGTCGAGAAGATCAAGGGCGTGAAGACCGGCAACAAGGGCTTCCACCAGAACGTGCCGAACGAAGACGTCATCATCGAGAAGGCCGAAATTCTTGAATAAGATCGCCCTGTCCGGTCCGATCTGGCTGGCGTCCGACCTGCACCTGGGGCCGGCCACGCCGGCCACCTCGGAGGCCTTCCTGGCCTTTCTGCAAGCCGCGCAAGAAGAAGCGGCCGCCCTGCTGCTGCCGGGCGACATCTTCGATGCCTGGATCGGCGACGACGTGATCCGCGCCGCTCCGCCGTGGCTTGCCACGGTGCTGACGGCGCTGCGGGACACGGCCGGGCGCGTCCCGGTATGGCTGGGCCGCGGCAACCGCGACTTCCTCATCGGGGAAGAACTGGCCAACGCCGTGGGCGCCCGCCTGCTGCCCGAGCCCGCGCTGCTGGAAACGGATTTTGGCCGCGTCCTGCTGACGCACGGCGACGAGTTCTGTACCGACGACGCCGCGTACCAGCAGTTCCGCCAGATGGTCCGCAACCCGCAGTGGCAGGCCGAGTTCCTTGCCAAGACCATTCCCGAACGGCTGGCCATGGCGCAACAGGCGCGCGGCGAAAGCCAGGCCGCCAACCAGGCGAAGTCCATGGAAATCATGGACGTCAACGCCGGCGCCATCGAATCCATCTTCCGCGAGACGGATGTGCGCGTGCTGGTGCATGGCCACACGCACCGCCCCGCCCGCCACGTGCTGGACGTCGATGGCAAGAAGCGCGAACGCTGGGTGCTGCCCGACTGGGACTGCGACCACGTGTCGCCGGCGCGCGGCGGCTGGCTGGTCATCGACCGCGACGGCCTGGAGTTCTACGACCTGGAAACAGAATCGTAGGCGACCTGCGCGGCGTCGCGCCGCGTCACGGAAAAGCCAAGAAATAGGGCCGCTCATCAAGCGGCCCTTTTTCATTGCTGTCCGCCATGGCGGGCAGCGGGTAAAACGTCAGCGGGTAAAGATCCAGGCCGCGACGATGGCGCCGAACACGATCCGGTACCAGGCGAACACGCGGTAGGTGTGGTTGGCCACGAAGCGCAGCACGGCGCGCACCACCACCATGGCGCTCAGGAACGCCGCGATGAAGCCCACCGCGATGCCGGACAGGTCGTGCTGGGTCAGCAGGCCGAAGTTCTTGTACATGTCGTAGACCGCCGCGCCCAGCATGGTCGGCATGGCCAGGAAGAACGAGAACTCGGTAGCCGTCTTGCGCTGGATGCCGGCGATCATGCCGCCGATGATGGTGGCGCCCGACCGCGAGGTGCCGGGGATCATCGCGAAGCACTGCGCCACGCCCACGCCCAGCGCCTGCTTCCAGGTGATCTGCTCCAGCGTGTGCGCGGAAGCCCGTTCGTCGGAAGCCGTGTCGTCGGCCGCGCCCGGCGCGTCTCCGGGCGTGTGGTGCGCGCGGCGCTCCACGTACAGCATGATCAGGCCGCCCAGCACCAGCGTCACCACGACCACGGCGGGGTGGTAGAACACCGACTTGATGGTCTTGATGAAGATCGCGCCGATCACCGCCGCCGGCAGGAAGGCGATGAGCAGGTTGCGGGTGAAGGCCACTTCGCTGGCCACGCCGGTCAGCGTGCCTCGCACCAGCCTGAGCAGCCGCGCGCGGAACACCCACATCACGGCCAGGATGGACCCGAGCTGGATGACCACCTCGAAGACCTTGCCCTCGCCGGACTGGAAGTTGAGCCAGTCGCCGACCAGGATGAGGTGGCCCGTGCTGGACACGGGGATGAATTCCGTCAGGCCTTCCAGAATGCCCAGGACGAATGCCTTGATCAGGTAGAGCGCGTTCTCGGTCACGGTGCTTGGAGGATCTCTGTTAGTCGTTGGCTAGGGATGCTTCGTCGGAAAGCTGCTCTTGGGGCCGCTTCTCGACACGCACCAGCGCGATGCGGCGGCCATCCATTTCCAGGACTTCGAAGCGGAAATGTTGATGGTGGATCTGGTAATCGCAGACGTCGCCCGGCTTGGGCAGATGTCCGAAGCGCGACAGCAGATAGCCCGCCAGGGTGGAGAAGTCCTGCGCCTCGTCGACCAGGCCTTCGGTTTCCAGCACCTGTTCGACATGGTGCAGGTCGGCCGCGCCGTCGATCTTCCAGGTGTTGTCGCCGTCGGCCACGATGTCGGGCAGTTCGTCCTCGTCGGGGAATTCGCCGGCGATCGCCTCGAAGACGTCGATGGGCGTCACCAGGCCTTCGATCGCGCCGAACTCGTCGGCCACCAGCACGAGCTGGCCGCGCGAGCGCTTGAGCGTGTCCATCAGGCGCAGGATGCCGATGGCCTCGTGCACGATGATGGGGTCGCGCAGGCGGTTGCGGCGCACCCGGCCCTCGGTGATCAGGTCGGCCACCAGGTCCTTGGCGCGGGCAATGCCCAGCACCTCGTCCAGCGAACCCCGGCAGACCGGGAAGAAGCTGTGGGGCGCCTCGGTGATCTGGTGCCGGATGGTCTCGGGATCGTCGTCGATGTTGATCCAGGACACGTCCGTGCGCGGCGTCATGATGGACCGGATGGAGCGTTCGGCCAGGGTCAGCACGCCGCTGACCATGTTCCGCTCTTCCACGCCAAAGGCGGGAACGGAGGGGCCGCTGGCATGGGGCAGGTCGAGTTCGTCGCTGGCGGGCGGCCGCTTGCCCAGCATGCGCAGCACGGCCGAGGCCGTCCGTTCGCGCATCGGGCGGCGCGCGTCCAGCTTGAGCAGGTTGCGGCGCGCCACTTGGTTGAGCGCCTCGATGGCCACCGAGAAGCCGATGGCGGCGTACAGATAGCCCTTGGGCACCTTGAAGCCGAAGCTCTCGGCCAGCAGCGAGAAGCCGATCATGAGCAGGAAGCCCAGGCACAGCACCACCACCGTGGGGTGGGCGTTGACGAAGCGCGTCAGCGGCTTGGACGCCAGCAGCATGATGCCGATCGCGATGATGACCGCGATCATCATGATGGCCAGGTGGTCCACCATGCCCACCGCGGTGATCACGGAGTCCAGCGAGAACACCGCGTCCAGCACCACGATCTGCGTCACGATCACCCAGAAGCTGGCGTACACGCGCGGACCGGACGAGCCGGGGTGCAGGCTGCCCTCCAGGCGCTCATGCAGTTCCATGGTGCCCTTGAACAGCAGGAACAGGCCGCCGATCATCAGGATCAGGTCGCGCCCCGAGGGCGACAGCGGACCAATGGAGAACAAGGGGGTGGTCAGGGTGACCAGCCACGACATGACCGACAAGAGGCCCAGGCGCATGATGAGCGCCAGGCTCAGGCCCATGATGCGCGCGCGATCGCGCTGCGCGGGGGGCAGCTTGTCCGCCAGGATGGCGATGAAAATCAGGTTATCAATGCCCAGGACGATCTCAAGGACGACCAGGGTAAGCAAGCCGACCCACGCAGCGGGGTCCAGCAGCCACTCCATCAGGAGCTCCAGAAGTTACACGACCGGTAATCGTACATGGAAAATCCATGACACGCCGGTGACGCACCCCCTCCGTAAGCCTGATGGACAGGGGCTTTCGACTAAAAGAACTAGTGCTGGCGCGGCTTGCCGAGCCGCCTGCCGCAACAGCCCCGGGCACGAAAAAGCCGGCTCGCTGGCCGGCTCTCGCGTCGTCTCGACGAACTGCGGGGGATTATCCGCCGATCTTCAGCGTGCCCTTCATCATCGCCCAGTGGCCGGGGAAGGAGCAGAAGAACGCGTAGTTTTCGCCAGCGGCCAGCTTGGACACGTCGAACGTCACGGAATCGGACTCGCCGCCGCCCACGACCTTGGTGTGGGCGATGACGCGGGCGTCGCCCGCCTTCACGTAGTCCTGGGCCAGGCCGGCGCCCATGCCGTCGGTGGCGACGCCTTGCTTGTCCGCCTCTTTGGTGAGCACCCAGTTGTGGCCCATGGCGACCTTGGCCATCTTGCCGACGTGCTTGAGGTGGACGGTGAACTGCTTGCAGCTCTTGTCGACGACCATTTCCTTGACATTGAATTGCATGGCGTCGTTGCTTTCGACGGTGGCCTCGCATTGCGCCGCCAGCGCGGGCAGGCTGGACGCAGACAGAAGAAGGGCTAGGGTGGCTTTTGCCAGCATGAATCTCTCCGATGACACAGCGGCCGATGCACGCGCGCCGGCCATATGCCGATGCCGTTGCCGCCGCGCACCAGTGTAGGGCTGCCCCATTTTGGCGCGCTTGACATCCGTCAAGCAGACCATCGCATACCCCGCAAATATAGGGATCATCCCCTACGGATCGTAGGGCTATTGCCGGCGCCGAGGGCTGGATTGACAAACCGCAAGCCTGATCCCGTTGCATGTTCGTAGGATGCCTGTAAGCAAACACGACCAATAGAGTTCAGCATGCGCGGCAGTACAGCAGCAAGTCACGGATACACACGATGCATTCAGGCCGCGCTCTTTGCTTTATGGCTGTCGTGCATGTTCATCGGACATGCGGCGCAGGCCCAGCGCCTGCCGGAGTTCCTGGCCTCCACGCCGATTGACGCCGTGTTTCCCGGCGCCGACCGCGTGGGCCCCGCCGAAGGCAAGCCGATGGTTGCGCGCGCCTATTCGGGCGACCGGCAGCTCGGCCTCGTCTACCTCACTTCCGATGTGGTCAACACCCGCGGCTACTCCAGCAAACCCATCGACGTGCTCGTGGGGCTATCGGACAGCGGACGCATCGTCGGTGCAAAGCTGGTCGAGCATCACGAGCCCATCGTGCTGATCGGCATCCCGCAGTCCAAGGTCGACCATTTCATACAGGGCTATGTCGGCCTGAACTTCGTGGAGTCGCCCCCTCGCCATGGCGCGCCGCCGCCCGTCGACATCGTCAGCGGCGCCACGGTCACCCTCATGGTGATCGGCGACACCATCACGCGGTCCGCCATCGCGGTGGCGCGCGCGCACGGCATCGACAAGGCCGGCGCATCGCGCCAGGCCGCGCCCGCCGCGGCCGCCCGCGTCCTGGACGAGGGGCAGGCCGAGACGCAATCATGGCAGGCGCTGCTCGATTCGGGCGCGGTGAGAAACCTGCGCCTGTCGCCGGAAGACGTGAACCAGGCATTCCTGCAGTCGGGCAGGAAGGATGCGGCGGAGCATCGCGAGAGCGGACAGGACGACACATTCATCGACCTCTATGTCGCCCTGGTCAGCGCCCCTTCCATCGGCCGCAGCCTGCTGGGCGACACGGGATGGCAGCGCCTGAAGGAACGGCTCAAGCCGGGCCAGCAGGCGGTGCTGGTCGCCGGCAATGGCGCCTACTCGTTCAAGGGCTCCGGCTACGTGCGCGGCGGCATCTTCGACCGCATCGAGGTCGTCCAGGACGAAAGCAGCTTCCGGTTTCGCGACCGCAACCATCAGCGCCTGGCGGACGTCAGCGCGGCGGGCGCCCCGGCGCTGCGCGAGGTGGCGCTGTTCGTCGTGCCCGAGGACGCCGCGCTGGACCCGGTCAAGCCCTGGCGCCTGCAGCTCATGGTGCAGCGCGTGCTCAGCGTCTCCGACAAGGCCTTCGTCACCTTCGACCTGCCCTACGAGCTGCCGCGCGCCTACACCCGCGCGGTCGAGCCCGCCGCGCCCGCGCCGCAGGCCCCCGCGGCCGCGCCTGCCGCCGACGCGGCGGACGCCGCGCCCGCCCTGTGGAAGCAGATCTGGCAGGGCAAGGCCGGCCAGATCGCCATCCTGACCGCGGCGCTTACTGTGCTGGTCGGCATCTTCTTCTTCCAGGACCAGCTTGCCGCCCGCCCCCTCCTGCACGACCGGCTGCGCCTGGCGTTCCTGGCGTTCGCGCTGTTCTGGATCGGCTGGTATGGCCAGGCGCAGCTGTCCATCGTCAATGTGCTGACGTTCTTCTCCGCTCTGCGCACCGATTTCCGCTGGGAGTACTTCCTGATGGACCCGCTGGTGTTCATCCTCTGGTGCGCCACCGCGATCTCGATGGTGTTCTGGAACCGGGGCGCGTTCTGCGGATGGCTGTGCCCGTTCGGCGCCCTGCAGGAGCTCTCCAACCGCGTCGCCAAGCGCCTGGGCGTGCGCCAGCTGAAGATCCGCCATGGCGTGAACCAGCGGCTGTCGACTCTGAAGTACGTGATCTTCCTGCTGCTCTTCGGCTTCTCGCTGTATGACCTGGCGGTCGCGGAACAGCTCGCGGAGGTGGAGCCCTTCAAGACGGCGATCATCCTGCATTTCATGCGCTACTGGCCATTCGTGGCCTTCGCCGTGGCGCTGCTTGTTGCCGGGCTGTTCGTCGAGCGCTTCTTCTGCCGCTATCTCTGTCCGCTGGGCGCCGCGCTCGCCATTCCCGCCCGGCTGCGCATCTTCAACTGGCTGCGGCGCTACCGCGACTGCGGCAACCCCTGTCAGCGCTGCAATCTCGAATGCCCCGTGCAGGCGATCGACCCGACCGGGGAGATCAACCCGAACGAGTGCATCCAGTGCCTGCACTGCCAGATGCTCTACCACCACCAGCAGAAGTGTCCCCACCTGATCCAGAAGAAGGCCAAGCGCGAGCGGCGCGCCGCCCCGGCCGCCGAGCCGGCGGTGCAGGAGGTCGTCATGCGCCGCGCCCCGAACATGAGCGCGCCGGCAAGCCGGCCGCCCGCCGAGTCCTGAACCCCGACTTTCGTACCGCGGCGCAGCGCGCCGTTCCTATCTAGGAGTTATCCATGTCCGACAAGACCCCCGAAAAGGCTGGCCTCACCCGCCGAAGCTTCCTGGGAACCGCCGCCATCACCGGCGCAGCCGGCCTCGTTGCCGGCGCGCATATGCCCGCCGCGCACGGCAAGGAGGGCAAGCCTGGCGCCGGCGGCGTGCTTGGGCATGTCGCGCCGGGCGAGCTCGACGAATACTATGCCTTCAATTCCAGCGGCCAGTCGGGCGAAGTGCGGGTGCTGGGCCTGCCGTCCATGCGCGAGCTCGTGCGCATCCCCGTCTTCAATCATTGCAGCGCAACCGGCTGGGGCCGCACCAACGAAAGCCGCAAGATCCTGATGGACGGGCTGACGCCGGAAACCCGCGAGTACCTGAAAGACAAGGGCGGCGTCTTCCCCAACGGCGACGCGCACCACCCTCACCTGTCGTTCACCAACAAGACCTACGACGGCCGCTACCTCTTCATCAACGACAAGGCCAACAACCGGGTCGCGCGCATCCGCCTGGATGTGATGAAGACCGACAAGATCACCGAGCTGCCCAACGTCTCCGGCGTGCATGGACTGCGCCCACAGCGCTATCCCCGCACCGGCTATGTGTTCGCCAACGGCGAGCACATCGTCCCGCTGCCCAACGACGGCAAGGTCCTGGACGACGCCAAGAAGAACTTCTTCGCCATCTACACCGCCATCGACGGCGACACGATGAAGGTCGCGTGGCAGGTCCTGGTGGACGGCAACCTGGACAACGGCGACGCCGACTACCAGGGCAAGTACTCCTTTGCCACCTGCTACAACTCGGAAAAGGGCGTGACGGTCGAGGAAATGTCGGCCAACGAGCAGGACTGGGTCGTGGTCTTCAACATCAAGCGCATCGAACAGGCGATCAAGGACGGCGACTTCAAGACGATGGGCGGCGTGCCCGTCGTGGACGGCCGCCACGGATCCAAGTACACCCGCTACATCCCGGTGCCCAACTCGCCCCACGGCTGCAATGCCGCTCCCGACGGCATCCACCTCATGCTCAACGGCAAGCTGTCGCCCACCGTGACGGTGCTGGACGTGCGCACGCTGGACGACCTGTTCGACGACAAGATCAAGCCGCGCGACTGCGTCGTGGCCGAGCCGCAACTGGGCCTGGGCCCCTTGCATACGGCCTTTGACGGCCGCGGCAACGCCTACACCACGCTGTTCATCGACAGCCAGATGGTCAAGTGGAACATCGACAAGGCCAAGCGCGCCTACAAGGGCGAGAAGGTCGACCCCATCATCCAGAAGCTGGACGTGCACTACCAGCCCGGGCACAACCATTCCACCATGGGCGAGACCATCGAGGCCGACGGCAAGTGGCTCGTGTCGCTAAACAAGTTCTCGAAGGACCGGTTCCTGAACGTGGGCCCGCTCAAGCCCGAGAACGACCAGCTCATCGACATCTCGGGCGACGAGATGAAGCTCGTCCATGACGGCCCCAGCTTTGCCGAGCCGCACGACATGTGCCTGGTGCACCGCTCCAAGATCAACCCCATCAGCGTCTGGAAGCGCGACGACCCCATGTGGGAAGACGCCCGCCAGATGGCCAAGAAGGACGGCGTGTCGCTGGACGACGCCGCCAAGGTGGTGCGCGACGGCAACAAGGTCCGCGTGTACATGATGGCGGTCGCGCCCATGTTCAGCATCAAGAAGTTCGAGGTCAACCAGGGCGACGAGGTCACGGTCGTGGTGACCAACATGGAGGTCATCGAAGACCTGACGCACGGCTTCACGCTGGAAGGCCACGGCATCGCGATGGAGATCGGGCCCCAGGCCACGTCCTCGGTCACGTTCAAGGCGGACCGCCCCGGCGTCTACTGGTACTACTGCCAGTGGTTCTGCCACGCGCTGCACATGGAGATGTCCGGCCAGATGATCGTGCACCCCAAGAAGTCCGCCTAAAGCGCCTTATGGCTTTCATCGCAACCCTGCAATCCGGAGGACGCGCCGTGGCCGGCATCTTGCTGGCCGGCCTCGGCCTGGCGCTGCCCGGCGCCGCTGCGGCGGCCACGGTGGACCTGGCCGCCGGCGCCGACCTGGCGCAAGCCATCGCCGCCGCGCAGCCTGGCGACCGGCTGCGGCTGGCGCCGGGCGCCTATGCCGGCGAGATCGTCATCGACAAGCCCTTGACGCTGGAGGGCCCGGAGGACCGCTCCGCCGTCATCGCCGGCACCCGCCAGGGGCGCACCTTGTGGATCAAGGCTGCGGACGTTTCGGTGCGCAACCTTACCGTCACGCGCTCTGGACTGAGCCTGCCGGAAATGGACGCGGGCGTGTTCCTGGACCGGACCGCGCACCGCGCCGTGGTGGAGCGCAACGACATCCTCGACAACCTGTTCGGCGTCTACATATGGGGCCCGGACGACGCGATGGTGCGCGGCAACCGCATCGTGGGCAACCGCGAGCTGCGCGTGGCCGAGCGCGGCAACGGCGTCTCTTTGTGGAACACGCCAGGCAGCGCGGTGGTGGACAACGATATTTCCGCGGGCCGCGACGGCGTCTTCGTGAACACCAGCAAGAAGAACCGTTTCGTCGGAAACCGCTTCCATGAGCTGCGCTATGGGGTGCATTACATGTACACCAACGACAGCGAGATCAGCGGCAACGTGTCGACCGGCAACGACATCGGCTACGCCATCATGTATTCCCACCGCTTGATCGTCACAGGCAACGTGGCGGTGAACAATGTGGAACAAGGCCTGATGATGAACTACGCCAACGATTCGAACATTTCCGGAAACACGGTGGACGGCGCGGGCAAGTGCGTGTTCATCTACAACGCCAACAAGAACCGGTTCCGCGACAACCATTTTTCCAATTGCGATATCGGCGTGCACTTCACCGCCGGATCGGACGGCAACGAGATTTCCGGCAATGCCTTTGTCGGCAACAAGAACCAGGTCAAGTACGTGGGCACCCGCGTGCTGGAATGGTCGGCCGGCGGGCGCGGCAACTACTGGAGCGACAACACCGCCTTCGACCTGAACGGCGACGGCATCGCCGATACGGCATACCGTCCGAACGACGTGGTGGACCAGTTGCTGTGGCGCGCGCCCGCCGCGCGCATCCTGCTCAACAGCCCCGCCATCTCGGTGGTGCGCTGGGCGCAATCGCAGTTCCCGGCAATCCTGCCCGGAGGCGTCATCGACAGCGCGCCGCTGATGAAACCCACCGCCGCATCCGCGCGACACGCCAAGGAAACACAATGAGCACCGCCCTGGTGACGCTTTCCGGCGTCAGCAAACACTATGGAACGCACCGGGCCATCGACGGCCTGGACCTGGATCTGCATGAAGGCGAATGCGTGGCGCTGGCCGGGCACAACGGCGCCGGCAAGAGCACGCTGATCAAGCTCGTGCTGGGCCTGATCCGCCCATCGCACGGACGCGTCACGCTATTCGGCCAGGATGCCGACAGCCCCGCGGCCTCGCGCCTGCGCGGGCGCATCGGCTATCTGCCCGAAACCGTGGCGCTGCATCCGGCGATGACGGGCGCGGAGACCCTCGCCTTCTACGCGCGCCTGAAGCGCCAGCCGCTGGCGAACAACCCGGCGCTGCTGGAAAAGGTAGGCATTTCCGGCGCCGCCAACCGCCGCGTCGGCGGGTACTCCAAGGGCATGCGGCAGCGGCTGGCGCTGGCGCAGGCCTTGCTGGGCGAGCCGCGCATCCTGCTGTTCGACGAGCCCACCACCGGACTGGACCCCGCCTCGCGGCTGACGTTCTACGAGATCGTGCACGAGCTGCGCGCAAAGGGAGCGACCATCCTGCTCAGCACGCACGCCCTGTCGGAACTGGCCGGCCACGCCGACCGCATCGTCGTCATGAAGGCGGGGGTCAAGATCGCCGACGGCGCCATGCCCGCGCTGCGCCAGGCCACCGGCCTGCCGATACGCATCCGCATGACGCTCGCGCGCACGGATCCGTCGTATGCGCCGCCGCCGCAATGGCGCCGCATCGACGCCGGCCGGTACGAACGGCTGTGCACCGAAGCGGAAAAGGTGGACGCCATCCGCGGCATCGGCGCCATCGCCTCGCCCATCAGCGACCTGGACATACAAGTGCCCGGGCTTGATGACATCTATGCCCATTTGCTTGAACGGGAAGACGCATGAACGCGGTATACACCATCATCGGCAAGGAGATCCGCGACGGACTGCGCAACCGCTGGGTCCTGGCGACGTCCCTGCTGCTGGCCGCCCTGGCGCTGGCGCTGGGGCTGCTGGGAAGCTCCCCCACCGGCGCGGTAAAGGTCGACCCGCTGACCGTCACGGTTGTCAGCCTGTCCAGCCTGTCCATCTTCCTGGTGCCCCTGATCGCCATGCTGCTGGCCTACGACGCCATCGTGGGCGAAATCGACCGCGGCACCATGGCCCTGCTGCTCAGCTACCCGGTATCGCGCTGGCAGGTGATCGTCGGCAAGTTCATCGGCCACCTGGCCATCCTGGGTATCGCCACCGGCGCCGGCTACGGCTCGGCGGGCCTGGCGCTGCAATGGGTCTATGGCGGCATGGACGCCGGCGCATGGAAGCCCTTCGCGCTGCTGATCGGCGCCAGCGTGCTGCTGGGCGCGAGTTTCCTGGCCATGGGCTACCTGGTCAGCACGCTGGTGCGCGAACGCGCCACCGCGGCCGGCATCGCGCTGGGCGTCTGGCTGTTCTTTGTCGTGATCTACGACATGGGGTTGCTCGGCGTGCTGGCCGCCGACCAGGGCCGCCACGTAACGCCGGGCCTGCTCAATGCGCTGCTGCTGGCCAACCCGTCGGACGTGTACCGGCTCTTGAACCTGACCGGCTTCGAGAACATCTCGATGTACGCGGGCATGGCGGGCGTGAGCGACCAGGCCAGGCTGCCCGTGCCGCTGCTGGTGGCGGCGCAGTTGCTGTGGATCGCCATTCCGTTCCTGCTCGCGTCGGTGTTCTTCAGAAGGAAGCAGCTATGAGGCCCGCGCGCATGGCCTGGACCCTGGCCTTCCTGCTGGCGCTTGCCGCCTGCGGCAACGACGATCCGCGTGCCGGGATTCCCGCGCCGCAGGCGGTCACCGCCGAAGCCGTGGGCCACTACTGCGGCATGGCGCTGCAGGACCACGCCGGGCCCAAGGGCCAGATCTTCGTCAAGGGACGCCCCGCGCCGGTGTGGTTCTCGTCCATCAAACAGGTGTTCGCCTACACGCTGCTGCCCGAAGAGCCCAAGGGCATCAGCATCATCTACGTCAACGACATGGCCGCCGCGGGGCCGGACGGCGCGGCGGACCCCGCGTCCTGGATCGACGCGAAGCAGGCCTTCTACGTGATCGGCGGCGGCTTCATCGGCGGCATGGGCGCCGAGGACGCCATGCCGTTTTCCGACCGGACCCGGGCGCTGGCCTTTGCCCAGGCCCACGGCGGCCGGGTCGTGAGCTTCCCCGACATGCCGGAAGACTATGTCTTTGCCCAATAGCGCGGAGCGCGCCGCCCCTCTCACCCTTCATCACTGCAAATCGCCATGACCAATCCCGCCCGCCGCCGCTTCATCGGCATCGTCGCCGCGTCATCCGCGCTGGCGCTCACTTCCGGCCTGCGGCGCGCGCATGCCGCCATCGCCCCCACCACCTGGCGGGGCGCGGCCCTGGGCGCGGACGCGGAACTGCGGCTCTACCACCCCGACCGGCAGGCCGCCGAGGCACTGATTGCCCGGGCGCTGCAGGAACTGCGCCGCCTGGAAGGCATATTCAGCCTGTACCGGGACGACAGCGCGCTGGCGATCCTGAACCGCCAGGGATTCCTGGAGGATCCGCCTTCCGACCTGCTGCGCCTGCTGAGCGAAAGCCGGCGCTACGCCGCGCTGACGGGCGGCCTGTTCGATCCGACCGTGCAGCCGCTGTGGCGCCTGTATGCGGAGCATTTCGCCCGGCCGGGCGCGGACCCGGCCGGCCCGCCGGCTGCTGCGGTGGCGCAGGCGCTGGCGCACGTTTCCTGCCAGGCAGTGGAGCTCGATGCCCAGCGCATCCAGATGCGCCCGGGCATGGCGGTAACGCTCAACGGCATCGCCCAGGGCTACATCACCGACCGGGTGACGGAACTGTTCAGGAACGCGGGCCTTGCGCGGGCCCTGATCGACATGGGCGAGATACGCGGCCTGGATCCCTCCGCCCGCCCCATCGGCTGGAAGGTCGGGCTGGCCGATCCCCTGGCGCCCGAGCAGATCCTGGCGCAGGTGCCGCTCGCCAATCAGGCCCTGGCGACCTCGGGCGCCTATGGCACCCCGCTGGACGCGGCGGGCAGGTTCTCGCATCTGTTCGACCCGCGCAGCGGCCTGGCGCGCCCGCGCTATCGCAGCGTATCCGTCATGGCGCCTACCGCGACCGCCGCGGACGCGCTGTCCACGGCCTTCTCGCACATGCCCCTGGAAGACACGCAGAAGATCGTGCGCAGCCTGGGGCTGAACGCCTGGATGGTGCTGCCGGACGGCCGCCTCGTCGCGCAGGCGGGCGGCGCCTGAACGTCATCGCGGGGCAGAAAAAAACCGGCCAGATGGCCGGTTTCTTTTTGCGCGCGTGGACTTTACGCGGCCGGGGGCGAATTCAGCGCGGACAGCATCTGCGTGAAGATCTTCGGGCTGGCGGCCAGCACGTTGCCGCTGTCCATCCAGCCTTGCTCGCCGTCGAAGTCGGCGACCAGGCCGCCGGCTTCCAGGACCATCAGGCTGCCCGCAGCCAGGTCCCAGGGCTTCAGGCCCACGCCGCAGAAGCCGTCCAGGCGGCCCGTGGCCACGTAGGCCAGGTCCAGCACGGTCGAGCCCAGGCGGCGCACCCCGGTGGCGCCTTCGGCCATCTGGCGAAAGCGCTGCGAGCCCGTTTCCGGATCGCTGGTGTTGGGCCAGTGGGCGCCCAGCAGCGCGTCGTGGTAGCGGGTGCGGCCCGAGACGCGCACGCGGCGGTCGTTCAGGAAGGTGCCGCTGCCGCGGCTGGCCGTGAACAGTTCGTTGCGCGACGGGTCATAGATGACCGCCTGCGTGACCTGGCCGCGCTGCGTCAGCGCGATCGACACGGCGTAGTTGGGCAGGCCGTGGATGAAGTTCGTCGTGCCGTCCAGGGGATCGATGATCCACTGGAACTCGGCCTGGTCCGGACCTTGCAGACCGAATTCCTCGCCCAGCACGGCATGGTCCGGGTAAGCGGCATGCAGCGTTTCGACGATGGACTCCTCGGCGGCGCGATCGACTTCCGTGACATAATCGCGCGGCCCCTTGCGAGCCACGCTGAGTCGTTCCAAATCCATGCTGGCACGGTTAATAATGGTGCCGGCACGCCGGGCCGCCTTGATGGCGATATTGAGCATCGGGTGCATAAAATTCCGTACGAATGCGATGAGTTGGCTTGATGGTAGGCCGCTTGCCGCCCCCCGGGTCCGCCGTTGCCCCAACCGGGGAAATCGACCCAAAAAACCAGGAAGGCACTAAGCCAAACGTGCCATTTTAAATGACTCAAGCATTTTCACGTGTTCGCTTCGTAATGGTGAACCCCAGCCACCCCGGAAACGTCGGTTCGGCGGCCCGCGCGATCAAGACGATGGGCTTCTCCGAGCTGGTCCTGGTGGAGCCCAAGTTCCCGGATGTAACCAGCCAGCCGGAGGCCGTGGCGCTGGCCAGCGGCGCCCTGGACGTGCTGGAAAACGCCCGGATCTACGGTTCGCTCGAAGAGGCGCTGGCCCCCGTCACCCTGGCCTTCGCCCTGACCGCCCGCGTGCGCGACCTGGGCCCTCCGCCCTGCGATATCCGCCAGGCGGCCGATCTGGCCTGCTCCCATCTGGCCGAAACCGCCGAGGGCGTGGCCGCCGTGGTGCTGGGCACCGAGCGCGCAGGGCTTACGAACGCCCAGATCGCGCTGTGCCATCGTATTTGCCACATCCCTGCCAACCCCGAGTACAGCTCGCTGAACGTCGCCCAGGCGCTGCAATTGGCCGCCTGGGAGCTGCGCTACGCGCTGCTGGTGGACCAGGGCGCCGCCCTGTTGCCCGCCTCGACCGCCCAGGAGCCCTCGCGCGGCGCGGAGCCGGCGTCCAGCGAAGCGGTCCAGGCTTTCCTTGCGCACTGGGAAGAAGCGCTGATCGGCGTGCAGTTCCTGGATCCGGCCCACCCCAAGAAGCTGATGCCGCGCATGCGGCACTTGTACTCGCGGCTGTCCCTGACCCGCGACGAGGTCGACATGATGCGCGGCGTCTGCACGGCGATGCTCGCCAAGACAAGGCGGAAAGACTAGCGCCGGCGCGCCCCGGTGTCAGACACCAGTCCCCGGTGTCTGACACCCGTGCGGGACGGACTTCAGCCTGAACGAGCGCTTCAAGGGTGTCAGACACCTGCGCTTCATGCCTGCGGCGAAAAAAAAGTGCACCCGACCCCGGTGTCTGACACCCGCGCGTGGACGGGCGCTTCAAGGGCGTCAGACACCTGCGCCGCTTCAAGGGTGTCAGACACCTGCGCTCCATGCCGGCGGCAAAAAAAAGGGACGGGCATCGCCCGTCCCTCGCGCATCGATGTCCCGGCGGCATGCCGCCGGGGAACCGAAGATCAATCCACCTTGGCGCCCGAGGCCTTGACCACCGGGGCCCAGCCTTCGACTTCGGACTTGATGAACTGGCCGAATTCCGCCGGCGTGGTCTTCACGCCCACGGCGCCCAGCTTTTCGAAGCTGGTCTGCACGGAGGCCTTGTCCAGCGCTTGCTGCATGGCGGCGTTCAGCTTGTTCACCACTTCCGGCGGGGTGCCGGCCGGCGCGAGCAGGCCGAACCATGACGAGACGTCGAAATCGGTGAAGCCCGATTCCTTCATCGTGGGCAGGTCCGGAGCGCTCTTGGAGCGTTCGCTGGTCGTCACGGCCAGGGCGTGCAGCTTGCCCGACTGGGCGTGCGGCCAGGCCGACGGCATGTTGTCGAACATGAACTGCACCTGGCCGCCGATCAGGTCGGTCATGGCCGGGGCGCTGCCCTTGTAGGGCACGTGCAGCACGTCGATGCCCGCCTTCATCTTGAACAGCTCGCCCGCCATGTGGATGGACGTGCCGCTGCCGGACGAGGCGAACGCCAGCTTGCCGGGGTTCTTCTTGGCGTAGTCGACCAGCTCTTGCACCGACTTCACGGGCACTTGCGGGTTCACGACCAGGATGTTGGGCACCTTGGCGCCCAGGGCCACGGGCGCGAAGTCCTTGGTCAGGTCGAACGTGACGTTCTTGTACAGCGTCTGGTTGATGGCGCTGGTCACGGCCACGAACAGCAGCGTGTAGCCGTCAGGCGCGGCGCGCAGGACCTGGTCGGTGGCGATGTTGCTGCCGGCGCCGGGCTTGTTCTCGACCACGAACGATTGGCCCAGGGTCTCGGTAAGCTCCTTGGCCATGATGCGGGCGATCACGTCGGTGGTGCCGCCGGCGGAAAAACCGACCACGATGCGGACGGGCTTGTCGGGATAGGCGGCATGGGCGGAACCCATGGCAAATGCGCTTGCGGCGGTGGCCAGAAGGGTGGCGGCGAGGCGCCGCAGGCCAGGCTTTTGACCTGTAGTCATAGTGTCTCCGTGCAGGTACTGTCCATTAGATGGACGATTCGAATTATTGGATGCTGCATTTTGAGCTATACACACGGATTACATCAAGGTAGAGTCCACGCTACGGACAATGGTTTTCCCTTGACCGTTCCGTGATAACCCCATAGTTCTCAGAGATTTGCATGCAAGACAGCGATGCCGCGGCCGCAGGCCCACGCACATTGCGGCGCGGACTGGCCGTCCTGGCCGCCCTGCGCGACCAGGGACCCGACGGCCTGAGCGTGACCGATATTGCCCGCCTGACGGGCATACAGCGCCCCACTATCTATCGCCTGCTGGCCGCCCTGCTCGACGCCGGGCTGGTGCTGCCGGTGACGGGCACCAAGAAGTACCGCGCCCAGCTTGCGGTGGACCCGGACACGCGTTCGCGCGATCCGCGCGTGCGCCAGCTGCTGCCCGTGTTGCGCCGCCTGGCCGACCGGACCGGCGACGCCGTGTTCCTGGTGGTGCGCGAAGAAGACGACTCGATCAGCCTGCACCGGGAGATCGGCAGCTACCCCGTGCAGATACTGGCCACCTACGCCGGCAAGCGGCAGCCGCTGGGCGTGGGATCGGGCGGCATGGCGCTTCTTGCCGCCCTGCCCGACGACCTGGCCCGCGGCATCGTCGAACGCAACTCCGGCAGGCTGGACGAATACGGCGGCATGACGCCGCAGGAAATGTACCGCCTGATCGAAAACACCCGAGCCCGCGGGTACTCGGTGGTGGGCAACCATGCGGTGCGCGGCGCGCTCGGCGTGGGCTGCGCGCTGCTGGACGCGCAAGGCGCGCCGCTGCTGGCCGTCAGCGTCACGGCCATCATCGACCGCATGCCGGCGCAGCGCCAGCGCGAGATCGCCGGCTGGATCAAGGCCGAATTGGCCCGCCTGTCCGTGCAGGCCTGAGCGCCCGCCGCGGCAGAGGAAAAAAGGGCGCCCCGCGGGGCGCCCTTTTCATGCCCGCGAAGGCCCGCGCTCAGGTCGCGGCCGCCCCTGCCTTGGGGTTCTGGATCTCGCGCAGCGGGATCGGCGGCTGGAAGCCCGCCTCTTCCAGGCTGCCGCGGATCTGCTGGTACAGGCCCCAGCGAAGGTCCCAATAATTGCTGGCTTCGGCCCACACGCGCACGTTCACGATGACGCCGTTTTCCTTGTATTCGAACACCTTCACCTGCGGCGCCGGATCCTTCAGCGCATCGGGCCGCGAATCCACGATTTCCTGCAGCTTGGCCACGACCACATCCAGGTCGTCGCCATAGCGCACCGGCACCGGAATATCCAGGCGGCGCGTCTTGTTGCGGCTGTAGTTGGTGATGGTGGCGTTCCAGACGGTGCTGTTGGGCAGCGTCAGATGGATGCCGTCCCCCTGGATCAGGCGCGTGAGGAACAGGCCGACCTCTTCGACCGTGCCGTCCGCCCCGGTGCTCAGCGCCACGTATTCGCCCGCGCGGATGGGACGCAGCATCAGCAGCATGATGCCCGCCGCGATGTTCTGCAGCGTGCCCTGCAAGGCCAGGCCGACCGCCAGGCCGGCGGCGCCCAGGACGGCGATCAGGCTGGCGGTCTGCACCCCGAAGCGCGCCAGCACGGCGATCACCGTGAAGATCCGCACCGACCAGACCACGGTGCTGTAGAACATGGGCACGATGGTGGGATCGACCTTGCTGGAGCGCGTCGCGGCCCGGCGGACCCAGTTGCCCAGCAGGGACGACACCCACCAGCCGATGACCAGGATCAGCAGCGCAACGAGCAGATTGACGCCCATATCCATCAGCCTGGGAGCCCAGACATTAAATTCTTTTACGGCTTCTTCCATGGAACCTCCTGCAAAAAAAAGCGACCGAAAACTGTATCAGATGCGCAATGTGCACAGGGCCGCATCGCGGCCCCGTTGTGTCAGGCTTTGTAAGGACGCGGCGCTAGGACGCGACGACGCGGAAATGATTGTCCCAGGACAGTTCGCGCGACGGCGGCAGCACCGGTTTTTCCAGCCCTGCGGCATCCGTGCGCAGCATGGCCCCCAGGCCGCTGCTCACCAGGAAGCCCGCCTGCGGAGCAGGCGCCACGCCGCAGCCGTCGGCAAGCTGGGTAACGCCCAGGCAGCGTCCGCTCGCCGTATCCCAGTAGATCACCTGCCCGCCCACGGGGCTGGAGGTTGCGACGATGCCGCCCGCCGCGTCGACCGTCACCGAGCCCACATAGTTGCGCATGTTGCGCAGCGTCTCGGGCGGTCCTTCGAACAGTTCCAGCGCCGCGCCGCGCCGGTGCCGGCCCACCAGCGCCGGACGGTCGGCGGCCGGCCCCATGTACTGGCAGCCAAACCAGGCGCAGCCGTCGGCCGCCAGCGCCAGGTGGCGGATCGACAGGCGATGCAGCTCGGGCGCGAGCTCCACCTTTTCCAGCAGCTGGCCGCTGGCCGCGTCGATATAGGCCAGGGACGGCCGCATCGTGTCCAGGTTCAGTTCCAGCTTGCCGTAGTCCGGGTGCGTGAGGATGCCGCCGTTGGCCACGCACAGCGTCTTGCCGTCGGGCATCAGCACGACCTCGTGCGGGCCGATGCCGCCGGTGTCGAATTCGCCGACGCGCCGATACCCGCCGCCGGGCGTGGCGTCGTACAGCCCCAGCACGCCCCGCCCCGCCTCGAAATCATTCTCGGTGGCGGCCAGCAGGCGGCCGCCGTCCACGTACGCCCCATGCCCGAAGAAATGGCGCTCTTCGTGCATGGGCAGCGCCACGGGCTCGCCGCCGCGCAACGAAAACCCCAGGGCGAAGAAACCCGGCTGGCGGCCAAACACGACGGCGCGCTGGCCGGCGGGGTCGATCGCAAAGCTGTGGCCCCGCGCGGGCATGGGGATCGCCAGCCGGTCGCGGCCGGCCTCGTCCAGCAGCACCGCCTCGTCGCGCCCGCCGCGCTTGCGCGCGCTCAGGTACAGCAGCCCGCCGTCGGCGGGCAGGACCGCCCGCGCCGCGCCGGGCGACAGTCCCAAGGCGGCCGCCAGCGACAGGAAGCGGCGCCGGTCAATCGCCATCGAGCGCATTGAATCCGATGGTGACGCCCAGCGCGGGCGCCAGGTCCTGGTCGACGATGGCCTTGGCGTTCTTGATGGTCAGAGACGCCAGGAGCAGCAGGCGGCGCCCTTCTTCGTCCGCCAGCGCCTTATCCAGCGGAACCGGCACGGCTTGCAGCGTTTGCGCGGCGCTGGCCAGCTCGCCGCGCACGGACACGTCGATCCATTCGCCACCCGCGGGCAAAGGATAGCCGCCCGCCTGGTAGAAGGCCTTCAGGCCATCCAGGTTGGCCGCCAGCAGCCGCGTGGACAGGTTGCTGCGCCAGAACGCCGCCCGCTTGGGCCGCGCCGCTTCGGGCGTGTCGCCCAGCACGGGGAGGATCTTCACGTCGCGGGCGAACTGCAATCCGGTGGACAGCGCCTTCATGGCCTCGGCCGCCACTTCCTGCGGATCGCGATAGAGGTCGTTGCCCGCCTGCGGCCTGGCGAATTGCCGGCCGAACTCGCCCTTCGCGCTCCAGGCTGCGCCCACGTCGCGCGAGATCCCCGCGACGTTGGCCGCCAGCGCGCGGGCGTAGCCGCAAGCGTAGGCGAACGCCGGGGCGCCGGTCTGCTTGAGCAGGGCCGGTTCGCCATACAGCACATATTCCAGGGCGGGCAGCCCCTGCACCGCCACGCTGCGCCCGGCCAGCGCGCCGGGCTTGAGCAGGTCCTCGTCCTTGGCCGCGATCAGCGCCTGCACCTGCTTGGGCATGACGCCGCGGGTATCGGGCCAGAACGCCAGGCGTTCGAAGCGGTTGGCCTGCACCAGCGGCCCGAAGCGCAGGATTTCCACGCCGGACCAGGCCAGCGCCAGCGTCGTGAACGCCTCGCCGACGCGGGCCGCGCCCGCCGGATCGGGTTTGGCGCACCAGCCGCCCAGCTCCTTGTCGAGCGCCGTCGCGGCGTCCGTCATCGTCGCCACGGCGGGCCGGGCGTAGTCGCGCGCCAGGCGCTCGCCCAGGTCGGCGGGCAGTTCGGCCCACGCGGCCAGCGGCGCCGCCAGCAGCAGCGCCGCGGCCGCGGCTTGTTTGAACACACGCTTGGCTTGTCGGGCCATCACAGGGACTCCAGGAAGCGGATCAGGTCGGCGCGCTCTTCGGGCGTCATCGCCACGACGCGGTCGCGCGCCGGCTGGGCCGCGCCGCCGTGCCACAGCACGGCTTCCAGCAGGCTGCGGGCGCGTCCGTCATGCAGCCAGGTGGCGTTGGGGTTCACGGTCTTGGTCAGGCCGATGCCCCACAGCGGCGGCGTGCGCCATTCGCGGCCATTGGCCTCGCCGTCGGTCACGCCGTCGGCCAGATCGTCGCCCATGTCGTGCACCAGCATGTCGGTGTAGGGCCAGATGAGCTGGAAACGATGCTCGGGCTGCTTGGCGTTGCGGCTCGTCACGTACTTGGGCACGTGGCAGGCGACGCAATTGGCTTCGTAGAACAGCTTCTTGCCGGCCAGCACGCGCGCGTCGTCGGCGTCGCGCCGCAGCGGCACGGCCAGATTGGTGGAATAGATGGTGACGAAGTCCATCAGCTTGGCCGGCACTTCCTCGGGGCCAAAGCGTGGCTGGGCGCCGTGCGGCATGTCCAGGCATTGCTTCTGCGCGGGGGTGCAGTCGCCGGAATGCTTGGGGAACAAGGGCGTGGACAGCCCCATGTCATTGGAGAAGGCGGCGGCGCTCTGCTGCTCCACCGTGGGCTGCCCGGCCTTCAGGTTGAAGCGGCCCAGCACGCGCGCGCCGGTGCGCGCATCGGTGACCCAGTTGGCCTTGCCGACGATGCCGTCGCGCTTGTCCGCCCCCACGTTGGCCAGGATGTCGGCCTCGTGGATGGATTCCAGGAGGCCGAGCCCGATCATGGGCGGCGCCAGGCGCGGAGAAATCTGCGTGTCGGCGCGCATCGGGCCGTAGCCCAGGTTCTCGATGCGGTAGGTGGGCTTCATCAAGGTGGCCGTTTCGCCCCCGTTCAGCGCCACCGGGACCGGCTCGTATTCGATCTCCATGCGGCCTTCGGCGGGCAGGCCGGCCACCGCGAAGTTCTGCAGCTGCACGCCGTAGACGGGTTCGGGCAAGGCCGCGATGTCCTTGGCGGCAAGCTTGGGGTGCCCCCGGTCGGGGCCGGCCGGCACGGCCAGGCGCAGCAGCAGCGCCACGGCGTCCGTGCGTTCGAGGGGATCGAACCCGGGCACCGTGCCGCGTCCGTCCTTGGTATGACAGGCCTGGCAGGAGCGCGCGTTGAACAGCGGCCCCAGGCCGTCGGACGCCTGCGTGGACGCGGGCGCGGAGACCCAGTCCTTGCGGAACAGGCCGTTGCCGACCTGGAACTCCTGGCGCCCCTCGAAGCTCATGTTGGCCGACGGCTGGGAAAAGATGTCGGCGTTGATGAGCTTGTTGGTCGTGGCGGCGCCTGCCTGCATGGTCTCGAAGGTTTCCACCTTGGAGAAGTCGCGGGTGGGCGCCGTGATGGCGGTGACGCGCTTTTGATCTTCGGGCGTGAGGTCGTCACGCCCGCCGGGCGCTGCGGGTGCGGCGGCGGCGCCGGCGTGGGCCGACGCCGCCAGTATGGCGGCTAATACGAGTTTCACTTGAATACGGCGTCGGGTTTATCCAGGCTGTCGGAACCTTCGATGGCAACCTTGCCCAATTCCAGCAGCGTGATCACGCGCTCCAGGCTGCGCGTCTGGTCGACCAGGCGGTCGATGGCGGCCTGCACCACGGCGTTGCCTTCCTTGTTGCCGTCCGCGATCATCTGGTCGTAGGTCTCGACCGTCTCGGCGCGCGTCTTCATGGCCTGCATGGCGGCGACGGTGGCGTCCAGCTTGGCGCGCACTTCGGCGTCCAGCTTGGCGTCCTTGGCCTTGACCAGTTCCGACAGGCTCGCGCCCGAGACCTGCTTGCCGTCGATGCGCGTGTAGGAGCCCAGGTAGACGTTGCGGATGCCGATCTGGTCGTAGTAGTGCGAGTTGTGCGTGTTGTCCGAGAAGCAGTCGTGCTCTTCCTCGGGGTCGTGCAGCATCAGGCCCAGCTTCATGCGCTCGCCCGCCAGTTCGCCGTACGACAGGCTGCCCAGCCCGGTCAGCATGGCGATCAGGCCCGCCTTGGGATCTTCCTCGACCGCCTTGCGCGCGGCGCCGTCTTTCTTCCAGTTGCCCACCATTTCTTCCAGATCAGTCACCAGCAGGTCCGTCACGGCCTTCAGGAATTCAATGCGGCGTTCGCAATGGCCGCCGGTGCATTGCTTGGGATCGAAGTCCGTGTAGGGACGGTTGCCGGAATGGCGCTCCTGCGGCGTGCCCTTGCGGTCCGCGGGCGCGGGGCCGGAGCCGTTCAGGTCCTGGCCCCACAGCAGGAATTCGATGGCGTGGTAGCCCGTGGCCACGTTGGCTTCGTTGCCATCGGCCTCGTGCAGCACTTCGGACAGCAGCTCGGGGGTGATCTTGCTGACGTCGACAGTCTTGCCGCCCACCGATATCTTGGAGTTGGCGATGACGTTGACGGCGTAGTAGGCGTTTTCGTCGTTCTCCGTGCCGTAGGAGGCGTCGACGTAGTCGATCAGGCCTTCATCCAGCGGCCAGGCGTTCACGCGGCCTTCCCAGTCGTCGACGATGGGATTGCCGAAGCGGTAGGCCTCGGTCTGCTGATAGGGCACGCGCGCCACGAGCCACGCCTCGCGCGCGGCCTTCAGCGTTTCGGCGCTGGGCTTGGCGATCAGGGCGTTGATGGCGTCGCGCAGCTTCTTGGCCGAGGTCAGCGAATCTTCGTAGCCGGCCAGCGCCAGGTCCGAATAGGTGGCGACCACCGCCTTCGGTTCGGCCGCGGCGTGCGCCGTTCCGCCGAACACCGCGGCGGCCAGCACCGCACCCAATAGCAACTTGCGCATCGACTTTCTCCCGTAATGCGAACGGGGCCCGCCCCCGCGGCGGTCCGTTCCGACTTGAAATTTTGTGGATGCGAGTGTAAACAATTTTCGTTTGGGATTCAGGCGGAATTCAGATAGCTGACAATTTTTTGAATAGGAAAGTATGCTGCGGCGAGGCTGCACCGGCCATCCCGCCCTTTTTTTTTCGACTCTCGCGCCGCCCCATGGAACTCCGCCAACTCCGCTATTTCGTCCGCGTCGCCGAACTGGGCAGCATCGGCCGCGCGGCGCGCGAACTGGGCGTGGTCGCCTCGGCGCTAAGCCAGCAGATCAGCCGGCTGGAAAGCGAGCTGGCGACCCGGCTGCTGACGCGCAGTCCCACGGGCGTCGTGCCCACCCCGGCCGGAACCGCCTTCCTGCGCCAGGCGCAATTGACGCTGCGGCACGCGGAGAACGCCGTGGCGGCCGCGCGCGAGGCCCGCATGGCGGGCATGGTGAGCGTGGGGTTCGCCCCCACCACCGCCTCGATGCTGGCCCGCCCCTTCTACGCCGCCATGACCGAACGCTATCCGAACGTGCGCCTGCATCTGGTCGAGGGGCTTTCCGGCAACCTGGGCGAACTGCTCAATGCCCGGCGCCTGGACCTGGCCGTGCTGTTCCAGAACGACAGCGCGCAGGGCCGCAGCGTGATACCGGTGCTGGACGAAAGGCTGTTCCTGCTGGCGCCGCGCGGCATGATCGCCCTGGCCGACGGCGAGCCCGCCCGCGTGGAGCAGTTGGCCGGATTGCCGCTGGCGGTCACCAGCAAGGCGCACGGGCTGCGCGCATGGGTCGAGGCGGCCTTCGAGCGCGCCGGCATCGAGCCCTGGATCGGCGTCGAGGTGGACGGCCTGACCACGCTGATGGATCTGGTGCAGGCCAACCCCATCGCCACCATCCAGCCCGGCGCCGCCGTGGCCCGCGTGGAGTCCGGGCTGCTGAGCATGCACCCCATCGACGACCCCTACCTGTTCCGGCGCAACCAGATCTACTGCATCAGCGACGATGAGCTGTCGCCCGCCGCCCTGGCCGCGCGCGTGGTGCTGCTGGACGTCATGCGCGCCTTGGTGCGCCACGGCGGCTGGCCCGGGGCCACCCTTCTGGATTCGTGATGCCCCCATGTCCCCGCCATGCCTAGGCGGCCGCGAACCAGACGGATAGATTGACCGTGATGGACGCCACCGCGTGGTGCGGCGGCGACTGACCTTCACGAAATCCGATGACTACACACTCCCGACGCCCGGGGCAGCTGGGCATTTCCTCCATGCGGCCGCAATGTTCCGAACAGGAATGGCAGGCCCGCGTGGACCTGGCCGCCTGCTACCGGCTGGTCGAGATCTACGGCATGGCCGACATGATGGCCAACCACATCTCGGCGCGCGTGCCCGGCGAAGACAACGCCTTCCTCATCAACCCCTACGGGATGATGTACGAGGAAATCACCGCCTCCAGCCTGATCAAGGTCGACCTGGACGGCACCATCCTCGCCAAGCCCGATTTCGGCGACCTGGACTACGGCATCAACAAGGCGGGCTACGTGATCCACAGCGCGGTGCACGCCCACCGCCATGACGTGGACTGCGTCATCCATACGCACAGCTGGGCGTCGATGGCCGTCTCGTCGCTGGAATGCGGGCTGCTGCCCCTGACCCAGACCGCCATGCGCTTCCTGAAGATCGGCTATCACGACTACCAGGGCGTGGTGCTGGGCACGGACGAACAGGCATCGCTGCTGCAGGACCTGGGCCAGGGCGAAGCGCTGATCCTGCGCAACCACGGCGCGCTGACCGTGGGCCGCACCGTGGGCGAGGCATTCAACTGGATGCACCGGCTGGAACTGGCCTGCCGCTCCCAGCTCGCGGCCATGGCCACGGGCGCGGCGCTGCAAGCCGTGGCGCGGCCGGTGCTTGAAGAAACCTGGAACAACTACCAGCCCGGCACGCGGCGCCCCTATGGCGTGATGGAGTGGCCCGCCCTGCTGCGCAAGCTCGACCGGCTTGATCCGGGATACCGCGACTGAGCCTTTTGCTTTTCCAGGCGCCGGCCGGCGTGGCGGCACGGCGCCAACAACGACACGACAACACCCACGCGAGGAGACATCATGAATACTGCCCGAGCCTTGCTCGCTTTCGCAGCGCTGGCTGGCGCCTGTACCGCCCCGGCCAGCGCTGCGGACTATCCCGACCGGCCGGTGAAGGTCATCGTGGCGTTCTCGCCCGGCGGCACCACCGACACCCTCACGCGCAGCGTCACCAACACCCTGACGCAGAAGCTCGGCCAGCCCTTCGTCGTTGAAAACAAGCCCGGCGCCGGCGGCAACATCGGCACCGAATTCGTGGTGCGCTCCGCGCCGGACGGCCACACGCTGATCGTCAACTCGGTCGGCCCCATCGCCGTCAACCCGTCGCTCAACAAGCTGCCCTATAGCCCGCTGACCGATCTGGTGCCGATGGTGCAGATCGCCACCGTGCCCAATGTGCTGGTGGTGCCGCCCTCCTCGCCCGCCAAGGACATCCAGGGCTTCCTGAAGTATGTGAAGACCGCCCGCCAGCTCAACTACAGCTCCACCGGGGTGGGCACCTCCTCGCACCTGTCGAGCTACATGCTGATGGACGAGCTGAACGTGAACGCCACGCACGTGCCGTACAAGGGCGCGGACGCCGTCAACGACCTGCTGGCCGGTCGCATCGACTTCATGTTCGCCACCATTCCGTCGGTGATCGGGCACATCCGTTCCGGCAAGCTGCGCGCCCTGGCGGTCAGCACCTCGCAGCGGTCGGCGACCCTGCCCGAATTGCCCACCATCGCCGAATCGGGCTATCCCGGCTTCGATGCGGGCTCGTGGTTCGGGTTCTTCGCGCCCAAGGGCACGCCGCAGCAGGTGGTGGACATCGTCAACCGCGAAGTCAACGCCACCCTGCCGGCGCTCAATGAACAGATGCTGCGCGAGGGCGCCGAGCCGGTCGGCGGCACGCCCGCGCAATTCGCCGCCTTCATCAAGCGCGAACACGACAAGTGGGCGGTGCTGGTGAAGAAGTTCGCTCCAGAGGCCAACTGAACGCAGGCCCGCCGCGGCGGCGGCGGGCCTGCGCATTACGGCCTTGCCGCTTTACCGCTGCAGCGGGGACTTGGCCGTCTCGCGGGCGGCCAGCACGGCCACGGCGGTCACCGCCAGCGCCGCCGCCACGTACAGGGAAATCGCAAAGGTCGACTCCCAGGACTTGAACAGGCTGGCGATGATCAGCGGCGCGAACCCGCCGCCGACGATGCCGGCCAGCGTGTAGGCCAGGGACGAACCGGCGTAGCGCACGCGACCCGGGAACTGCTCGGTGACAAAGGCTGCCTGCGGGCCGTACATCAGCGCGTGGATCAGCAGCCCCACCACGACCGCCGCGCAGATGGCGATGGGATGCGCGGTATCCATCAGCACGAAGAACACGAACGCCCAGATCATGCCCAGGACCGCGCCGGCCAGATACACCGGACGCCGCCCTATCTTGTCCGACAGATGCCCGCACAGCGGCACGGCGATCGCATTCAGCGCGGCGCCCAGCATGGTGGCGGTGAGCGCCATGGGCCGCGACAGGTGCAGCACCGTCGTCACATACGTCAGCGTGAACACGACCACCAGCGCGTACAGCACGTCCGAGCCGATGCGGGAACCGCCGGCGACCAGCAGTTGCCGCCAGTGCTGGCCCAGCACTTCCTTGATGGGCGTGCTGGCGGTTTCGCGCTTTTTCTCCATTTCCAGGAACACGGGCGTTTCCTCGACGCCGCGGCGCAGCCACAGCCCGAACAGCACCAGCGCCACGCTGGAGACGAACGGCAAGCGCCAGCCCCAGGCCTGGAAGTCTTCCGGGCTGAGGAAGGCGGACACCAGGGCGATGAAGCCGGTGCCGATCAGCGTGCCGCAGGACGGGCCCACCTGCGTGAACGACGCATTGCGCCCGCGCTGGTCCGGCTTGCCGTGCTCCATCGACAGCAGCACCGCGCCCGCCCATTCGCCGCCCAGGGCCACGCCCTGCACGAAGCGCAAGGCCACCAGCGCCACCGGCGCCCACACGCCCCAGGACGCATAGGTGGGCAGCAGGCCCATCAGCCCCGTCGAAATCCCCATGATGACGAGCGTCGCGACCAGGACGAACTTGCGCCCCATCCGGTCGCCCAGATGGCCGAATACGAAGCCGCCCAGCGGCCGCGAGATGTACCCCACGGCATAGGTCGAGAACGCCAGGATGGTGCCCGTGAGCGGATCGAAGGACGGAAAGAAGATGGCGTTGAAAACCAGCGCCGCCATCAGGTTGTAGATCGTGAAGTCGTACCACTCCAGCGTGGTGCCGACCGAGCTGGCCAAGGCCAGCCGCCGCATCTTGTCCGGCGCCGCCGCGGTCTTGACGGCCGCGCCGTCGTACAACGTTTCTTCAGCCATGGAATTCCCCTGTAGGTAATGAGTGATGCCGCCAGCTGCTCAGCGCAGGTCCGACGCGGCCAGTTTCCAGCCCAGCTCCAGCAGCCAGGCTTCGGACGGGCGGGCGTTGAAGGCACCGGCCGCAAGCTCGCGCAGCGCGAGCGCGGCGGGCGCCGTGCTGGCCTCCACGACGAACAAGGGGGCCAGCACCCGGTTTTCGGTGGATTCGCGCGGCAGCGGCGTGCTGAGCGCGGCATCGGGCACCAGCAGATAGGACTGGACGAAGCCGTCCGCCTCGGCCAGTTCGGCGCCCAGCTTGCGCGCCCGGGCGATCAGGGCCGCGGCGTCGGCGGCCGTGGCTTCAGTCGCCGCCGTCAGCGGCAGGACCACGAGCTGGCTGCCGCTGCCGAAGCCGGTCACGGCCTCGACGGCGCACACCCGGCGCATCGGATCGCGCATGCGGTCCAGGTTGGCCACGGACCACGGCGTCTGGCGCTCGAAGGCCGCGCGGTAGTCGGGCGTGGCGAAGGCGGCCAGCGATTGGGTGCGGTACAGGCCCAGGTACTTGCGGCCGCCCTCCTTGGACAGGTAGCGCGCGCCCGACAGGAAGCCAGGGATGCGCACGCGCTCCTCGACGTGTTCGCGGTCGTACCAGCGGTTGAAATCGGCCTCGTCGGCGGCGTCTACGTCAGAGGCGACGAACAGCAGGCCATTGGGCGCAAGAGTGGATTCGTGGTGCGGGCTCATAAGCGGAAGCGAGGACATTCCCTGGTTTGCGGAAGGTCCAATCTTCAGCCGTCGGGCGGGGCGCGGACAAACGAGTAATTCTTCCTTGCAGCAACAGAATTACTGAATGCCGACCTAGGGATAACACTATTGCACGGAACCGAAACGCGGCGCCGCCACGGACGCCGTGAACTGATCCGAGGCGCGGCTGGCCAGTTCGGCCACCAGCCTGATGGCGTCCGACCCCGTGCTTTCCAGATAGCTCACCACCAGCAGCTGGGGCGGCACCGGCATGTCGCTGCGGATCACCTGCACTTCGCCGCGCGCCACGTATTCGTAGACGGGCGGCAGCGGCACCAGCGCGCGGCCAAACCCGCTGCGCACCAGCCGCGCCAGCGCGGAGATCGAACTGACGCAGTGCACCTTGCCCTGCGGCATGCCGACCTCCCGGTACAGCGCCTTGAGCGCTTCATGCGGCTGCGATCCCGGGCTCATGGTCAGCACCGGCTCGCTGAGCAGCTGTTGCGCCGTCAGCGCTTCCTCGTCGCCCGCGGGGCCCACCCACCCCATCTCCATGGGCAGGCAGGCCGTGCTGATGATGCCGGCGTCGTTCAGCAGGTCCGTCTGCAAGGCGATGTCCAGCGTCCCTTCGCGCAAGCCCCGGTGCAGCGCGCGCGTGGTCTCGGAGGTCAGCTGCACCTCGATGCCCGGATAGGTGGACCGCAGGTTCGTCAGGAAGCCGATCAGCCAGGTATGCACGACGGTTTCGATGGCGCCGATGCGCACCAGGCCGAACACCTCGTCGCCGCGCTTGCCTAGCGACAGGATCTGCTGGCGGATCTCCAGCAAGCGTTCGCCGTAGTCCAGCAGCCGGGTGCCGACGGAGGTCAGCCGCAGCTCCTTGGCGTCGCGCTCGAACAGGCGGGCGCCGATGTCCTCTTCCAGCGAGGCGATGCGGTTCGCCACCGCCGCCTGGGTGATGTGCAAGCGGTCGCTGGCCGCCCGGAAACTGCCCAGGCGGGCCGACCACAGAAAAGCTTCAACAAAGCGCGTGTTCATCGCCGACATGCTACCGCCATCCCGCCGGGCGCGGCATCCGCGGGGTTATGTCCCCTTGAATGGTGCGCCGTGCACCAAAGTGGTTCATGCGCGGCACCAGGCTGAGGCCGGGAAGGGCCGCGCCCATAGGGGAAGGAGCGTCGCGCACAAGCTGGCACGGGTCTTGCTTGATGACTGGTATGCAAGCTTGTCCACAAGCGCCCCGCCTTTCGCAGCCCAGGAGCCTCACATGATCAACCGCAATGCGCCCTACGCCTTCAACGCCACCCGCCGCCGGCTGATCCAGGGAGCCGCGCTGGGCGCCGCGACGCTGGCCGCGCCGGCCCTGGCGCGCGCGCAATCGGGCCCCGTCATCCGCATCGGCTTCTGGCCGGTCGCGGCCGGCCTGCCCTTCTATGCGGCGATCGAAAAAGGCTATTTCAAGGAAGCCGGCCTGAACGTCGAGCCGCTGAAGTTCGCGGGCGCCCAGCAGGTCATGGAAGCCATGCTGGCCGGCCGCGCCGACGGCAGCGCCAACGGCACGGGCTCGGCCAACCTGGCCATCGGCGAAATCGCCTCGCCCGGCCTGTTCAAGATTTTTGCGTCCAATCCCAGCAACGCCAAGAACGTGCTGGACGAGTTCATCGTCGCGAAAGACAGTCCCATCAAATCCATAGCAGACCTCAAGGGGAAAAAGGTCGGATCTGGACCCGGCATCCAGAACTCCACGCTGGCCAAAGCAGTACTGGAGCGCGCCGGCGCAACCGGGGCAACCGTGGTCGAGCTGGCGATCAGCCAGCACGTCGCCGCGGTTGCCGCCGGCCAGTTGGATGCTTGCTACACGCTGGAGCCCACGGGCACGGTGGGCCGCCTGAACGGCACCACCCGCGTGCTGGAAACCGGCGTCATCGCCAAGTACGTCCTGGGCGACCCCATGGCGCCGTGGTTCGGCGGCTCGGCGTCGCTGACGACCGCCTTCCTGAAAAAGCATCCCGAGGAAAGCAAGAAATTCATCGCCGCGTACGCGCGCGGCATCGAACTCATCCGCGCCAAGCCCGAAGAGGCGCGCCCCTTCATGAAGGGCTACACCGCCATCGAAGGGCCGATGACCGAGGAAGTGCCCCTGGCCGCCTACACGCTGCACAACGAGTTCACGCCCAGCGATATCCAGTACTTCCAGAAGTTCTTCGACCTCTTCACCGAAAAGGGCATCTTCGCGCAGAAGGTCGATGTGTCGGCCATGCTCTACAAGGGCTGAGCCATGAGCGCAACCACGGCAAGCGGCGCCCCCGTTTCCAAGCCGCCGCGCAAGTTCGGCGCCTCGCGCCTCCTGCCCCTGATCGGGCCGCTGGCCCTGTTCGTAGTGTGGGACCTGGTGGTGCGCCTGAACCTCGTCAGCCCCGTGCTGCTGCCCACGCCCAGCGCCACCATCTTGGCCCTGGTCAAGGGCATGGCGGGCGGGCCGCTGCTGGGCGACTTCCTGTCGTCGCTGAACCGCACCCTGCAGGCCTTCCTGATCGCGGGCGTGATCGGCGTGCCGCTGGGCGTGCTGCTGGGCAGCAACGAAAAGGCCTACCGCAGCGTCGAGTTCCTGGTCGACTTCTTCCGGTCCACGCCCTCTTCCGCGCTGATCCCGCTGTTCCTGATGATCTTCGGCGTGACCGACATGAACAAGATCGCCATCGCCGCCTTCGCGGCGGTGCTGGTGATCCTGTTCAACAGCGCGTATGGCGTGATCAATGCCCGCAAGCAGCGCGTGATGGCGGCGCGCGTCATGGGCGCCTCGCGCTGGCAGATCTTCAAGGACGTGCTGATCTGGGAAAGCATGCAGCCCACCTTCGTGGGCCTGCGCAGCGGCGTGTCGATGGCGCTGGTCATCGTGATCGTGGCCGAGATGTTCATCGGCTCCGACAGCGGGCTGGGCAACCGCATCATCAACGCGCAGCAGGTGCTGAACGTGCGCGAGATGTACGCCGCCATCCTGGCAGCCGGCGCGCTGGGCTATGTGCTGAACATTCTTTTTCTCGTGCTGGAAAAGCGCGTGGTCCATTGGAGCGGCCGATAAATGTCCACCGTCATCAATCCCATCATCGCGCCCGGCCCCGCCACCGCCCCGTTCGAGCCCGGCCCGCTGGGCACGCACATCACGATCCGCGGGCTGACCAAGTACTTCGCCGGCTGGCCGCTGTACGAAGACTTCAACCTGGACATCCCCAAGGGCAAGATCGTTTCGGTGTTCGGGCCCAACGGCTGCGGCAAGTCCACGCTGATCAACATGATCGCCGGCCTGATCCCCATCGATTCGGGCGAGATCCTGTTCGACGGCAAATCGCTGGCGCAGACCAAGATCGGCTACGTCTTCCAGAACTACCGCGAAGCCATGTTCCCGTGGCTGCGCACCATCGACAACATCGCCTACCCGCTGCGCCTGGAAGGCCGCGGGAAGGCCGAGGTGGACGCGCGGGTCGACGAGCTGGTGGCGTCCTTCGACGTCAAGTTCGACCTGAAGCGCTACCCCTACGAGCTGTCCGGCGGGCAGCAGCAGACGGCGTCCATCATGCGCGCGCTGGCCCCCGGGCCCGAGGTGCTGTTCCTGGACGAGCCGTTCTCCGCGCTGGATTTCGAGATGACGCTCTTCATCCGCGAAAAGCTGCAAGAGGTCTTCATGCAGACCGGCACCACCATGCTGCTGGTCTCGCATGACCTGGAAGAAGCCGTGTACCTGGCCGACCAGGTGCTGCTGCTGACCAAGCGGCCCACCCGGGTCGCGCAGATCCTGGACTACGGCGACGCCCGCCCCCGCACGGTGGAAACGCTGTCCGAGCCCGGCTTCATCCAGATGAAGAAACTGAGCCTGGAAATCTTCCAGCGCGAAGTGCGCAAGTAATCCATTCAGGAGCGTCCGCCATGACCCAGGAAACCATCGATCAATACGTGCGCAGCGCGCTGGCGCTGTCGGGATACGCCCTGCGCGAGTCCACCACGGCGGAAGTCGTGCGGCAGTTCTCGCGCATCCACGACATCGCGGCGGGCTTTGTGGACGAACCGCTGCCCGTGGAACTGGAATCCGCCTCGGTGTTCCGCCCGTGAGCGGCCCGGCCCAAGACATCGCGCGCCAGGTCCGCAACGGCGAACGCAGCGCCGCGGCGGTGCTGGACGCCACCCTGGCCCGCCTGCGCGAACGCGACCCCCGCTACAACTGCTTTACCGCCGTCACCGAAAACCGGGCGCGCCAGGAAGCGGCGGCGATCGACGCGCGCCGCGCCCGCGGCGAAGCGCTGCCGCCGCTGGCCGGCGTGCCCTACGCCGTGAAGAACCTGTTCGACATCGCCGATCAGGTCACGCTGGCGGGCGGACGCGTCAACGCCTCCAACCCGCCCGCCCGGCGCGACGCGGCCCTGGTCGAACGCATGCGCCAAGCCGGCGCGGTGCTCGTCGGCGCGCTGAACATGGACGAGCACGCCTACGGCTTTACCACCGAGAACACGCACTACGGCGCCTGCCGCAATCCGCACGACCCCACCCGCATCGCGGGCGGCTCCTCGGGCGGCAGCGCCGCCGCCGTGGCCGGCGGACTGGTGCCGCTGACGCTGGGCTCGGACACCAACGGATCGATCCGCGTGCCGGCCTCGCTGTGCGGGGTGTTCGGCTTGAAGCCCACCTTTGGCCGGCTGTCGCGCGCGGGGTCCTTCCCCTTCGTCGGCAGCCTGGATCACCTGGGCCCCTTCGCGGCCAGCGCCGGCGACCTGGCCGCCGCCTACGACGCCCTGCAAGGCCCGGACCCGGACGACGTCGCCTGCGCGCAGCGCCCGGCCGCTCCCGTGCTGCCCACGCTGGCCGAAGGCGGCGCCTTGCGCGTGGCGGTGCTGGGCGGCTACTTCTCGGAATGGGCCGGTCCGCAAGCCCGCCGCGCCGTGGAGATCGCCGCGCGCGCCCTGGACGCCGCCGCCATCGTCGACCTGCCTGGCGCCGCCCAGGCCCGCGCCGCCGCCTTCATCATCACCGCGGCCGAAGGCGGCGCGCTGCATCGCCGCAAGCTCGTTACGCACTACGACTACTACGAACCGCATTCGCGCGACCGCCTCGTGGCCGGCAGCCTGGTGCCCGCGGCGTGGGTGCAGCAGGCGCAGCGTATCCGCCATCGCGTCTACCTGGAGGCCCTGGCCTTGTTCGACCAGTACGACGTGCTGATCGCCCCCGCCACGCCCGTCTGCGCCACCCCGATAGGCGCCGACTGGCTCACGCTGGCCGGCAAGGAACTGCCGGCGCGCGCCAGCATGGGACTACTCACGCAACCGATATCCGCCATCGGCCTGCCGGTATGCACGGCGCCGACCTGGCCCGGACTGGAACAGGACGGCCATCTGCCGCTGGGCGTGCAGTTGATCGGCGCGCCCTGGCGCGAAGCCGATTGCCTGCGCGCCGCGCATGCGCTGGAGCAGGCCGGCGCGGCGCGTTCCCGCCCGCTTTGAACCGCAACGCCAAAAGGCCACGACATGGAAACCGCTTTCGCTGCCCTCGATATGCCGCGCACGCTGGCCGACACCGCGTACAGCTCGCTCAAGCGCGACATCCTGGATTTCCGCCTGGCGCCGGGCGACCGCTTCACGGAAACCGAAATCGCCGACCGATTGCAGGTCAGCCGCACGCCGGTGCGCGAGGCGCTGTTCCGCCTGGAACGCGAGGGCTATCTGGAAGTGCGGCAGCGCAACGGCTGGCTGGTCAAGCCGCTGGACTTCAACACGCTCGATCATTTCTATGAACTGCGCAGCGTGCTGGAAGCAGCCGCCGTGCATGCGCTGTGCGCGCCCGGCCAGATGCCCGACCCGCTGCGCGCGCTGCGGCCGTTGGCCGAGGTGTGGCTGGTGGACGAAAGCAAGCGGTCGCGGGATTGCGAATGGTTGGCCGACCTGGACGAACGCTTCCATGTCGAACTGGTCGCCGCGGCGGGCAACCCAGAGATCGCGCGCGTGCATCGCGCGGCCACGGAACGGATCCGCATCGTGCGCCGGCTGGATTTCACGCAGCCGAACCGCATCGGCAAGACCTATGAGGAGCATGGCGCCATCCTGAACGCCGTGCTCGCCGGCGACGGCGCGCTGGCGGCCGGACTGCTGCAGGCTCATATCCGGGAGAGCCAGGCCGCCGTGCGCAAGATCACGCTGCACCGGCTGTATTCCACCCGCAGGGCCAAGGCCGCGTGACGGCGGCCCCGCCCCTCAGCCCGCGCGCAGCCAGCGGTGCAGCACCCGCGTGATGACGGGAATGCAGACAAACACCATGATGGGCGTCAGGATCACGCTGGTGATCAGGACGCGCCAGAACACCGGCAGGATGCTCAAGTGCTCGCTGACCAGGATAGAGAACACCAGCAGCACCGGAAAGTAGGCCAGCCAGATGCTCACGGCCTGCTTCCAGCGCGGCGGCGCGCTGCGCTTGGGCGCGAACCAGCCCTCCGTGCCGCTCACGCGATGCGCGTGGCTGGCGCGCACCAGGCTGGCCCCGCGTTCCAGCCACATGCGGCGCGGCAGCGATTTCTCCCAGCGGTTCAGGCTGGCCTCGTCGGTAAAGCGCAGCACGATCTGGTACTGGTCCCCGCCCTCGGGCGGCTGCAGCACGCCCGATCCGAGAAAGCCCGGGAAGCCCGCCGCCAGGATTTCGCCCTGGCGCATCCAGGAGAGAAAATCGCTATAGCGTTCGGGCGCGATGTGCCGGGTCACCAGCATGGTGACCGGCGCGGAAACAGCGGAACTGGACATGGCGGAACTCCTGGGGCAGCGTGCAGCTTGTTATGCAGTGTTAACCCTAGCAAACCGCGTGCCAGCCTTGCAGCGCAGTATTCCCCCAGGCGAGCGGCCCATCGCGCCAGGCCCGGGAAATTTTTGCACCGCAGCACACACCATGTTGGTGATTACCCCTACCCAACGCACCGCCTTGGTGCCTCTCGGAGAAGACATATGGACATCAACCTGCCGGACGTGGTGGCCGAAGTGACGGCCGCCGTCGAACGCTACGAGACGGCGCTGGTCGAGAACGACGTCGACGTGCTGGACATCCTGTTCTGGAACAGCCCCCACACGCTGCGGTACGGCGCCAGCGAAAACCTCTACGGCTACGACGCCATCCGCGAATTCCGCGCGGGTCGTTCGCCGCAGGGCCTGGCGCGCCGCGTATTGCGCACCGCCATCACCACCTACGGCGCGGACTTCGCCACCGCCAACCTGGAGTTCCAGCGCGACGGCAGCGAGCGCATCGGACGCCAGAGCCAGACCTGGATGCGCACGCCCGAAGGCTGGCGCGTGGTGTCCGCCCACGTCAGCCTGATGACATGAGCCTGTCACCACGAAGGGCCACACTGTGCGCCGTTGACCGCATAACAATATGCGCAATCGGCATTGAGCACGCCACGGTCCGGGTCTACACTGACCGTTCCTTTCCCAGTTGGAGCACACGCCCATGAGCACATACAAGATTGCGGTTTTCGTCGGAAGCCTGCGCGCCGCCTCGATCAATTTGCGATTGGCCCGTGCGCTTGAAAAGCTGGTTCCCGCCGACTTCAAGTTCGAGTATGTGAGCCTGGGCGACATCCCGCTCTACAACCAGGACAACGAGAACAACCTGCCCGCGCCGGCCGCCAAGCTCAAGCAGCAGATCGCCGACGCGCAAGGCATCCTGTTCGTCTCGCCCGAGCACAACCGCTCGCTGCCGGCCGCCATCAAGAACGCCATCGACTGGGGCTCGCGCCCGTGGGGCCAGAACTCGTGGGCCGGCAAGGCCGTGGGCATCGTCGGGGCCTCGCCCAGCGCCGCCGGCACGGCGATGATGCAGCAGCACCTGCGCAACATCCTGGCCGCCGAGGGCGCCAATGCGCTGACCACGCCGGAAGTATTCCTGCAGTACTCGGAAGGCCTGGTCGACGACGAGTACAAGATCACCAACGAAGGCACGCGCAAATTCCTGCAAGGCTGGATCGACCGCTACGTGGACTGGATCAAGAAACTGAATGCCTGATTGCCGCCGACGCCGGCTGGGGCCCAGCCCCAGCCGGCGCCGATCGCCCGCTCTACCTCCGGGCGATCAAGCCCCCCGATGCGTCGGGGGGCTTTTTTTATCCGCGGCGCCGGGCGGCGCGCCGCGGACTTATCCCCTCGAACTGTGGAGAAAGGTGAGGACAGCTTTGGGGTAGAGTCAAAATCCCCTGTCCCGCCAAGCACTTGCAATGGGTGGTCAAAAAATGCGCAATCATGCTTTTGGATGAGTTTTGGCGGAGTTATCCACCTGAACCCGGCCCGATTGCCCATCCGATGCGACTCGGCCTCGTGCCGTGTGGATTTGTCCCCGCGTTCTGTGGAAAAGCATGAGGACAGTATGAGGGCAGGTCGAAAATCCCCTGTCATATCAACGCCCTGCAAGGGGTGGTCAAGAAAGGCCCAAACGCCGTTCGGCGGGGTCCGGGTTGTCCCCGCCAAATGTGGATAAGCCTGAGGACAGCCTGCGGGTAGTCTTCAAAAACCGTTATGGGCCAAGGACTTGGAGGTAGCGGGCAAGAAACGCTCATCCGCGCGCCCGCGCCGCGCCGCCCGCCTGTCCGCCGGAGCATTGGGGATAAGGAGACAGGCTTGTCCCCATGGAATGTGGACAAGCCTCTGAACAGTCGGACAACAAGTCGATAAAACCCTTATCCGACAGTCACTTGGAAGCGCTGATCAAGAAAGGACCAGTCTCGCGCAAGCTACTCGTTCCCTTCCAGCCGCATGCCGATCTTCAGCCCGACCTGCCAGTGCGCCACCTTGCCGTCCTTGATGTGGCCGCGCACCTCGGTGACCTCGAACCAATCCAGGTTGCGCAGCGTCTCGGACGCGCGGGCGATGGCTTGGGAGATTGCGTCGTCGGTGGACTTGTTGGAAGAGCCCACCAATTCGATTTGCTTGTAGACATGGTTCGACATAGCTCGTCTCCGCTAAGGGGGTGAGTCGTGAATCGTCGGCGCGCTGACCTTGTTCCGGCGCTTACGACCGGCAATCCATTCGAACACACAGGATACCCCCGCGGCGCTAGAGTGGTGTTACGAGTTCCGTCGCGCGGTCTCGTTGCGATGGAATCCGCTTTTGCAACGCAAAGCAAAGGAGGTCGCCATGCCTGAACGAAAAACCCTGGAGCGCGCCGCGCGCGACAAGCGCCAAGGCAAGTCCGCGTCCACGCAGGCCGGAGAATTCGTACGCGAGGAAATAGACCATGTGCGCGAAGGCAAGCACGGCGTGCGGTCCACCAAGCAGGCGATCGCGATCGGCCTGTCCAAGGCCCGCCGCGCCGGCGTCAAGCTGGACGCCCCCAAGAAGGCCAGCGCCGCCACCAAGCGCCGGGCCGAGCAGGACAGCCAGGCCGCCCATGACGGCCACGCAAAGTCGGCCACGCGCGCCAAAGCCACGACCAAGGCACTGAAGAAGGAAAGCGCCAAGCCGGTGTCTCGCGCCGCGCTGTCCCGCAACGCCGCCAAGACCGCCGGCAAACGCACGGCCGCGGACCGCTCGGCCGCCGCGCGCAAGGCCGCGGCCACCAAGGGCGCCGCCGGACGATCGGCCGCGGCCAAGAAGGCTGCGAAGACGCGGGCGGCGAACAAGCGGGCGGCGGGCGGACGCCATCAGGCCGCGCACTGACGGGCGTACGCGCGCGGGCGGCGCAGACCCGCGGGCCGCTAGCCGGCCTCGAAGCTCTTGAAGCGCTCTTGCAGGAACTCGCGCAAGCGCCGCACCGCCGGGGACAGCAGCATGCGATGGACGCACAGCAGGTATAGCGGCGAAGGCTCGCTGGTGTAGCCCGCCAGCAATTCGACCAGGCGGCCCGCCCGCAGGTCGCGCAGCACGTCGTAGCGGGACTTGTAGGCCACGCCGTGGCCCGCCAGCGCCCAGCGGCGCACCAGGTCGCCGTCGTCGCCCACGCGGTCGCCCTTGACCGGCACGGTCAGGGTGGCGCCGTCGCGCTCGAACGTCCAGCGGTCGTGCAGCGTTTCGCCCAGCACGAAGGACAGGCAGTTGTGGCGGCGCAGGTCGGCGGGCGCCTGCGGCACGCCATGGCGCGCCAGGTAGGCGGGCGAGGCGCAGACCACGCGCCGGTTGTGCTCGGCCAGTGGCAGGGCCACCAGTCCCGAATCGTTCGGCGTGCCATAGCGCACCGCGATGTCGACGGGCTGGCGGTACAGGTCCGCCAGCCGGTCGCTGATGCGCAGCTGGAAGCTGACGCGCGGATGCTGCTGCTGGAATTCATCCATCCAGGGCAGCAGCACGTGCCGGCCCAGGTCCGACGGGATGGACACGGACAAGGTGCCGGAGATATCCGTCTTGTCGCGCGCCATCGCGTTCTTGCCGGCTTCCAGCGTGGCGAGCGCAGAGCGCGCATACTCCAGATAGCGCTCGCCGTCGCTGGTCAGGCGCAGGCTGCGCGTAGACCGCACGAACAGCCGCGCCTCCAGCGTCAGCTCCAGGCGCTTGAGCGCGGCGCTGGCCACCGCCGGCGTCAGGTCCAGTTCCCGGGCGGCGGCCGAAAAGCCGCCGTGATCCGCTGCCGCGACGAAGATCCTTAAGTCCTCGAATCGGACCATTCCCGCCTCATTTTCAAAAAATTATTGAAACTGACTGCGATGCTAGCCCGTTTTTCATCGCTCCGGACTAGGTAATCATGCAGCCATTCCCCCGACACGCATGGAGTCATCGCATGAAAATCGACCTCAACGGAAAGAAAGCGCTCGTCACCGGGTCCTCCGGCGGCATCGGACTGGCGATCGCGCTGGGTCTGGCCGAGGCTGGCGCCCAGGTCGTGCTGCATGGCCGCAGCGCCGCCAAACTGGCCCAGGCCGCGGCGCAGGTCACGCAGAAAGTCCCCGGCGCCCAGGTCAGCACCGTGCAGGCCGACGTGGCCACCGCGGACGGCGCGGCCTCCATATGCGCCGCTCACCCCGACGTGGACATCCTGGTCAACAACGCCGGGTTTTTCGCACCCAAATCCTTCACGGAAATCACGGACGACGACTGGCAGACCATGATGGACACCAACGTCATGAGCGGCATCCGCCTGTCGCGCTACTACCTGCCGCGCATGACGGCCGCCAACTGGGGCCGAATCGTGTTCATCTCCAGCGAATCCGCCGTGCAGATTCCCGCCGAGATGATCCACTACGGCGTCAGCAAGACGGCCCTACTGGGCGTCTCGCGCGGCCTGGCGGAGCTGACCGCCGGCACCGGCGTCACGGTCAACGCCGTGCTGCCCGGCCCCACCCGATCGGAAGGCGTCGCGGACTTCTTCGCCGAAATGGCCAAGGAACAAGGCGTCACGCAGGAGCAGATGGAGCGCGACTTCATCGCCCAGCACCGCCCGACTTCACTGCTGCGCCGCCTGGCCACCGTCGAGGAAGTGGCCAACATGGTCGTCTACGCCTGCTCCACGCAAGCCTCGGCCACCAACGGCGCCGCGCTGCGCGTGGACGGCGGCGTCGTCCGCTCCATCATCTGACCCGCACCGAGCCCCCGCCATGAAAGCCATCGCCTACTTCAAGAACCTGCCCGCCGACAACGCCGAAGCCTTGCAGGACATCACCGTCGCCGACCCCGTGCC
This sequence comes from Achromobacter sp. NPDC058515, assembly GCF_042721735.1. Taxonomy (NCBI): domain Bacteria; kingdom Pseudomonadati; phylum Pseudomonadota; class Betaproteobacteria; order Burkholderiales; family Alcaligenaceae; genus Achromobacter; species Achromobacter sp. NPDC058515. Next base: position 66,558 of record NZ_JBHXNI010000007.1, read on the forward strand.
GGGCGACCACGACCTGCTGGTGGATGTGCACGCCATCTCGGTCAACCCGGTCGACGTCAAGATCCGCGCCAACCGCAAGCCCAAGGACGGCCAGCCCGAGATCATCGGATGGGACGCCGCCGGCATCGTGCGCGCCGTCGGCGCCAGAACCAGCCTCTTCAAGCCGGGCGACCGCGTCTGGTACGCCGGCGCCCTGACCCGTCCGGGCGCCAACAGCGAGCGCCACGTGGTGGACGAGCGCATCGTCGGCCACATGCCCAAAAGCCTGGACTTTGCGCAGGCGGCCGCGCTGCCGCTCACCACCATCACCGCCTGGGAACTGCTGTTCGACCGCCTGCGCGTGCTGGACAACGCCGCGCCCAGCCAGCGCAGCCTGCTGGTCATCGGCGCGGCGGGCGGGGTGGGATCGATCCTGGTGCAGCTGGCCCGCCAGCTGACCGGCCTGACCGTGATCGGCACGGCCTCGCGCCCCGAGACGCAGGCCTGGGTGCGCGAACTGGGCGCGCATTACGTCATCGACCACGGCAAGCCGCTGACCGAAGAGCTCAAGCGCATCGGCTTTGACGACGTCAGCTACATCGCCGGCCTGAACCAGACCGACAAGCACTTCCCGCAGATGGCCGAGGCCATCGCTGCGCAAGGCAAGATCGCGCTGATCGACGACCCCGCCGCGATCGACGTGCGCCTGCTCAAGAGCAAGGCCGCATCGTTGCACTGGGAATTCATGTTCGCGCGTCCGCTGCACGACACGCCCGACCTGATCGCCCAGCACGAGCTCCTGAACCAGGCGGCCCGCCTGATCGACAACGGCACCCTGCGCACCACGCTGGGCGAGCACTACGGCAAGATCAACGCCGAGAACCTGCGCCGCGCCCATGCGTTCATCGAAAGCGGCAAGGCGCAGGGCAAGGTCGTGCTGGAAGGGTTCTAGGGAGCAGGCGCTCCGCGCTTTAGCCGCGCCCTTCGCGCCGGGCGCGCGCATGCGGATCGCCGATCTCGGTTTCCAGTTCAGCGATCAGCCACTCGAACCAGCCGTTCTCGGTGCGGGCGTACACCACCGCGGCCGGCGTCTTGCCTTCGCGCCAGCCTGGCTGGTGCGTGTCCATCCACGACGCCAGGCTCTTGTGCGGCGCCAGCAGGCCGGACAGCCAGGACCAGACGTACTCGGGCACGTTACGGCGAAACCCCTTCGCGCTGGCGTAGATGGTCGGCTCAAGCGGCAGGTTGCCGGAGCGGGCCAGCTTCGCCTGCGTCCGGCGCAGCGTCTCGGCGGCAGCCTGCAATTGTTCGGTGCTGAGCTTTTTCACGTAACGACTCCTAGACTTGGTTTGACCGGATTATCACCGCAGGGCCCGGCGCTTTCAAAGCGCCGCGTTCGCCCGGGGCCGTTACTGCATCACGCGCCGCGCGGCGGCATCAGCGCAAGCAAGGCGGTCGCGCTGAAGCGTCCGCCGGGTTCCAGCACCCGCATGCCGCTGCGGGTCTCGCCCGCCGCCGCCAGATTGAAGGCGTCGGCCACGTTGGTCACCGGCTCCACGCAAAGAAAATCGGCGCCCGGCGCGGTGTACACCACCAGGTGCGCGAACGCCGGATCCGCGTGCAGCGCCAGTTGGCGGCCATCCGGCCAATGCAGGGTCGCGCGCCCTTCCCATTGCGACAGATAGGTATCGCAGCCCTCGGCGGACTGGCGCAGTTCGCGCACGTGCGTGACCTGGCTGCCCGTGGGCAAGCCGTCCGCATCCGACGGCCAGATGCGCCGCGCATGCAGCGTTACCCGCTGCGCCGTGAAGTACGGGTGGATGCCCAGGCCAAACGGCATGGGCGTGTCGCCCTGGTTGGAGATGACCAGCGTCAGGCCGAGCCCGCGCGCATCCAGGCGCCAGCGCTGCACGCATTCGAACGGCCACGGCCAGCCCAGCACGCCGGCGGGCTGGCTCAGCACCAGGTCGACGCTGTCTTCCGTCTGGTTGCGGACCTGCCAGGCCTGGAAGAGCCCCGCGCCATGAATGGCCTGCGGCCGCCCCGGCACGGACTGCAGGACGTGCCTTGCGCCATTGAAGGTGAACTCGCCGCCGCGGATGCGGTTGGAATAAGGCGCCAGCGGATAGGACCCGGCCCGCGGCCACTGGCCGGCCGGCCACTCGGTGGCCGTCAGCGGCACGATCCAATCGTGCGCGCCCGTGGCCAGGCGCGTCAGCCGCCCGCCGCCGCCCGGCGCGAACTCGGCCTGGTGCGGCCCGCTGGCGATGGAAACGCGCTCGCTGGCATCCAGCACCGCGGGAACGGGAATATCCTGCATGGCTCTGTGGCTCCCGCGGCATCGACAAGGGCCGCGCCGTGCGATTGTGCCCGTCCGCGCGCGCCCGCCGCAAGTTCGGCGGGCCGGCCTCAGCGTTCCAGCAGGACCTCGGCCAGCGCCAGCACCTTGGCCTGCGGCGCGTCCTTGCGCCAGGCGAGCCGCGTTTTCACGCTGCCGAAGCGGGCAGGCAGGCGATGGATGCTGAGGCGGTCTTTCTCGGCGTAGCCCGCGAGCACGCTGCGCGGCACCAGCGCCACCCCCATGCCCACCGCGACACAGCCCAGGATCAGATGGTACGAACCCATCTCCACGATGCGCTCGGGCATCGCGTGCCCTCGGGCAAACCATTCCTCAAGCCGCAGCCTGTGCGGACAGCCCGGATGGAAGGCGAGAATCGTCTTTTTCGGCAAGTCCCTGGGCGAGGCGATCGGCGCATGCCGGGCTTCCGCGACGATCACCAATTCCTCGACGTAGATTTCCCGCGTATCCAGGCGGGGATCCGCCAGCGGTCCCGCGACGAGCACCGCGTCCAGCCGGGAATCCAGCAGTTGCCGGACCAGATCGCGCGGGTCGCCGGAGTAGAGCTCCAGCGCGACATCGGGATAGCGCTGGTGAAAGCGGTCCAGCGGCTCGGGCAGCCGCGCGGCGGCCGTGCTTTCCATCGCGCCCACGCGCAGCACGCCCACGGGCCGGTCCCCTTGCACCGCGCCGGCCGCCTCCCGGGCCAATTCAAGCAGGCGGTCCGCATAGTCCAGGAGTATTCGTCCCGAAGGCGTCAGCTGGAGGCGGCGCCCTTCGCGCGTGAAGAGCGAGACGCCCAACTTGCGCTCCAGGGCCTGGATGCGCGCCGTCACGCTCGACTGCGCCCGGTGCAGCGTGTCCGCCGCGCGCAGCACGCCTCCCGCCTGCACGACGGTCCTGAAAATCTGTAGGTCTGAAAGGTCCATATATCGTATTTAGAGAATTGTTTGTTCGTTATAAATCGTTTTTTTAAATTTCTCCAACGACGTATAGTCGCCTGGCCATATGCCGATCGGCACACTCTCACGACGCCCCAGGACGACATGTCTACGCAAACCAGTATCTTGTCCCAGACGCCCCAACGCCGGCCATGGGTGGCCGGCGTCCTCTACGGGCTCGCCGTCGCCCTGATCTGGTCGGGCTGGTCCGTCGCCACGCGCTTCGCGGTCACCACCAGCCTGCGTCCGTATGACGTGACGTTCCTGCGCTTCGCGGTCTCCGCCCTGTTCCTGTGGCCGGTGCTGGCCCGCAACCGGCTGGACATCCGGCGGATCGGCATCGTACGGCTGCTGGTCATGGCGCTGGGCGCGGGCGTCCCCTTCATGCTGCTGGCCTCGTCCGGCATGCGCTTCGCGCCGGCCTCGCACGTCGCGACGCTGATGATCGGCGCCATGCCGATATGGGTAGCCGTGCTGTCCGGCCTGCTGTTCGGCGAACGGTTTACCCGACGCCAGCTGTGCGGCATGGCGGCGGTCGTGGCGGGAGTGCTCTGCATAGGCGGCTATGCCTTGCTGGCCAACCGCGCGGCGGGCGAATGGCGCGGAGACCTGCTGTTCCTCCTGGCCGGCCTTTGTTTTGCCGCCTTCACCGTCGCGCAGCGCCGGTCGGGCATCAGCCCCTGGCAGGCGACCGCGCTGGTCAATGTCAGTTCGGCCATCCTGTTCACGCCCATCTATTTCCTGTGGCTGGAGCCGGACCTGGCCTCCGCGTCGGCCGGGGAACTCGCGCTGCAGGTCGTCGCGCAGGGCGTGGTCGTCGCCATCCTGGGCATGTACTGCTATGCGCAGGCCGTGCAGCGGCTGGGCGCGCCGCGCGCCGCCATGTTCGGCGCGCTGGCGCCCGCGTTCGCGGTGATCATCGGCATGCTCTTCCTGCGGGAGATCCCGGCCTGGACAACCTTGGCCGGCATAGGCCTGGTCATGGCCGGCGTCGCGCTGGTGGTCGCCGGAGGACGGGCGCGCGCGGCGGGATTGCCCGCGCGGGAGGCGCCGGCAGCAAGGTAAGTGCGCGATACGGACTAAAAGCTCCCCCGGCGCCGCAGGCAGTCTTGCGCCCCGATACAATCACGGGCATGAATTCAGCAATACAACCCATCGCCGCCGAGGCCCACGCGGGCCACACCCCCATGATGCAGCAATACCTCCGCCTTAAAGCGGAGGCCGGACCCTTGCTGCTCTTCTACCGCATGGGCGACTTCTATGAAATGTTCTACGAAGACGCCGAACGCGGCGCGCGCCTGCTCAACCTGACGCTGACCAAGCGCGGATCGTCCAACGGCATCCCCATCCCGATGGCCGGCCTGCCCGTCCACGCCATGGAGCAGTACCTGGCGCGCCTGGTGGCCCTGGGCGAGTCCATCGCCATCTGCGAGCAGATCGGCGATCCGGCGGCATCCAAGGGGCCGGTCGAGCGCCGCATCGTGCGCATCGTCACGCCCGGCACGCTGACCGACGACGCGCTGCTGCCGGCCAAGGCCGACCGCGCGCTGGCCGCGGTGTTCGTAAGCGGCAATGCGCGCGCTCCGCGCGCCGGGCTGGCGTGGCTGAACCTGGCCAGCGGCGAGTTCCGCGTGACCGAATGCGCGCCCGCCCAGCTGGAATCCGAGCTGCACCGCGTCGCCCCGGCCGAGATCGTCTGCGCCGACAGCGCGGAGTTCGATTTTCCGTTCGAAGGCGCCCGCTCCCGCGTGCCGGACTGGCACTTTGAAAGCGACGGCGCGCGCGCCCACCTGCTCGCGCACTTTAAGACCGACACGCTGGCGGGCTTCGATATCGAAGACATGCCGGCCGGCATCTGCGCGGCGGGCGCCTTGCTGCGCTACGCGGCGCGCACCCAGTCGCAGGCCCTGGCCCACGTGCAGAGCCTGTCGGCGGAGCGCCCCGGCCAGTATGTGCTGCTGGACCCGGTGACGCGCCGCAACCTGGAACTGACGCAGACGCTGTCGGGCGAAGACTCGCCCACGCTGTTCTCGCTGCTGGACGGTTGCCGCACGCCCATGGGCAGCCGCCTGCTGCGCCGCTGGCTGCACCACCCCTTGCGCGAGAACGAGCAGGCGCTGGCGCGCCAGCAAGCCATCTCGGCGCTGCTGGCGGGCCGCATGGACGTGGAGCAGACCTTCGGGTCGGCCGGCCTGCTCGAGGCCCTGCGCGCGGCGCTGAACGCCTTTCCCGATATTGAGCGCATTGCGGCGCGCCTGGCGCTGCGTTCCGTGCGCCCGCGCGAGCTGGCCAGCCTGCGCGATGCGCTGGAGTCCCTGCCCGCCCTGCGCGACCTGGTCGAGCCGATGTCGGACTCGCCCCGTCTGGGCGAGCTGATTTCGCATTTGTCGGTGGATCCTGCGCTGGCCGCGCTGCTGGTGCGCGCCATCGCCGCGGAGCCCGCCGTGGCCATCCGCGACGGCGGCGTGCTGGCGGCGGGCTTTGACGCCGAACTGGACGAGCTGCGCGGCCTGGCGGCCGACGGCGGCGATTTCCTGGTGCAGCTGGAAGCCCGTGAACGCGAGCGCACCGGCATCAGCAACCTGCGCGTCGAATTCAACCGCGTGCATGGCTTCTACATCGAAGTCACCAAGGGCCAGACCGCCAAGGTGCCCGAGGACTACCGCCGCCGCCAGACGCTGAAGAACGCCGAACGCTACATCACGCCCGAGCTCAAGACCTGGGAAGACAAGGTGCTGTCGGCCCAGGACCGCTCGCTTGCCCGCGAGAAATGGCTGTTCGAGCAGTTGCTGGACGTGCTGGCCGAGCACGTGCGCCCGCTGTCCGACTGCGCCGCGGCGCTGGCGGAACTGGACGCGCTGGCCGCCCTGGCGGAACACGCGCGGCGCCACGACTGGATCGCGCCCGATCTCTCGGAGCAGGCCGACATCGACATCGAAGCCGGCCGCCACCCGGTGGTGGAACACGCCATCGAACGCTTCACGCCGAACGGCTGCCGCCTGGATCCGGCGCGGCGCATGCTGCTGATCACCGGCCCGAACATGGGCGGTAAATCGACCTATATGCGGCAGGTGGCGCTGATCGTGCTGCTGGCGCGCATCGGCAGCTTCGTGCCCGCCTCGCGCGCCCGCATCGGCAAGATCGACCGCATCTTCACGCGCATCGGCGCGGCAGACGACCTCGCGGGCGGGCGCTCGACCTTCATGATGGAAATGACGGAGGCCGCCGCCATCCTGTCGGCCAGCACGCCCAACAGCCTGGTGCTGATGGACGAGATCGGCCGCGGCACGTCCACCTACGACGGCCTGGCGCTGGCCTGGGCCATCGCCTGCCGCCTGCTGGCCCACAACCGCGCGCTGACGTTGTTCGCCACGCACTATTTCGAGCTGACCCGCCTGCCGGCCGAGCAGCCCGCGTCGGCCAACGTCCACCTGGCCGCCGCCGAATCGGCGGGCGGCATCGTCTTCCTGCACGAAGTGCGCGAAGGCCCCGCCAGCCGCAGCTACGGGATCCAGGTGGCGCAGCGCGCGGGCGTGCCCGCCGCCGTGATCCGCCAGGCCACGCGCGAACTGGAGCGCCTGGAAGCCCAGGGCGCGCCCACGCCGCAGCTTGGCCTGTTCTCGGCCGCGGCCGAGGCCGACGCGCAGGCCTATGCCGAGGCCGAACGCTCCGACGCCATCGAAGCGCTGGACACCCTGCGCGTGGAGCTCGCCGCCATCGACCCCGACAGCCTCACCCCGCGCGAAGCGCTGGATGCCCTCTACCGCCTGAAAAAGCACCTCCAATGAACCTCGACCAACCCCTGCCGCTGCTGGGCAATCAAAGCCCCAACGACTTCATGCGCCGCTACTGGCAGAAGAAGCCGCTGCTGATCCGCCAGGCCATCCCCGCCTTCAAGCCGCCGGTCACCATCGCGGCCATCAAGAAGCTGGCGCGCCGCGACGATGTGGAGTCGCGCCTGATCTGGCGCGAGAACGGCGAATGGCAGATGGAAAGCGGCCCCTTCGCGCGCCTGCCCAAGGACAACGAAGGCGACTGGACTCTGCTGGTGCAAAGCGTGGACCTGCACAGCGACGCCGCGGCCGAGCTGATGGGCTTGTTTCGCTTCATCCCCGATGCGCGCCTGGACGATGTGATGATCAGCGTCGCCAGCCACGGCGGCGGCGTCGGGCCGCACTTCGACAGCTACGACGTGTTCCTGCTGCAAGCCGCGGGCGAGCGCGAATGGAGCTACGGCCGCCAGAAGGACCTGTCGCTGGAGCCGGACCTGCCGCTGAAGATCCTGAGCAACTTCCAGCCGGAAGAAAAGGCCGTGCTGGCCCCGGGCGACATGCTCTACCTGCCGCCGCAGGCCGCCCACGACGGCATCGCGGTGGGCGACGGCTGCATGACCATCTCCATCGGCTTTCGCGCGCCCACGCAGGCGACGCTTGCGCGCGGCTTGCTCGAAGCGGCCGCGGACCAGGTCATGGCGCGCGTCGGCCTGCTGGGCGGCCCCTACGGCGAACCCGCCCTGCCCGGACCGAAGCTGTCCGCCGTCTATCGGGACCCGGCCCAGCCGGCCGTGGCCACGCCGGCGGCACTGCCCGATGCGCTGGTCGCCGCCACCCTGGAAACCGTGGAAAAGCTGCGCTTGGACGACGCCCTGGCCTCGCGCTTCCTGGGCTGCTGGCTGACCGAGCCCAGCAATCTCAGCGTGTTCGATGCGCCCGAAGGCATGGACGTGGATCTGGAAGAGGACTGGCCCGCCGCCGGCCGGCTGACACTGGACCGGCGCAGCCGCATGCTCTATCGCGACAAGCAGCTCTTCATCAATGGCGAAACGGCCATGACGCCCGCCGTTGCAGCCTTGCGCAAGCTTGCCGACGCGCGCAGCCTGGACTGCGCGGATCCCGCCTGCGCGCGCCTGTCCGACGATGCGCGCTCATGCCTGGCGGACTGGCTGGATTCGGGGTGGATCCACTACGTGCCGGCGTAGTATCTGGAAACGTCGGCGTATCTGTCTAGCACAGAAAGAAATCAGGTCTGTAAGCGTGGTCACATCAAGAAAGACATAACACGAAGCTGAAAGGTTTGTTGCCGTTGGGATGCGACCTCTTTAACTTTCATACGCGATGACGCCGCACCTTCCTGTAGCCTGAATTCTGGTTTCCCCTAACGGGGTTTCAAGAGTCGTCATCTACAGGAGTCCAAATAATGATGAGCAAAACCTTGATTATTGCCTCGGTGCTGGCCGTCGCGCTTAGCGCTTGCAACAAGAAGGAAGATGCCCCGGCGCCCGCGACCAACCCCACTCCGGGCGCGAGCACGCCCGCTCCGACCACTACGCCTCCGGCCACCTCGCCCGCTCCGGCGCCCACGCCCGGCACCACGCCTGGCGGCGGTTCGACCACCCCGGGCGGATCGACCACCCCCGCGTCGTAATCATTCAGGCACGAACCCCCGCTCTGAAGACGCCAAGAAAAGCCCCGGAAACGGGGCTTTTTTATCGCCGGGCTGCGCCAAGACAAGAAAACCCTATCAGGGGCAGCAAGCGTGCGCGGCATGGGCTTTTTACGCCCCGCGGCAACCCCATGAAAAAAGGCCCTTGCGGGCCTTTTTTCTGTTTGCCCCGGCAGGGGCGGGAAGGCCGCGCTGGCGGCCCCCCGGGGGCTACATCTTGTCCTTCAGGACGCTCAGCAGGCGCTGGGCGGTGGCGCTGCTGTCCGGCGCGCCATTGGCGTCCAGCACCGTCACCGTGGTCTGGTCGCCGCTGGCGACCAGATGGATGCGGTACTGCGGCGCCTGCGCCTTCTTGTCGCCCGAGAACATGCGGCTGAAGAAGCCCGGCTGGTCGATCTTCTCGCCCGTGTCGGTATCCACGTAGCGCACGAAGTAGTCGCCGGCCGAACGGTCGCGGTCTTCCACGGCGAAGCCGCCGCCATCGAGCGCCACGCCGACACGGCGCCATGCGCGGTCGAACGATTCGCTGACGATGAGCGAGGCGCCTTGAGCGCGGACGTCCTGCTGCACGGCAGGCTTTTGCGGCGAGGCTTCGGCCTGCTGCACCAGCTTGCGGGCGTTGTCGACGTCGGAACCCAGGTAGACCATCATGCGCGCCAGCATGGCGGCGTTCAGGCCCGGATCTTCCTTGCCGTTCTGCCACTGCACCTGGCCGCCGTCGGCGCCCACGCGCTTTTCAAGCATCTGGCGATGGCTGACAAAGACTTCGGTGTGGCCATTGACGCGTTCCACGCGAGTGCGGAATTTCTCGCGTTCGCCGCTGTCCCATGCCGTTTCCAGCACGGCGCCCAGGGCTTGGCGCAGCCAGCTTTCCGGGATCTTGGCGCGGTTTTCCGCCCAGTCCGTTTCGATCAGGCCGGCGCCGGGGTTGTTGCTGGCCACGGTAAAGCCGTTCTCGGTCCAGAAGTCGATCAGGCGCGGGAATACTTCTTCGGGAGGACGGTCCACGACCAGCCAGCGCAGATCGCCGTCGCGCTCGACGCGCATGTCCTGGCGGCCGGGAAGCACATTGCTGGCCTTCGGGGCGCTGGCCTGGGCCTGGCCTTGCTGCTGGAACTGCGAGTACGTCGTCGAGCCCGACGCGGGCGCGCGATAGCGCGGGTCGCTATTGGCCTGGGTCAGGTCGGGCGGAATGCTCAGAGGCTCTCCACGCTGAGTGACGGCGCTCTTGTAGTTGACGGATTCTTCATTGCCCAGGAATTGGTTGACCTCGGAGCAGCCGGCCAACAACACCAGAGACATCAATGCCGACAAACCGGCATGACGTTTGTTCATACGTATCCTCACGATATTTAGAGCAGACCCGTTTCCTGGAGCGCGCCGCGCACCGTGTCGTGATGCTGCGCCCCCAGTTCAACCAGCGGAAGCCGGTAGCCCAGTGCGCTGCGGCCCATTTCGGCCAACGCCCACTTGACGGGGATAGGATTGGCTTCAACGAACAAAGCCTTGTTCAGACGCGCCAGGTACGCGTTAAGTTCACGGACCTTCGGCACGTTGCCGGCCAGGGCGGCGGCACAGAGCTCGCGCATGAGCTTGGGCGCCACGTTGGCCGTAACGGAAATATTGCCGCGCGCGCCCAGCAGGATCAGGGCGGCGGCGGTGGGATCGTCGCCGCTGAAGACCTGGAAGCTGGCGGGCGCTTCGCGCAGCAGCAGGCCGCCGCGGGCGATGTCGCCGGTGGCGTCCTTGATGCCGATGATGCCCGGCACCTGCGCCAGGCGCAGGACCGTTTCGTTGCTCATGTCGGCAACGGTGCGGCCCGGCACGTTGTACAGGATGGTGGGCAGATCGACAGCTTCCGCGATGGTGCGGAAGTGGCGGTACAGGCCCTCTTGCGAGGGCTTGTTGTAGTAAGGGACGACCGACAGGCCGGCCTGCGCGCCAACCGCCTTGGCGTGGCGCGTCAGATGGATGGCTTCGTCGGTGGAGTTGGCGCCCACGCCTGCGATGACCGGGATGCGGCCCGCGGCGTGCTCGACGGCGACGCGGATCAGTTCCGCGTGCTCTTCCATCGAGACCGTGGGCGACTCCCCGGTGGTGCCCACCACCACCAGTGCGTCGGTTCCTTCCTGGACGTGCCAGTCGATCAACGACCGGTAGGCAGCGTAGTCGAGGCTGCCGTCGGGCTGCATTGGGGTGACCAGGGCCACCATGCTGCCCTGGAAATTAACGCCTGCGGCGGTTGCAGGGGATGCCATAAATGTAGGGCTCCAAAACCCCGCGGCGGGATGCCGCAAGGCCAGAATCAATGAAACCGCTGAGTTTAACGGATATTGGCCGAAATCCTAGAGAAACCACTGAACGATTGTCGTTCCCAGCGCCAGCACCGGGCGCATCAAAAGCCACAGCACGTCGGTGACCAGCAGGACGACGACGATCACCAGCCCATATGGCTCTATTTTCGAGTACTGCCAGGCCATGCGGTTGGGCAGCAGGCTGAACAGGATGCGTCCCCCGTCCAGCGGCAGGATGGGCAGCAGATTCAGCGCCATCAGCACGAGGTTGACGTTGACGCCGGCCATGGCCATTTCAAACCAGAAGCTTTCCTGCAAGCCGCTTTCCACGAACAGGCGCAGCGACAGCGCCCACAGGATGGCCATGAAGAGATTGGCCGCCGGGCCGGCCAGCGCCACCCACAGCATGTCCTTCTTGGGGCGGCGCAAGCGGCTGAAGTCCACCGGCACGGGCTTGGCCCAGCCGAACAGCATGCCCGGGCTGCCCAGCAGCTTGGAGGCCAGCAGAATCGCGACCGGCACGAGCAGCGTGCCGACGGGATCGATATGCCGCGCCGGATTCAGGCTGACGCGCCCGGCCTGATAGGCGGTCGGGTCGCCGAACATGCGCGCGACAAAGCCGTGCGCGGCTTCGTGCAAGGTGATGGCGAAGATAACCGGTATCGCGTAGACCGCAATGGTTTGGATGATGTCATTCATGGCGAACCGGATTGTAGATGAGCCGCGTGCCGGCGCGGGCCGGCACGGACGTCATGTCGGCGGGAAAAATCAGACAAGACCCAAGGTGGCCGGATCGCCGCGGCCGACGCGCACGACCACCGGCTCTTCGCTGGTGAGGTCGATCACGGTGGTGGGCGACTGCGGGCAGGCGCCCGCGTCGATGATGGCCGCCAGGTCGTGGTCGTAGCGTTCGCGGATGTCTTCGGCGTCGTTCAGGGCTTCTGTCTCGTCCTTGGGGATGAGCGTCGTGGAGAGCAGGGGCGCCCCCACCTGCTCCAGCAGGCCCAGCATGACGGCGTGGTCCGGCACACGGATGCCGATGGTCTTGCGCGAGGGATGCGAAACGCGCCTGGGCACTTCCTTGGTGGCTTCGAGTATGAAGGTCCAGGGGCCCGGCGTCGCGGCCTTCAGCAAGCGGTACTGCTTGTTGTCGACGCGCGCGAAGTGGCCGATTTCAGCCAGGTCGCGGCACAGCAGGGTGAGATGGTGGCGTTCGTCCAGGCCGCGCAACCGGCGCAATCCGTCGGCGGCGTTCTTGTCATCCAGACGGGCGACAACGGCATAGCTGGAATCGGTGGGCACGGCGACCAGGCCCCCGTCGTTAAGCCATTGGGCTGCCTGCTTGAGCAGGCGAGGTTGAGGATTTGCAGGATGAATGGAGAAATACAGGGCCATGGGTTTATCCTAACATTCTTGAAAGCCGCTCAACACAGCGGCGATGCAAAATGGCGGTAACGCCGAACCGCCTGGAGAAACAGTATGCGCCTCGATGACTCGCGCAAAAGCGACAATGTGGAAGACCGCCGCGCCAGTGGCCCACGAATCGGCGGACGCGGCACCATCGGCATCGGTACGATAGTACTTGCCTTGGTCGCCATGTATTTTGGCGTGGACCCCAGCGTGGTCCTGCAGATGGCGGAAGGTCCCGCAACGCAGCAGGAAGCGCCCGCCACCAGCCCGCCGGCCAACGATCCGCAAGCGGTCTTCGTGTCGAAGGTGCTGGGCGAGACCGAAGACGTCTGGTCCGCCATTTTCCAGAAAGAGCTGAACCGCCAGTACGTGGAGCCCAAGCTCGTGCTGTTCCGCGGCGCCACGCCCACGGCCTGCGGCACCGGCCAGGCCGCGATGGGGCCTTTCTACTGCCCCGGCGACAGCAAGGTGTATATCGACCTGGCTTTCTTCGATGAATTGCAGAGCCGCTTCAAAGCGCCCGGCGACTTCGCGCAAGCCTACGTGATCGCCCACGAGGTCGGCCATCACGTGCAGCATCTGCTGGGCATCTCGGATCAGGTGGACAATCTGCGCCGCCGCAATCCCGCGCAGGCCAATGCGCTGTCGGTGCGCATGGAGCTGCAGGCCGACTGCTTTGCCGGCCTGTGGGCGCAGCGCGCCAACGCGGCGCGCAACATCCTCGAAGGCGGCGACGTCGAAGAGGCGCTGGCCGCCGCCACGGCCATCGGCGACGACCGCCTCCAAAAGCAAACCCAGGGCTATGTGGTGCCCGACGCCTTCACGCACGGCACGTCTGCCCAGCGCGTGCGCTGGTTCAAGCGCGGCCTGGAAGGCGGCAGCCTCAAGCAATGCGACACGTTCGGCGCCAGCACCCTCTAGTGCGCGCCCTGCCCCTTTGACTGTATATCCATACAGCCAAAGGGCTCATACCGTCTTCATCTTGTAAGATTACGCCCCCTCGCAGTGTTGCGCGCGCGTGTCCCGTCCGCCGCGACGCGGGCGGCGCAGCGCATGCAGAGCGCAAGATTTTCAAGCGCGCACTTCCAAGACCCTAGATCCGTTTCCATGGCCAACAAGTTCGAACCGTTAATCACCGTTGATGAGGTGCAAGAGATCCTTGCCGAACCCAAGGAAACCGTAAAACCGATCCTCTGGACCCCGAAGCCCGCCTCCAACAATATCCAGTGGATGGAGTTCGCCAGCCCGTGCCGGGTCAAGGGCGACGTCCGCGAAGACGTGATCTTCCGCGCCATCTACCGGGGCGCGCGCACCGCGGTGCACGGCCAGGCCACCATCTTCCTGACGGAAGCGTTCTGCGCCAGCCTGTTCGTGGGCCCGCACCGCGTGTTTGGCGTGGACACCGACGACTCCTTCCACACCAGCCTGGTGGGCGCGGGCCGGCCGCAGTACCGCAAGCCGCTTGCGGATCGCAGCCATGAACACATCTGGGTGGACGAAGGCGAAGGCTACGCCGAGCCCGTCGTGCCCGCCCTGCACACCATCGGCGCGCTGATGCAGTATTTCCTGCCGCGGGCGAACCTGACGCTCGCCGGCGGTTTCGCGCATCCCCTCAAAGGCCGCCAAATCGAACTGATCCTATGAGCACTTTTCTGGAAGCCTCCGGCTGGACCGTCCTGCCGGCCGGCGAACACGCCATTCGCGCCGTGTCTCCCATGACGCTGGGCCTGGATGGCCAGCATGCCGCGTTCTTCATCGCCCATCCCGACGACGCGTCGTTCTACCTGACCGACGCCTGTGAGACCGCGATGCACGCGTCCAGCTACGGCATCGACGTGGCGGCCAAGCGCATCGACATCCTGAACGAAACGCCGGGCGTCAGCCTGGCGCACTTCGACCGCGCGGGCGCCATCGTCGCGTCCGGCCCGAATGAGCAGTTGCAGGAAGCGCTTTGGGATGCCGTGAAGCTGGCGATGGCGCTGTCGTTCCAGTGCGCCAAGTGGATGCCCAGGTTCAGCCAGCTCCGCTTCCGCGCCCAGGTGGGCCGCGCGCTGGCCGAAGGCGTGGGCGTGAACCGCATGGTCAAGGGCGCGCGCGCCAAGGGCAGCAGCGGCCACATGGCGGACTTCGCGTTCGCGGTGCGCGCGGGCGGCAGCACGGCGCTGACGTACATCGAGCCGATCGCCCTGAAGGCCGGCAAGAAGATGGACTGGACGCAGGTCTACCAGACCCACGGCAAGATGTCGGACGTGAAGATGGCGGATGCGCGCAATTCGCGCATGGTCATCCTGGAAGACGGCGCGTCGGCCGAGGAATTCAAGAAGGCCGTGACAATACTTGAGCAGTCCGCGACGGTGCAGACGCTGGCCAAGACCCGCGACTGGCGGGAAGTCTTTTCCGGATAGGAAAGCGTCAGGAAGGCATGTTCGTCAGGCCATCGACGATCTCGCGGCCATGCAGGATGGCCGCGTGCACGGCTTCGCGCGGACTATAGACATAGCCGCCTTCGGCAAACTGTGGAACCGGATATTCGTCGCCGCCCTCAAGAACGGCGCCGGCCTGGACCACCATCACCGACGCGACAAAGACGGGGCCGCTGGACGGCGCTTGAACCTCGACAGCGCCGGCGCCCCGGGACACCTTGGCAGTAAGCCGGTATCCCTTGTAGATCAAGTTGTTCTGATGCACTTCGGATGCCCTCTCTGCGGTCCAGCATACCCCGGCATTCCATGACAGTTCAGATATGTTTTGTAACCTAAGCAGAAACTAGAAACACTGTTGCGCCGCAACGATTGCGTCCCCATTTCTCAAATGTTGAGAACGGCTATCCGCCATCTGGCGGATAGGCAATGCCGACGCGGCTTGCGGGCAAGTGCCGGGCGCGCGCGCAACGCGGCCCGGCTGCGTCTTGAGGGATTACCCTAGGCCGTGTTGCGAAACCGCATCTTCGGACCGATTCATGCCGGTTGCCCGCATGTAATCCGCCAAGGTCCAGCCCCTGCCCAGCAGGATCATCCGGGTGTGCAGGTCTTGCCGCGCCCGGTCGGACACTTCGGCGCCCAGGTAGCTCAGCTGCTTGCGGCGCAGGTCCACATACCCCAGCTCATAGCGGCGGGCCAACCCCATCCACAGGCGGTGCGCGCCCGTTGACTGGCGCGCGCCGCTGATGATGCACAGGCCGGCATCCAGCCCCCAGCGATACACCGCCGTGGCCAGGCCCATGCCCTGGTAGGGTTGCGCGTATTTGGAGTGCGGCGCGCGCACGTAGGGGTCGGCGCGCCGGCCCACTTCGATCAGCCGGTTGAACACGGTGCAGCCCGCCACCCGGCCGCGCCGCACATCCACCACATACACGTAATACTCGCCGTCGGCTTCGCGGTAGCGAAGCACGATGCCAGGGATGTCGGTCTTGACCTCCGGCAATCCATGCAAGCGGTCCGAAGGGCGATTCATGCGGTTGTGGATGGCATCGAGTTCATTGTCCACCTCGCGGGGGGAGTGATTAACGTCGATGCGCAATTCCGTCACGTTCTGCATGACATGACGGAATGCGTGCAGCGCCAGCGTAGGCAAGGCCACCTCCTGTACAGGGTTGATGAAGGTTATCCACGAGGGATGGGAAGACGAAAAAAAAGCCGCATTCGCGGCTGGAATGGTTGTGTGCATGGCCGCCGCCTGAGGGCGGAGCGGTTGGGAAGCGATGCGGTCATGGAAAGGCTAGGCCGCGGCATGCTTGTCTCCTGGCGTCCAGCTTGCGGCATGCGCGGCGGGCTGGTCATCGGCGGGGCCGAAGAAGGCGGGAAACTGCTTCGCGCCCTTGCGCGTGACGCCCAAGGCCCGCGAGTCCAGGTCCTTTTCGATCCAGCCGCGCTGCTCCAGCGCATCCAGCAGCGCCGCGCCCAAGGCGCCGCCCAGATGCGAGCGCCGTTCGCTCCAGTCCAGGCAGGCGCAGGCGAAGCGCCGGCGGCGCTGGCGCGCCTGCGCGACGTCCACGCCCACCTGCGCCAGCGAGGCTTCGCCCAGGGGCGTCAGCGCGTAGTCTCGACCATCGGCGGCCAGCCACTGGCGGGCCAGCATCGCGTCATGGATGCGCACAGCCAGCGTGCCGGCCATGTGGTCATAACAGGTGCGGGCTTCGCGCAGCGCGGACGGGGTGGAAGGCTTGAAGGGCGCGCGTTCGGCGCCGGCAACGACCAGCAAGGCCTCCAGCGCGTGTCCGACCTCGCCATTGGCCAGCCGGTAATAGCGGTGCTTGCCTTGCACGGCCATCTCGACCAGGCCTTGTTCGCGCAGGCGCTGGAAATGGCTGCTGGCCGTGGAGGCGCCGATGTCGGCGGCCGCCGCGAGCTCGGTGGCGGTGCGGGCCCGGCCATCCAGCAGCACGCACAGCATGCGCGCGCGCGCCGGGTCGGCGATGGCGCCGGCCACGGCGGACAGGTTGACGTCGGCGAACTCGGATTCCATGATTCGTTCCGGACCAAAGTATTGTGTGCGAACGCTAAGCATACTGCGAGTCATCGCAACAAGACACCCAGGCCCCGCCCCATGCCCTCCTCCCCCTCCTTCTTCGGCTGGAAAGTCCTGCAAGCCACCTTCGTCCTTGCCATCTTCGGCTGGGGCGTGGGCTTCTACGGCCCGCCCGTGTTCCTGCATGCGGTGGTGCAGCGCACCGGCTGGAGCGTGGCGCTGGTGTCCGGCGCGGTCACGCTGCATTTCCTGGCGGGCACGGTGGTGGTGGCCAACCTGCCGCGCCTGTACCGGCGCATCGGCGTCCCGCGCGCTACCCTGGGCGGCGCCGCGCTGCTGGCGCTGGGCGTGGCCGGATGGGCCGTGGCGCGCACGCCCTGGCAACTGTATGCCGCGGCGGTGTTCAGCGGCATGGGCTGGGTGACCCTGGGCGCCGCGGCGGTCAATGCGTTGATCGCGCCCTGGTTCGTGCGCAAGCGGCCCGCCGCCTTGGGGCTGGCCTACAACGGCGCCAGCGTGGGGGGCATCGTATTCTCGCCGTTGTGGGTGTTCCTGATCGCCCAAGCCGGCTTTGCGCAGGCGGCCTTGTGGGTGGGGCTGGCGATGGTCGCGGTGATCGCCGTGCTGTCGCGCAAGGTGTTCTCCGTCACGCCGCAGCAGTTGGACCAGGCTCCCGACGGCGACACGGCCGCCACGGCCGCCACGCCCGCGTCGGCCGCCGCGGCATCGGCCGCCGCGGCATCGGCCGCCGCGGCATCGCCCGGGCGGGTGGGTAATCTGTGGCGCGACCGCGCCTTTGCAACGCTGGCCGCCGGCATGGCGCTGGGGCTGTTCGCCCAGATCGGCTTGATCGCGCATCTGCTGTCCGTGCTCGCGCCGCTGCTGGGCGCGCAGACCGCCGGACTGGCAATGGGCCTGGCCACGGCCAGCGCCATCGCGGGCCGGACGCTGGTGGGCTGGCTGATGCCGGTGGGCGCGGACCGCCGCAAGGTGGCCTGCCTGGCCTATGCCATCCAGATCGGCGGATCGCTCGTGCTGATGCTGGCCGCGGATCACGCTTGGGCGGTGTGGGCGGGCGTGGTGCTGTTCGGCTCGGGCATCGGCAACGCGACGTCCTTGCCGCCCCTGATCGCGCAAACGGAATTCGCACGCGAAGACGCGGCTCGCGTGGTGCCGCTGATCGTCGCGCTATCGCAGGGCGCCTACGCATTCGCGCCGGCGCTCTTCGGCCTGCTGCGGGCCGTGCTGGAAGCGTCGGGGCTGTCCCTGCTGGGGTTCCTGGCAGCCGCCGCGGCCTTGCAGGCGGCCGCCATCGTCTGCTTTGCGGCGGGACGCGGCGCGCAGGCGGCGCGCCTGCCGCATGCCGCCGGAACGCCCTGATCCGCAGGCGCCTCAGCCCGCGCCGCCCCGGCGCGCGACCAGGCCGGCCATGACGGCGTCGCCCCGCTCGTTGGCCAGGCCTTCAGCCACGCCCTGGCGATCGGCCGCCGGGCGGTTCTGGCTGACCTTCCATTTGCCTTCGATGCGGGCAATGGGGATCTCCACGCCAACGATGGCGCGCATCTGCGCGGCGATGAATTCCGGCGGCGCCTGATCGACGCTCCAGGGTTGCGCGCGCGCCTTTTCCTGGCTGTCCGTCAGGGCATCGAGCTGCGCGCGCAGCCAGGCGGGATCGTCCTGGATCACGGGCGTGCCCCAGGCGTGCACCGCCACGAAGTTCCAGGTGGGAACCACCTTGTGCGTTTCGGCCTTGGCGGCGTACCAGGACGGCGTGACGTAGGCCTGCGCGCCGTGAAACACCACCAGGCATTCCCGCCCGGCCGCCAGCTCCGCGAGCTGCGGATTGGCGCGGGCCACGTGCAGGCGCAACACGCCTTGCGGCCCTTCCGGGTAGAGCAGACAGGGGATATGGTTGGCCATCAGCCCGCCTTCCCCGCTGGTCATGATGACGCCCAGCGGATGGGCGCGGATGAAGTCGTGCTGGACATCCAGGGAGTCTTCGCGGAAAGCGGACGGCAGATACATGATGAGGGCGCGGCGTGTGGGATAAAACCACAACATACCGCCCCCGTGGCCCTATGAACAGGGCCATGGGGATTCTGTTTTATGGAGCCAAGCCGACGCTATCGTCGGGAGCGTTCATAGGCCGCGTTCATGCGGTCGCGGGCCTCGGTTTCGTGCGCATAGGCCCGGTCATAGGTTTCCATGCACCCGAGGGTGGGATTGGGCCACTTGATCGCGGCGATCGCGGCGGTGAGTTCGTCGCGGGCGCGCTGCCATTCCTTGACGGCGGCATACCATTCCTTGGCGGTGTCCATAGCTTCCTCCCTATGTGCACGCTTCCATCGTAGCCCCCCGCGCGCCCGCGGAACCGGCATTTTTGAATGGTTTAAAGGATGACCTGCGCTACCCGAAAAGGGTCGGGCCAGGACCGCGCCGGCCCTTGTCGAAAAAACCGGCGGCGCCGGTCGATCAGGCACATAATTGCCAGTACATCGATGCCTGACCCGCGCCCGTCGTTTCAGGCGCACGCAACGATAGCTGGAAGTCGGGAACACGCGGCAACGTCGGCCATGCTCGATCGCCCCTGCCCGCAGCGCGCCGTCGGCCTACCCCCAATCCGGGCGCTGCTTTCTGGAAAGGAAAGCACATGAAGCCCCCCATCGCCATCGCCGCCTGCTGCGCCCTGATCGGACTGGCCGGCTGCACCAACCTGCCCAAGGCGCAGGACTACTCGACATCGCTGGGTGAAACCCAGAGCCAGCTCCGGCAAGACCCTGACTGGACCGGCGGCCGGCTGTGGGTGCGCCCGGGCCCGCCGATCGCCAGCCAATTCGACAGGAAGCTCATCCTGGAGAACGTGACCTACATCCAGGGCGACCGGCCCGACGACCTGGACATGCGCGACAACACCGAACTGCGCGACCGGACGCTGGCCTACATGAACGAGGCCCTGCGCCGGGAATTCTCGCAAGCCGGCTACCAGTTGATCACCACCCCGGTGCCGCGTTCGGTGCGGCTGCGCGCGGCCATCACGGGCACGTTCAGGAACGACCGCGATCCCAGGGCATTGGAATACGTGCCGATCGGCTACGTGCTGGGCCAGACGGCGAAGGCGGCGGGCATCCGCGATCAATCGGCGCGCCTGCTGATCGAAGCCTCCGCGCGCGACGCCTACACCAACCAGCTGCTCGTCGCTTCGATGGGCGCCGTCACGGGCAGCAACCTGCCTCCGGACAGGAAGCCCACGGCGGACGACGTGCGCACCGCAATCGACGAGTGGGCGCGCAAGGTGCGTGAGCAGTTCGACCGCATCTGGGTCGCGGAAAGGCCGGAAGCCGGCTGAGCGCGGCCTTGCCGGAGCCGCGCCGCAAGGGGAACATCCTGCCGGCCGCCCCGTCTAATCGTCCGCTTTTCCACTTTTCATATCACGATGTGATGAATATTGACGTCAACCCTCACTTACCCACGGCCACGGCTAATGCTACTGTTCCGCCTGTGCAAGGAGTACATGCAATGGATCAGAAAACGAAGCCCTGGGCTTTTCCCAAACCCCATCCGGAAAACACCCCACGTGGTGAGCGCAACAAACAAGAGTTCGACGCTCCGCCCGAAGACAAGAAACCCGCGCCCAAGCCGCGCGGCAAGAAAGAGACGCCGGCCGCCAGCCGGGCTCGCCCATGACACTGGCTGCCTGGGGGCGCGCCGCCGCCGCGGCGGTGCTGTCCACGCTTTCCGTGGCGGCCGCCGCGTCGCCCGACCTGCAGACGGGCGACATGGTGTTCCAGCAATCCCGTTCGGCGCAAAGCCTGGCCATCCAGCAGGCCACGCATTCGCCGTACAGCCACATGGGCATGATCGTGATGCGCCGCGGCCAGCCCTATGTGCTGGAGGCCGCGGCGCGGGTAAGCTACACGCCGCTCGCCCAATGGATCGCCCAGGGCGAGCGCGGCCACTACGTGGCCAAGCGGCTGCGCGACGCGTCCCGGCTTACGCCCAAGGCGCTCGAACAGCTTGCGAAGGCCGGCGCCGAGTATCTGGGCAAGCCCTATGACCTGGTGTTCGCGTGGTCGGACGAACAGATCTACTGCTCGGAGCTGGTCTGGAAAATCTACCAGCGCGCGCTCGGCGTGGAGATCGGGGCGCTTGCCCCGCTCAAGAGCTTTGACCTGACATCCCCCGCCGTGCGCGCCAAGATGCAGGAGCGCTACGGCAAGAACGTCCCCTGGGAAGAGCCGATCATCTCGCCCGCCGCCATGTACAAGTCGGACCAGCTGGCGACAGTGGGCACGTTCTGACGATACGGCCCGCCCGATTGCGGATCGGCAAGGAGCGCCATGACGGTTTCCATCCTGCTTGGCATCGCGATTGTGCTTGTGACGGCCTGGGGCGCGCTTGCCCTGTGGGTGCGCGCGCCGCTGGCCCGCGGATGGAAGTGCGCCCTGCTGCTGGCATGGACGCTGTCGGCCCTGGCGGCGCTGGCCGGCCTGGCCTTGCCCGCGTGGCGGCCGGGCTGGTACGCGCATGCGGCGGCGCTGGTCGCGCTGCTGTGCTGGTGGAGCGGCATCCGGCCGTCCAACGACCGGCCGTGGATAGCGGAGGTCTCGCGCCAGACCCATGGCGAAATCGAAGGCAACCACGTCACGCTGCACAATGTGCGCAACTTCGACTGGCGCACCCGAACCGATTTCACGCCTTGCTGGGAAACGCGCAGCTATGCGCTGGACGAGCTGCAATCCGTGGACGTCGCCCTGTCCTACTGGGGCCGCCCCGCCATTGCCCATGCCCTGGTTTCCTTTGGGTTCGGCGCCGACAGCCATGTCGTGTTCTCGGTGGAGATACGGCGCAAGCAGGGCGACAAGTTCTCCGAGATCGGCGGCTTCTTCAAACAATATGAGCTGAGCGTGATCGCCTCCGCCGAAGAGGACAGCCTGCGGGTGCGCACGAACGTCCGGGACGAGGACGGCTATCTCTACCGCGTCCACATGCCCGAGGGCGCCGCGCGCGACCTCTTTCTGGCCTACGTGGAAACGGCGAACCGGCTGCGCAAGACGCCGCGCTTCTATCACACGCTGACCGCCAACTGCTCCACCATCGTGTTCCAGATGGCGCGGCGGATCGTGCCCGGCCTGCCGCTGGACTACCGTCAGCTGGCCTCAGGCTACCTGCCCGAATACCTTTACGAGCTGGACGTGCTGCGGGGCGCAGGCAGCGCGGAACAATATCGCAGCATGGGCCGCTACACAGACAGGGCGCGCGCCACCTACGAGCGCGCGCAGTACTCTCGCAACATCCGGCGCGGCGTGCCGGGAATAGGCTGAGCCGGATGCTTCAACCCGTCCGGCCGGCCGCCGCCGCGGCGGCGGGTGCCACACGGAACGTCACGCCCAGGCGATTGAACGCATTCATCAGTCCGATCGCGTAGGTCAGGTCGGCAAGTTCCTTGTCGCTGAATTCCGCCGCGGCGGCGGCATAGTCGGCGTCCGGGACGCCGGTTTCGGCAACGCGCGTGACCGTTTCCGCCCACGCAAGCGCGGCGCGTTCCCGGGCGCTGAATACCTCTCCCGCTTCGCGCCACACCGGCACGAGCACCAGCTTGTCCACGGCGACGCCGTGCTCGAGCAGCTCGCGCGAATGCATGTCGATGCAATAGGCGCAGCCGTTGATCTGCGACACCCGCAGATAGACCTGCAGAAGCAGCGCTTCCGGCAGGCCGCACTTTTTCAGGTAGAGGTACACGCCGCCGAAGGCTTTGTATCCTTCGGGCGACGCTTTGGCGTAGTCGATGCGATTGCCCATGATGTGTCCTGGTCTTGTAGGTTCAGGGCTCCATGATGCGGCATCTTGCCCCACCAAGGGAGGGCCATAAACCGGATTACCGACTGGGACATCCTGCGCCCGTCAGCGGGGCGCCATGATGTCCTTGAAAACGACCCCGTCCTTCATGATCACAAGGAAGTTCTTGTCCGGATCGCCAATCAGCTTGATGTCCTGCAGCGGATCCCCGTCGACCAGCAGCAGGTCGGCAAGCGCGCCTTCGCGCAGGACGCCCAGGTCGCCGGGATACGGATTGCGCAGGCCGGACAGTTTCAGGAGCTGCGCGTTCGTGCCGGTGGCCATGATGAGCGTCTGCGCCGGGGTGTACCAGCGGGTCAGGCTCGCCAGGATCTTCCCCTGCTGCTCGGCCAGGCTGCTCGAAAACAGGATGTCGGTTCCAAAGGCGGTCTTCAGCTTGTGCTTGATCGCAAGCTGGTAAGTCTTGTCGGTGCCGGCAAAGACTTCCTGCGCTTTTTCCCATTGGACCGAACCCTTCGGGAAGGCATCCGCCAGCTCGTCGGGGAAAGGCTGGGTGCTGAGCCAGGTGCCCGTCTTGGCCATCAGCTGGGCGGTCTCTTCGTCCATCATGCTGCCGTGCTCGATGCTCAACACGCCCGCCCTGATCGCCCGCTGGATCGCGACCGGCGTGTAGGCGTGCACCGCCACGTAGGTGCCCCAATCCGTGGCGGCGTCCACCGCCGCCTTCAGTTCCGGCTCGGTGAAGGTCACGACGTCCAGCGGGCTGTGCGGCGAGGACACGCCCCCGCCTCCGGTCAGCTTGATTTGCGTGGCGCCTTGCATGAGCTGCTCGCGCGTGCGCACGCGCACCTCGTCGGGGCTGTCGGCGATGGTGCTGTCGCCGGCAATATCGTGCCGGGACCCCGGCGCGCCCAGCGAGCGCGGCAGGTCGGACATGGAACGAAAATCGCCATGCCCGCTGGTCACGGTGATCATCGCCCCGGAAGGATAGATGCGCGGGCCCGGAATCACGCCCTGGTCCACTGCAAGCTTCAGGCTGAACACCGCGCCGCCCACGTCGCGCACGGTGGTGAAGCCGCGCATCAGCGTCTTGCGCGCCTCGACGCCGGCAACGATGTTCAGGTAGGTCGCGTCCTGGGTCAGCGCAACCCCTATCGGCACTCCCACGAACATGCTGTGCCAATGCGCGTCGATCAGGCCCGGCATCAAGGTGCGGCCGCCGCCGTCGATGATCCGGGCGCCGTCGGCGGGGATGCTCTCGCGGGAGACTTTCTCGATAAGATTGCCGTGCACTAGGACGTTGCTCGGGGGGCTCAGCTCGGACGACGCGCCATCGAATATGCGCACGTTTTCAAACAGGATCCTGGACTGGGCGGCGGCCTTGGCCTGGGATGCGGAAAGCTCCTGCCCCGCCGCCGGCAGTTCGTGGGAGAACGCTGCCGCGGCGCCGAGAAGCAGCGTGGCGGCGCCAAATGCAATATGTGGCCTGACAAGCATATGCACACCTCTTGTTTGGAATCCCGCCCTGGCGTCAGGACGGAAACAGGATAGGGATCAGCGTCACGCTGACGAGCAGGGAAAATACCGTCAATGGCGTTCCGATCTTCAGGTAGTCGGAAAAGCCGAATCCGCCCGCCACGCTGACCAGCGCGTTGGACGGCGTTGAAACCGGCGACATGAACGCCGCGGACGAGGCGATGGCGACGGTCATCGCGAAAGCATACGGCGAGGCATGCAGGTTCTCGGCGATGCTGATCGCGACGGGCCCCATCAGCACGGCGGTGGCCGTGCCCGAAACGACGATGCCCAGGCTCACCGTGGCCAGGAACACCAGCGCGAGCTGGCCATAAATGCCCCAGCCCCCGGAGTAGTGAAGCAGGAATTGCGCGGCGAGGTCCACGCCGCCGCTGCGCTTGAGCGCCAGGGCGAACGGCAGCATCCCCGCGATGAGTATCAGGGCGCGCCAGTTGATGGAGCGATAGGCCACATCCAGGGTGACGCAGCCGAACAGGCCCATCATCAGGCAGCCGATCAGGCCCGCCATCACATTGGGGACCCAGTCCGTCAGCATCAGGAAGATGACCGTGGCCAGGGACAGCAGCGCGTGGATGGCCCGGTTGGGCACGGGGACCAGGGAATCGGCCTCGACCGGCATCGCCAGGCTCACCAGATCGTGCTCCTCGGCCTGCAGGGAGAATATGCCCGCCCACGGCCCCACCACGAGCAGCGTGTCCCCAACCCTGAGCCGGGCTTCGGGCAGGTTGCGGATGGCCTTCTTGCCGCGCCAGAGCCCGACGATGAACAGCCCATGCCGCTCAAGCGCCACCGACTCGCGGGCGCTGGCGCCGACCAGCCTGGATTCCGAAGGGATGATCACTTCCACCATGCCCACGTCGCGCGCCTGGTCCGCGAAGTACATGCCCGACACCGGCAGGCGCTTGAGCAGATGTCGGCCGCAGAAGCCGTCGATATCGAAGCTTTCGGCGTCCATGTCCAGCAGCAGGATGTCGCCGGCCTCCAGCACGTCGTCCGCGGTTGCGCGCATCACCGCCCGGGCAAAGCGCGAACTGCGCTCGATCGCGATGACGCATGCCTTTTTGCCCAGCTCGGCGCCGCAGATGCCCAGCTGGCGTCCGACCAGATCGGAGTTTTCCGCGATGAGCAGGCGATAGGCCCGGTTCTGGAGCGAGTACTTCGCGGCCCAATCGCCAAGGCTGGGCCGGCTGGTCTTGCCCTGGCTCTGGCCGGCGTCGATGAACCGTCGGGCAAACAGCATATAGGCGACGCCGCCGGCCAGGACGACCGCGCCGATCGGCGTGAAGTCAAAGAACCGGAAGCCCGTGTAGCCGGCGTAGCCCAGCGCGCTGTTGAGCACGAGATTGGGCGTGGTCGCCACCAGCGTGAGCATCCCGCTGATGGACGCGGCCACGCCCATGGGCATCAGGATGCGTCGGCTGGCCATGCCGGACTTGCGGGAAATCCGCAGCACGATGGGAATGAAAATGGCGACCACCGCGGTGGAGCTCATCACGGCCCCCATCAGCCCGACCGCCCCCATCACCAGCAGCACCAGCCAGCTTTCGCTCTTGCCGCCGTGGCGCAGCAGCAGGTCGCCCACGGCCTGCGCGACGCCGGTGCGCACCAGCCCCTCGCCCACGACGAAGAGGCAGGCGATCAGGATGATGTTGGGGTTGGAGAATCCGTCCAGCGCCTCGCGGTACGTCACCGTGCCGCTCAGGGGCAGCAGCAGCATGACCAGCAGCGCCACCGCGTCCGAGCGGGGACGGCCGGCAACGAAGAGCACAATGGCCACGACCAGGATGGCCAGGACGATCGCGAGGTCGCTGCTCATTGTTGCGGCTTTCCCTGAACCATGGCCGCGCCCTAGAACGCCGTGTTGCCGGTGCTGACGGCCCAGATCCCGACCCCGCAGGACGCCAGGATGACCAGCAGTATCGGCCACTCGAAGCGCGCGAAGGCGCTGCCCTGCTGCTCCCGCCGCGCGATCAGGAAGAGGATCGTGCCTGGCGCGTAGATCAGCGCCGAGAGCACGAAATACCGGAAGCCGCCGGCGTACACCAGCCCGGCCGCGTAAACGGTCGCCACGATGGCCAGCCCCATCTCGAAGGCCCGGCGCCGGCTCCAGCCGCTGTAGGCCTCTCCGCGCACGGCCACCATCAGGCCGAATCCCGCCACGAAGAAATAGGGAATCAGGCTCATCGAACTTGCCATGTTCTTGATGAGCACGAAGGTATCCTCGGTGAAGAGGGTGACGATCAGGAAGGCCTGCACGATGCCGTTGCTCAGCCACAAGGCGGCCGCCGGCACGCCGTGGCGGTTCTCGCGGCCCAGAAACTCGGGCATGATCGCGGCGCGCGCCGCCGCCCGCAGGACTTCCGCGGCAAGCAGGATCCAGGCCAGATAGGCGCCCGCCACCGACACCATCAGCCCCACGCTGACCAGCACGCTTCCCCAGGGCCCGACTATCGCCCTCAGCACGCCGGCCAGCGACGGGTTGCGCAGCGCCGCGAGTTCCGCGCGCGGCATCACCCCGTAGGAAAGCATCGTCACCAGCACCAGCAGCGTGAGCACCAGCAGAAAGCCCAGAACCGTCGCGACCGCCACATCGTCCCTGCGCTTGGCATAGCGCGAATACACGCTTGCGCCCTCCACCCCCAGGAACACGAAAACCGTGGCCAGCATGGTGCCGCGGACCTGCTCCAGCAGGGTCCCCTTGCCATCCCCGCTTTGCCCTTCCATGATGTTCTGGCGCAGAACATCCAGGTCCACGGCGAGGAACGCGAAGACGATGAATAGGGCGATGGGGACGATCTTGGCGATCGTCACCACCGTGTTCATGCCGGTGGCCTGCCGTATCCCGCGCAGGATGGCGAAATGCGTGGACCACAGCAAGACCGAGGACACCAGCACGGCCGGGACCGTATCGCCGTCGCCGAAGAAGGGGAACACGGCGCCCAGCGTGGCCTTGAACACGACGAAGTAGCTGACATTGCCCAGGCAGGCGGCCGTCCAGTAGCCCAGCGCCGCCAGAAACCCGATATAGCGCCCGAAGCCCGCCTTGGCGTAGGCGAAGATGCCCGCGTCCAGGTCCGGGCGCCGGCGCGACAGGAACTGGAAGACCATCGCCAGCGTCAGCATGCCGGTGCCGGCGATGCTCCAGGCAATCAGGCCGCCGACTGGGCCGGTATGGCGCGCGAAGATGCTGGGCAGGGAGAATATCCCCGCCCCCACCATCGAACCCACCACCATGGCGACCAGCGCCATGCGAGAAAGCTTGGCAGTTTCCACGCTCACAGTCGTCTCCTGAGAAAGGGCCGCTCACCCTTTCGCTTCGGGCGTAGCCGGAGCCCGCCTGCGGACTCCGGCCCCGGCGCGCCTGCCCGCCCTAGGCGGGATCCCGGGAAATGGGGCACGTCATGCAGTGGCCGCCTCCCCGTCCCCTGCCCAGCTCGGCGCCGACGAAGGTAATGACTTCGATGCCGGCCTTGCGCAGCAGGGTGTTGGTGTACACGTTGCGGTCATAGGCCAGCACGACCCCCGGCGAAATGGCAACGAGGTTGGCGCCGCTGTCCCACTGGGTGCGCTCCCGCAGGTAGGCATTGCCGCCGGTCTCGACGACGCGCATTTTCTTGACTCCCAATGCCTCGCCGATCACCTCCACCAGGGATCCCTTGTCCTTGTGCAGCTCAAGCTGCCCCGGCGCCTTGCCCGGCCGGTAGGAGAAGGCCTGGATGTTGTTGACGATGTCCGGGTACATGAGCACGCAGTCGCGGTCCGCGAAGGTCAGCACCGTGTCCAGATGCATGGCGGCGCGCAGCTTGGGCATGGCCGCCACGATCACCCGGTCCGCCGCGTTCTTCGCGAACAGGCTGGCCGCAAGCTGGCTGATGGCCTGGCGCGAGGTCCGTTCGCTCATGCCTATCATCACCGTGCGGTTTCCGATCGGCATGACGTCCCCGCCTTCCAGCGTGGCCAGGCCGTGGTCGGCTGTCGGGTCGCCCCACCAGACGTTCACCTTGCCGGCAAAGCGCGGGTGGAACTTGTAGATCGACGAGGTAAGAATCGTCTCTTCGTGCCGCGCGGGCCAGTAAAGCGGATTGAGCGTGACGCCGCCGTAGATCCAGCAGGTCGTGTCGCGCGTGTACAGCGTATTGGGCAGCGGCGGCAGCAGGTACTCCGTGACGCCCGCGGCCTCCTTGATGAGCGTGAGCTGTTCGCCGCCGATGGATTCCGGAAACTCCTCGGTGGACAATCCGCCGATGAGTGTCTCGGCCAGCTTGCGCGCCGGCAGGCCGTCCAGGTAGCTGCGGATCTCGTCGATCAGCCCCAGGCCCACCTGATTGGCCACGACCTGGTTGTCCAGGATCCACTTCTTGGCCTCGGGAATCTCGACCGTTTCGGCCAGCAGATTATGCATTTCGATCACGTCGACGCCCCGGTCGCGCATCTTGGTGATGAAGTCGAAATGGTCCCGCTTGGCGTTGTCGACCCACATGACGTCGTCAAACAGCAGCGAGTCGCAATTGGAGGGGGTCAATCTCTCATGGGCCCGTCCCGGCGCGCAGACCATCACGGTGCGCAGCTGCCCAACTTCTGAATGGACTCCAAATTCTTCGGTATCAGCCATGACTAGCTCCCAAAAGTTAAATGGCGATCCAGCCGTAGACCAGGCCCACGATAGCGGCCAGGCATCCGACGCACGCCACGATGAAAATGATCAACTCCCACCCCTTGAAGAGTGTCCTGCCTTGCTCGCGCCGAGCCCAGAAGTACAGGACCGTCCCAGGCGCGTACAACAGTGCCGACAGCAACACGAACTTCAGGCCCCCGGCGAAGATCATGAAGGCGGTGTACAGGGCCGCGATGCCGGCCAGTATCAGGTCGCGGTTGCGGTCCTTGCCGTCGATGTAGGTTTCGCCCCGCTTGGCCAGCATGAACCCGAACGCGGCGACCAGGAAGTACGGAATCAGCGACATCGCGCTGGTCAGGCTGAGCATCAGCGCAAACGCGTCGCGCGACCAGTACGTGCTGATGACGAACAGCTGCACGATGATGTTGGTCACCCACAGCGCCACGACGGGCACGCCGTTCTTGTTCTCGCGGGCGAAGGCGCGCGGCATGTCTTCGTTCTTTGAGGCCGCGTGC
The DNA here is from genome assembly GCF_042721735.1 of Achromobacter sp. NPDC058515. Lineage (NCBI taxonomy): Bacteria > Pseudomonadati > Pseudomonadota > Betaproteobacteria > Burkholderiales > Alcaligenaceae > Achromobacter > Achromobacter sp. NPDC058515. The sequence continues at coordinate 95,891 of NZ_JBHXNI010000007.1, forward strand.
ATCACTTCGGCGCAGATCAGCGACCACGCCAGATAGGCGCCCAGCACCGAGATGATGAGCCCCGCGCTGACGAACACGGCGCCCCAGGGCCCGACCACCGTTTCCAGCACCCCGGCCATGGACGGCTGGCGCAGCCCGGCGATGTCTCCCTGCTCCATGACCGCATAGGGCAGCAGCGTGACCAGCACCATCAGGAACAGCGCGGTGACGAACCCGATCAGCGTGGCCACCCCGACGTGCGACCGTTTGGTGGCGAACCGGGAATAGACGCTGGCGCCCTCGATGCCTAGAAAGACGAAGACGGTCACCAGCATCGTCAACCGCACCTGTTCGAAGAGGCTGTAGCCGCTGCGGTCGCCCCAGAAGTTGACGCGGAACAGGTCGAGCTTGAACGCGATGGCCAGCACGACGATGAAGACCACGATGGGAATGATCTTGGCCACCGTCACCACGGCGTTGATGAACGCCGCCTGCTGCACGCCGCGCAGGATCATGAAGTGGAACAGCCAGATCCCCACGGAGGCCACCGCGATCGCGATCACCGTGTTGCCGTCTCCGAAAATCGGAAAGAAGGCTCCCAGCGTGGACTTGATCAGCACCCAGTATGAAACGTTGCCGATGCAGCTTCCGATCCAGTAGCCGAACGCCGAGAGAAACCCGAGATAGTCGCCGAACCCCGCCTTGGCGTAGGCGAACACGCCCGCGTCCAGCTCGGGCTTGCGTTCGGCAAGCGACTGAAACACCCGGGCCAGCGTGTACATGCCCGCGCCGGCAATGATCCACGCGATCACGGCCCCAACCACGCCGGTCGCGCCGCCAAAGGTTCTGGGCAGGGAGAAAATCCCCGCGCCGATCATCGAACCCACCACCATGCCGGTCAAGGCAAGCAATCCTAGCTTCTTGGGAGTACTGCTTTCCATCATGCACCTCCAATATTGAGCATAGACATGAGCAGGTTGGCCGCCTTCTCCCGGCGTCATGCTGCCGGATGGGTGGCTTTGCCGCAGGTACCGTCGCAGTCAGCTGTTTGAAGCCCCTCGATTGAAATTGGTGGTGGCGCTGTACACCGTCGTCATGACGATAAGAAGCGGCACACCGATAAAGGTGCCGGGAATTCCCCACACCAGTCCCCAGAAAAACACCGCAACCATCACCATCAGCGGCGACAGCGAAAAGGCGCTGCCGGCAAGCCTCGGCTCCAGATAGCAGCCGTAGACGATCTGGATGCAGTTCAGGACCACGAGCACCGCGATGCTGGTCTGAAGGGATCCGTATTGGACAAACGCAAAGAATGCGGGGAAAACCGTCGCAACCAGCGGCCCCAGGAAGGGGATGTAGTTCAGCAGGAAGGCCAGCCCGCCCCAGGCGGTCGCCAGTTCAAGGCCGGCATAGATGGCGAACAGCCAGACCGTCACGCCCGTCAGCACGCTGGCCACCGTCCGGATCACCATGTAGTGCCGCAGCTTGCTTGCCACCTGGCCCGCGATGTCCATCCAGCGCCTGGCCCGGTCCTCGCCCAGCAGGCGGTTCAGCCTGGCCGGCGCCTCGTCCAGTTCGAACAGGCCCAGGGCGATAAAGACAAAAGACAGGAAGATCAGCCCCAGCATGCTGTTGATCCGCATGGCGATCTCCTGGATGGCCCGGACCAGCCACGAGACATTGAAGCTGTCCTGGAACATGCGGATCACCATCGCGCCGTGCGGGTGCAGGGTCTCGGTCTCCAGCGTGAACAGGCGCTGGAAGCGGCCTGCATTGGCCATCACCCATTGCGCAACCAGGCTGAACCCCCAGCCCGCCAGCGACAGGAACACGAGCGAGACGGCCAGCGTGACCAGCAGGACCGCGATGGCCGCCAGCGGCGCGGGCATCTTGCGGCCCAGGGACTGGCGCAGCGGCGCCACCAGGCAGATGAGGAACAACGCGAACGCCAGGGGCACGAACACCGGACTGGCGAGGTACAGCAGCCCCAGTATCAATATCGCGCAGATTCCGGACAAAGCGAAAGACGTCATCTTGGCATCACCCCATCAATACGCTTGACCAGAAAGGAATAAAAGGGATTCGAGGTCAGCCGGGTGAGCGTGTCCATGCCGATGACGAAGGCGCCGACCTCGCCCCGCATGGACATGGCGCCCAGGCTGATCCCGAACTCCTCGATGTTGTCCGGATGCATCCCGTACAGGGCGTCATTGGTCGGAAAGGGCAGCGCCACGTGCGACAGGGAATAGACTTCGCGCGGGTAGTCGATGCCGATGGCGCGCTCCACCGCGCCCAGGGATCCCGCCTCGATGACGCGCTCGACCATCTGGCTGGACGTTGGGCTGGCATTGGTGACGATGGAGAGGCGATAGTTGCGCTTGTCGCCGGGCAGCGTTCCCGCAAGAGACCAGGCCGCGCCCTGGCGAAAGAGCGGCCCGAGCTTCGTGGCCCGGTTCAGGTCGAACAGCACCAGCTCGCTGCCGTTGGCCGGCAGCCGCGCGTACAGGGCGTTGATGAGCGCGCGCGTGCTGACCGTGAAGTCCAGCACGGAATGGAAGCTGATGATGGGCGGCATCCGTTCCAGGCCGCCGGACCGCTGCTGCGCGACAATCCGCTCTTGCAGCGTCTGGGTCAGCTCAAACGACTGGCGGGCCGCGTTGACGGGAAAAGAGTTGTACTTGAACGGGTTGAACTCCGGAACGATGCTCAGCCATGCGGCCTTTGCGAAGGCCGGCAGGATGGAGGGCAAGCCGGCCAGCCCCGCGAAGCGCGCAAAGCCCGTGATCCCGACCATCGGCGAGATGAGCACGAGCCGGTCGGGCTTGGCCAGCTTGGGATCGTCGAGCGCGTCAAGCGCGTACATCAGCGTCAGCGCGCCGCCATTGGAGAATCCCACCATATGCAGGGGACGGGGCGCCGGCACCCGGCGGCGGGCTTCGCGCACGGCCAGGCGCGTGGCCGCCGCCCAGTCCTCCCAGTGGGCATCCGTCAGGGCGCCGGGCACCGTGCCGTGCCCCGGCATGCGGATGGCGACCGCCACGTAGCCGGCCGACTGGTAGTGGGCCGCTATGTGCCTCAGGCTGTAGGGGGAATCCGTCAGCCCGTGCAAAAGCACCACCACGCCCGCGGGTTCGCCGGGCGGAACCAGCACAAACGACCGGTTCCAGTCGTGCGCGAAATGCTCCGGATACACCTTGGCGCCCGCGAAATACCGGTTGCTGTCCACCTTGTCTTGCGGCTCCAGCTTGTCGCCCACGTTCTGCCGCACCAGCGCAAGCAGCGCGTCCTCGTGGGCGATGTAGTCCTGCCAGGAACTGCGGTCCAGCTGCTCCGCATTGAGCTCTTCGGGCACGTAGGTGTGCCAGGACGCCAGGGGCGGGCCTTGCTGGATGTCGTAGAGCCGCACGCCGATCAGCGTGCCGACGATCAGCAGCGCGCCCAGCGCCACGACCTTGGCCGCCGTCTTCAGGCGGCGGCGCAGCGCGCTGGGGGAGGAACCGGCCGGCTTGTTCACTGCGCGGCTCCCGCGCCGGCCGCCGGCAAGCTGTCGGGCGCGGCAAGCGCCGGCGGTTCTTCGCCCCCGCCCAATGCCACGTAGAGCGACACGCCGTTCTGCAGCTGCGCGGCCCGCAGCGACAGCATCTGCTGTTCGGCGCTGAAGAGCCCGCGCCGGGCGTCCACGACCTCCAGGTAAATGGAAATGCCGTTCTGGTATCTCAGGTCCGCGGTTTCGGCGAGGCGCCGCTGGGCGAGGATCGCCGTCTGCTGGGCCGCGACCTGCTCCTGGAAGCGCTTGCGGCTTTCCAGGGCGGTCGCCACCTCGCTGAACGCGGTCTGCACGGTCTTCCTGTAGTTGGCGACCAGCTCGTCGCGCTGCGCCATCGCCAGGTCCACGGCTGCGCGCCGCTGCCCGAAGTCGAAGATCGGCAGCCCGATGCCTCCGCCGAAATTCCAGATCTGGCTCGGCGACGAAAACAGATCGGACAGCTCGGGCGAGGCGTATCCGAACGACCCCGTCAACGCGATCCGCGGAAACAGCGCGGCGCGGGCGGCGCCGATGTTCGCGTTGGCGCTGAGCAGCCGGTTCTCGGCCTGGCGGATGTCCGGCCGGACCTCCAGCAAGGACGACGGCAGGCCCGGGCTCAGCGCATCGAACTGCCCCGCCGACTCGATCGGCAGCCTGCCCGGCACATCCGCGTCGAGGTTCTCGCCGACCAGCACCCACAGCCGGTTCCAGTGCGCGGCGGTGGTGCGCTGCCACTCGGCAAGCTGGGTCTGCGCCTGGGTCAGGAGGATGGCGGACTGCTCGTAGTCCACCAGCGAGGTGACCCCGGCGTCCAGCCTGTCCTTGGCCACGCCCATCGCATAGCTGCGCGTCTCCACGGTGCGCTGCGCCAGCGCGATGCCCTCTTCGCCCGCGCGCGCATCGTAATAGGTGGAGGCCACGTTGGCGATCAGCGACAGCCGGAACGCGCGCTGCCCCTCTACCGTGGCCAGGTATTGCTGCAGGGCCGACTCGCTCATGTTGCGCACGCGGCCCCAGAAATCGAGTTCAAAAGAGGTGACCATCAGCTGCGCGCTGAACTGGCTGAACTCCACGGTTCTCCTGCTGTCAGCCAGGGCCGGATCCAGGGACGACAGCGGCGCCTGATTGCGCGATGCCGCAACCCCCGCGTCCAGGTGCGGAAGCTGGTTGGCGCGCTCGATGCGGTAGAAGGCGCGCGCCTGTTCGATCCGGGCCGTGGCGGCGGCCAGGTCCTGGTTCAGTTCCAGCGATTTGGCGATCAGGAGCTTTAGCTGCGCATCGCCGAAGAACTGCTGCCAGGCCACCTGCCGGGCGGCCAGGGCGTCGGCGGGGACTTCTCCGGGAAAGCTGGCGGGCAACGCCACTTCCGGCGTGCGATACTCGGGCGCCAGGTTGCAGGCGGCAAGCCCCCAGCACAGGGCGGCCGCGACGACGACGCGCGCCGGCGTCATGGGTTCTCCCCCTGCTCTTGCGCCTTGGCCTTGGCCTGCGCCTTGGAGGCGTCCGGACCGCGCCCGGACCACCTTCTGGCGACCATGTAGAACAGCGGCGTAAAGAACACGCCGAACAGCGTCGCGGTCAGCATGCTGCCCATCACGCTGGTGCCGACCGCCTGGCGGCTGGCCGCGCCCGCGCCAGAGGCGAACACCAGCGGCAGCATGCCCAGCACGAAGGTGACGCTCGTCATGATGATGGGGCGCAGCCGTTGCCGGGCGGCGTCGACCACGGCCTCCTTCCGGTCCCTGCCCTCCAGCTCCTCCTTGAGCGCAAACTCGACGATCAGGATGCCGTTCTTGGCCGCCAGGCCGATGATGGTCACCAGCCCGATGTTGAAGTAGATGTCCGCCGACATGCCCCGGCCCAGTGTGAACGCCGCCGCCCCCAGTATCCCGAAGGGCAGGATCAGCAGCACCGACACGGGCACGGACCAGCTCTCGTAGAGGGCCGACAGCAGCAGGAACACCACGACCAGCGAAAGGCCCAGGAGCAAGGCAACCTGATTGCCCGCCTGCTGCTCCTCGAACGCCGTGCCGGTCCATTCGTACGTGATCCCCTGCGGCAGCACGCGCTCGGCGATGGCTTCCATCTCCGCCAGCGCCACCCCGCTGGACCGCCCGGCGGCGGCCTCGCCCGATATGGTGATCGACGGGAAGCCGTTGTAGCGCTCAAGCTGCTGCGGCCCGTCTATCCAGCGCATGCGCGAGAACGCCGAGAATGGCACCATCTCGCCGCGGTTGTTGGGCAGCTGCAGCGCGGCGATATCCTGCGGCAGCATGCGCTGCTGCGCCTCGGCCTGGATGAACACCCGCTGGACCGTGCCTTCGTGCAGGAAGTCATTGACGTAGTTGGACCCGAACGCGAAGGTCAGCGCCTGGTTGACCTGGGCCACTTGCAGGCCCAATGCCCGGGCGTGCACGCGGTCGATCTCCACATACAGCCGGGGTCCCGGCGGCATGCCGTCCAGGCGCACGCCGGCCAGCAACGGGCTGCTGGCCGCCGCCGCGATCATCGCCGCGCCGGTGGCGGTCAATCCCGCGCCGCCCTGCGCGGTGCGGTCCTGGACCTTCATGGAAAAGCCGGACGCGTTGCCCATCGAGGGAATGGGCGGTGGATTCAAGGCAAAGATCATGGCCTGCGGAATGGCGCGGAAACTCAGGTTGCTGCGCCCGACCAGCGAATCGACCGCGTCGCTGCGCCCGGTGCGCTCGCCCCAGGGATGGAGGTCCACGAACGACAGCGCTGCCGTCTGCCCCTGGCCGAAGAAGTTGAATCCGACCACCGAGGCGACATTGCGCACGGCCGACTGCTGGCGCAGCATGTTTTCGGCCTGTTCCACCGCCACCTGGGTCTGGTCGGCCGTGGTGCCGGGGGCCCCGGTGTGCGAGACGAAAAAGTAGCCCTGGTCTTCCAGCGGCAGGTAGCCGCCCGGAAGCCGCGAAAACAGGAAGATGGTCAGCCCGCAAACGCCCAGGAATATCAGCATCCAGCGCCAAGGCCTTATCAGCATGTGCTCGACCGCGCGGACATACTGGCGCGTCATCGCGTCAAAGCCCGAGTTGAACTTGTCGAACACCCACGTCTTGCCCTTGGAGATCGGCCCCTTGGGCGGCTGGCCATCCGGAAGCTTGAGCAAGGTGGCGCACAACGCCGCGCCCAGCGACAGCGCCAGCACGGTGGATACCACGATGGCCACTGACAGCGTGATGGAGAACTGCCTGTAGATGGCGCCGCTGGAGCCCGGGAACATCGCCATCGGCACGAACACGGCAACCAGGACCAGCGTGCTGGCGATGATCGGCCCCCAGACCTGGCCGATCGCCTTGCGGGTCGCCTCGGGCGCCGAAAGCTGCTCATCCTTCATGATGCGCGCGACGTTTTCCGACACGACGATGGCGTCGTCGTTCAGCACCCCGATCGCCACCACCATGCCGAACAGGGAGAGCAGGTTGATGGACGCGCCGAACAGGAAGAGGCCAGCGCAGGTGCCGACCAGCGCGATCGGCACGATCAGCGTCGGGATCAGCGTGCTTCTCCAGCTCTGCAGGAACAGGAACACCATGGCGGTGACCAGCAGCAGCGCCTCCACCATGGTGACCAGCACCGAGCTGATGGAGGTGGTGATGAAGGGCGTGGTGTCGAACGGCACCGTCCAGCCGACGCCGGCCGGAAACACGGACTCCAGTTCCGTCATCCGCTGCCTGACCTGGCGCGCGACGTCCAGCGCATTGGCGTCGTTTGCTAACTGGATGGCAATGCCGGCGGCTTCCTTGCCGTTGACGCTCAGCCTGAAGTTGTAGCTTTCGTTGCCGAGCTCGACGCGGGCCACGTCGCCCAGCCGCACCAGCGACCCGTCGTTATTGACGCGGAGAATGACCTGCCGGAATTGCTCCGGGGTGGAAAACCGGCTCTGGGCGACGATCTGCGCGTTGAAATCCGCGCCCGGGGCCAACGGCAGGTCGCCCAGCGAACCGCCGATCGTCTGGGCGTTCTGTTCCTGCACCGCGCGCAGCGCGTCGCCGGCCGACATCTGGAAGCTTGCCAGCCTGCGCTCATCCAGCCAGATCCGCATGGCGTAGGACGAGCCAAAGAGCTGCACGTCGCCCACGCCGGGGATGCGCCGCAGCTCATTGAGAATATTGTTCGCGGCGAAGTTGCCCATCTGCACGGCGCTGACGTCGCCGCTCTCGGATTGCAGCGCAAGCAGCATCAGAAAGCCGGACGAGGCCTTGGTGACCGTGACGCCCAGCTGGCGGACTTCCTGCGGCAGGCGCGGCTCCACGCGGCTCAGGCGGTCCTGCACCTGGCTGCGCGCGACGTCCAGGTCGGTGCCCGGCTGGAGGGTCACCGTGATCTGGGACGTGCCGTTGGCGCGGCTGACCGACGCCATGTAGAGGAAATTGTCCACACCGTTCATTTCCTCCTCGATGATGGAGGTGACGGTGCGGTCTATGGTCGTCGTGTCCGCGCCGCGGAACGTCGCCTGGATCGTTATGGAAGGCGGGGCGATGTTGGGGTACTGCTCCACCGGAAGCAGCACCAGCGCAATGACCCCGAACAGCAGCACGAACAGCGCCACTACCCACGCAAACACCGGCCGCAAGACGAAGAATGAGCCCATCGCCGACTCCGCTAGGGTTTTGCGTTTTGTTGTTCTACCGGCGCGACGCGCTGGCCTGGCCTGATCTTGTGCCAACCATCGACCACGACCCTGTCTCCTGGCTCAAGCCCTCGCCGCACCACCCAGCTCCCCGCGATCTGATCGCCCACCTCGATCTGCCGGGCGGCCGCCGTATCGTCCGGCCCCACGACAAACACGGTGGCGGTGTCGCCGCTGAGCCGCGCCGCGCGCGCCGGAATCAGGATGCCGTCCTGGCGGATGCCGATATGGATCTGGCCGGTGACGAACTGGCCCGGGAGCAACTCCCTGCCGGCGTTGTCGAAACGGGCGCGTATGGTCTGGGCGCCCGTGGTCCGGTCCACGCTCAGGTCGGCAAAGTCCACGACTCCGGTTTCACCGAACTCCCGGCCGTTGGCCAGCGTCAGGCGCACCTGGAAGGTGTTCCCCTCGGAGGTCGCCAACGCGCCTGAGCGGGCGTAGTCGGTCAGGTCCATGATGGCGGTGTTGGATTTGGTGAAGGTGGCGCTGATAGGAGACAACTGGTTGACCTGGGCCAGCAGCGTGGCCGCCGACGCGCTCACCAGCGCGCCCTCCGTCACCAGGGCCCGCCCCACCCTGCCCGCGATAGGCGCCCTTACCGTGCAGCGGTCCAGCCGCAATTGCGCCAGCGTGACCGCGGCCTGCGCGTCCGCCACATTGGCTTGCGCCTGCCCGAGAGCCGCGAGCGCGGCCTCGTATTCCTGCGCGCTGACCGCCTGGCGCTGCACCAGGGGCCGGAACCGTTCCGTGACCGACCGCGCGTTCTTCTGCACCGCCTGCGCGCGCTGCAGCATCGCGTTGGCCTGGGCAAGCTGGGCCTTGTAGTCGCTGGGATCTATCTGAAACAGCGGGTCGCCGGCCTGGACATCGCTGCCCTCGTTATAAAGCAGCTTCTCCACGATGCCGTCCACGCGCGCCCTGACTTCGGCGGTGCGTATGGGCTCGATCCGGCCGGGCAAGTCCACGTTGAGATCGACAGGCTCTCGCCCCACGGTGGTTACGAGCACCGTCATCGGCGGCACTTCCACGGCCGAGGCGTTGTCGCGGTCCCCGCAGGCGGCCAGCGTCAAGGCGACAGCGCCCGTGGCAAACCTTAGCGCAAAGCGGGCCTTGTTACTTACTCGCGTCATCCAAAAGCTCCTTTTCGCTCAGGCATCAATGCTCTCGCGCTACCCAGCGCCGAATGCCGGCGTGGAGGGCCAAACTTGGACTATCAAGGGCGCCAGACTTGCGCCGTGCTGCTTACGATACGAACAGCGGGTCGCCCGCTCCTTCACGGGCGTGCGTACAGATCGCGAATAAGAAAGTGTCCCGGGCGTCCGCCGATGCCGGCGGCGCGACGTCCGGGAGTGGGATATGGGCAATGATGGAAACGCGCGCGGCAGGCAATGGCGCGCGGCTTGCCATGGGGCGCCAGTCTGGCGCCCGCGCAATCTTGAGAAAACCGTTACCCGCGAGGGGTTGAATACGCTTGCGAGCGTCTGGGGCGCTGTACAGCGAGCGGTAATAATCCGAGGTTCCGTAAGCCAAGCTCATGCCGGGCATCCACAAACCACTACAGAGAACGATCAAAACCACCGACTTTCGCACAAGCATCCTTTTCAAATCTTGATCAGGAGAATTGGCAGAACAATGATTTCACGGCTCGATGCTGGGACAGGTCTTTTATTAGCGCGCCCCGATTTGCGGGGGCCTGGACCGTCCGTCCGACGCAAACAGCTTAAGTAGCGATTGTCGTTCGCGCAAGCTTTTCTCGCATTTAAATGGGGCGCGTTCGTGCCGCCGGCTTTCGGCGGGCGCCGAAGCCAGCGTTCAAGACTGCGCCCGAGAGGGATTCATCTGGCCTTGTCGGCGCAATGAATCGCAAACAGAGAAACCTCGTGTTCCTATTAGTAATAAAACAATTCTTGTTGTGCGGAACGGGGCCTGCTCATTCCAGAACAGCGGGCGCCGCGGGCGGACGGCGCTTGTGCTCCGTGGCATCGTATTGCCTGAGAATGGTCGCGGCGGCGTCGGCGGACACCGGCCGGCCTTCCAGATACGCGTCGATCTCGTCATAGGTCACGCCGAAAGCCTCCTCATCCGGGCGCAGCGGGGATAGCGATTCAAGGTCCGCGGTGGGCGCCTTGGTCACCAGATTGGCGGGCGCCGCGAGAAGCAGGCCCAGCCCGCGGACCCGCCGTTTCGTCAGGCCCCGAAGGGGGATGAGATCCGCGGCGCCGTCGCCGTGCTTGGTGAAGAATCCCATCAATGCCTCCGCCGCCTGGTCGGTGCCGATCACCAGGCAATCGAGCGCGCCCGCGATCGCGTATTGCGCAATCATGCGTTGGCGGGCCTTCATGTTGCCGGCCACGAAATCCTCGGCCGCCTCATCCGCAAAGGCCAGGCCGGCTTTCGCCAGGGCTTCGCGCTGCGCGTCCACGGCGGGCTTGATATCGACGCGCATCCGATGGTCGGGCGAGATGAAATCGAGCGCCTGCGCGGCATCGCGCTCGTCCTGCTGTTCGCCGTGCGGCAGGCGCACGGCCACAAACAGCGCGCGCCCGCCATGCGCGCGGATCCGCTCGACCGCAAGCTGGGCCATCCTGCCCGCCACCAGCGAGTCGACCCCGCCGCTGATTCCCAGCACGTAGCCCGCCTTTCCCGTTTCCAGCAGATAGCGCTCCAGGAAAGCGATCCTGGCTTCCAGTTCCGAGGCGGCATCAAAATCCCCGGAGACGCCCAGCGTTCGGGCAAGGGCGCCCTGCCGGGCTGGGGATTGCGGGTTCACTGTCATGGCTGAGGCTCCGGGGTTTTCTACGAGGCGCGCGAACCGAATTGGTGCCGCAAGAAATGCTCCACGATGCCCAACAGGGCAAATTCGGCGCTGGCCTTGCGTATGCTGTTGCGATCGCCGAAGAATTGCCGGGTCGCGGTGTACACGATGGGGCTGGCGTCGGCCTGCCCGCTCTTGAACACCCAGGCGTAGCACTGCGTGCCGCTGGGAATGCGGTCGTCCGTGGCATCCGTCACGCCCGTGTTGGCCACCGCGACATTGGCGGGGCTTTTGCGGGCGGCGCCCAGCGCCATGTCGCGGGCCACGGCCTCGCTGGTCAGATTGTGCGTCGCAAGCGTCGATTGGGGCACGGCCAGGCAACGCCTTTTGGCATCCACCGAATACACGACGAACGCGCAATCCAGCAGGCCGCCGGCGCCGGGAATATCGGCAAGCGTGGCCGATATCAGGCCCGCCGTGCACGATTCGGCGGTCACCAAAGTCAAGTTGTTCTCATGCATGAATCTCGCAACTCGTTCGATGGCGTTCATTGTGGTGCTCCCGGCGTCATCCGGCCCGAACAGCAAGTTGCGTACCTGCGAACGGGGCCGTCCGGCGGCCCTTTTTGGCGGGCATAATACGAACACGGCCAGCGGCCCGTTGCTGCCTCGACGGAACGGGCTGCCTTCCCGGCGATTTCCGCAATAGCAAAGCCATTGAGGAACTTCCATGCCCGCGTCCCAACCCACCCATGCAGCCTTGAGCCTGGCAGGCGAAAACCGTTTCCGGCTGCTGGTCGAGGCGGTCATGGACTATGCGATCTACATGCTCGATCCCGACGGCTGCGTGGCAAGCTGGAACAAGGGCGCTGAGCGATTCAAGGGCTATACCGCGAACGAGATCATCGGCCAGCACTTTTCCCTTTTTTATACCGAAGAGGACCGCCTGGCCGGCGTGCCGCAACGGGCGCTGGAGACCGCCCGCCGCGAAGGACGGTTCGAGGCCGAAGGCTGGCGCGTCCACAAAAGCGGCCGGCGGTTCTGGTGCAGCGTCGTCATCGACGCCATTCGCGACGACGCTGGGCACATACTGGGATTTGCCAAGATCACCCGCGACATCACGGACAAGAAGAAGGCGCAAGAGGAGGTGCAGGCGGCACGCGACGCGCTGCACCATGCGCAAAAGCTCGAAGCGCTGGGACGCCTGACGGGCGGCGTCGCCCACGATTTCAATAACTTCCTCACCACCATCCGTTTCGCGGCCGAAATGCTCCGCAAGCCGGCGATGGACAGCGAGAAGCGCATACAGCTGGCCGGCCTGGTCGCGGCGACAGTCGAACGGGCCAGCCATTTGACGGCGCAATTGCTTGCCTACGCCCGCAGCCAGCCTTTGAAGCCCGCGCGTTTCGAGGTCCAGGAGTGTATTGAGGGCATGCGCGACATCTTCGCGGCGACAGTCGGCGCGGGCATCCGGATCGAATATCGATTCCAGGCGTTTCCGCTGTATATCTGCGCCGATCCGAACCAGCTGGAAACGGCGCTGCTGAACATGGTGGTGAACGCGCGCGACGCCATGCCCGGCGGCGGGCTCCTCACGATCGCGGTCCGGCGGGAAATCAATGACCAGGCCTCAGGAACGGTCTGCAACAGCGAACAGCCGTGCATCGAGATCGAATTGCGCGATTCCGGCTGCGGCATGGAACCGGACGTTCTGGCGCATGTGTTCGAACCATTCTTCAGCACCAAGCCGGTGGACAAGGGCACGGGCTTGGGCCTGAGCCAGGTCTTCGGGTTCGCGAAGCAGTCCGGCGGCGATGTCAAGGCTGCCAGCGAGGTCGGCCGGGGCTCCGCCTTCACGCTCAGCATTCCCGAGGACAAGCTCGGCGGCGGCGTCCAGGAACCCAGGCGGGCTGGCGACGACTGCCTGTCGCGATCGGAAAAGAAGATCCTGCTGGTGGAGGACGACACGAGCGTGGGCACCGTGCTCCTTGCCTTGCTTGAGGACTTGGGCCATGCCGTCACGCTGTGCACGGACGCGGCCTCGGCGCTGCGCCTACTGGACCAGACGAACGGCGAATTCGACCTGATGATCACCGACGTCGAAATGGCAGGCCTGAACGGCGTCGAATTGGCGAACCGGGTCCGCACCAAATGGCCATATATCCGCGTGGTGCTTACCACCGGGGCCAGCAAGCAATTGGCGGGCACGGACCATCAGCTCTTTCCCCTCTTGCCCAAACCGTGGTCGCCCGAACTGCTGATCGAGATGCTCAAACAGCGCTAGGCCGCGCGCCGCGAAGAAAGGCGTTCCCGGCGCGCCGCGGGCTCCCGGTCAGAGCTTTTGTCCACCGTTGGCTATCCCTTCATTGAACAGCCTGGCTGCCAGGCGGTAGACCGGCAAGGCGTTGGCATGCTCCTTGTCCAGGCCAAGCACATCCGCCAGCACCTGGCTGTTCAGGATATCGCGCTTGAACATGGCCAGCGCCTGCGGGCTCCACCCCTCGCCATCGCTGCGCCAGTCGCCCAGCGCGTCCTCGACCATCGCGTCGATCCGTTCAGGCACGCCGGCCCGCTCCAGTGCCCGGTAATGCTGGACAAAGTCCTCGGCGACGGCGCGATAGGCTTGATGCAGCTTGTCGTTGAATATCTTGTTCTCGCCCGTCAGCAGCTTGCCGGGGTTGGGCAGCTTTCCTTCCTGCAGGCCTTCGCCCAGAAAGTTCAGCAGGTTGGCGGCGTTGAGCTTGAACATGACGAGCGTGCCGTTCTGCAGGTCGCGTTGTTCCAGCTGCACCGACAGCAAGGGCTTGAACGAAGCCATGCGCAGCGTCTTGAGACTGGGGGCCTCTCCCAAACCGCCATCCAGACCAGACCAGGCCGCGCGCAGATTGAACAGGCTTGTGCCGCCAGTCAGGCTCACGGACGACTGCCAGGTCTGGTGCAGGCCCTTGACGCCCAGGTCTGCCTGGAGCGTCGCCTTGCCCACATGGACCTCCCCCGCGGAGAACATGCCGTGTCCCGCGATGACCTGCACGCCCTTTATCTCGGCCTTGGCGCCCGCGTCGACAAAATGGCTTTTCCAATCCGCGCTCTTGGACACCGTGCCGTAGCTGCTTTCGTCGACTGCCGCCCATTTGGGACCGTACTTGGAAATATCCAGGACTTCCTTGGACTCGAACTTGGACGGCGTGTACTTGATATTGGCCGCCTCCATCATTTTCTTGATCCCGCTGCTCATCCGCGCCAAGAACCCGCCATCGGTCCGGGTGGCGGGCGTGGCGCCGTTCTTCAGGTCCTTGAGCAGCGGCGTGCTGGTGTGAAAACCACGGGACCCGATGGCGCCGCTTCCCAGATTGCGCAGGTTCTGTGTCATCGACGGCGCTGCCCGCCGCAGGCCGCCGGTCAGGCCGGGCGTGAGCGAACCGGAGAACTTCACGGTATTGACAAGCATTGCAGCCTCCCTTTACGCCAGGTTGACAGGCAGGCGGTCCACGCCGGCCGGAACCGCCTGCGGCGCCGGTTCCACTTCCTGGCGCGCCGCCAGCAGATAGGCCTGCGCCTGGATCGCGGTGCCGATGAACTTCTGCATCGTCGCTTCGAAACCTTCCGGCTGCATGCCGGCCACGGCGACGCTCTCGTTCAGGACCAGCGCGCCGGTCCGTCCATCGATGGCCAGGCAGGCGCCCGCCAGCGGCAGCTGGAACAGGTTCAGCGCCAGGGCCTCATGCAACACGCGATACGACAGCGCGTCGGGCGTGGCGAAGATCGGCGCATACAGGCGCAGCTGGATTTCGTCCTCGGCCACTTCCAGCAGGACGTTCACGCCTTCCTCGGTGGTGATCTCGAAGGCGCCGACGCTGTCCAGCGCGTTGCCCTCCCCCCAAACGCTGGCCAGACAACGAGTGACGGTATCGCGTGCTTCTGCTGTGTTCATGCGGCATCTCCTGGGCAAAGGGTGCTGGGCGGCGCGTGCGCGCGGCGCCCGGTGATATGCATGAGTAACGGAGGAGGCTCGGGGGTTCCATCCGCGCAGGTGCTAGGAAAAACCCTTATTTCCACCCCTGTCAGGACGGCGGACGTGGGCTAAATGCGTATTGACCGGCTGGAAAGATAGTGACCCAATTGGGGCGCGGGATCGGCAACCAAGTTCAATGGAGTCGCGCCATGCAGACAAACTACACAAAACGCCCCACCGAGCTGATTGCGGTAGACCCAGACGGGACAACGTACGTTATCGAGCGGCGCTGCAGATCGCTACCTTGCGACGACGGGGAGCCGGCGTTCTTCTATTGTTGCTTGCAGGACGGCCGGCCAGTCTCCTGGCTTGGTGAAAATCAATACCAGCTACCTGACGGCACGGCGCTTCTCGCGGTTGCGTGCCGTCTCGCAGGAACCCCGGGCGGCCCTTCTTGAAGGCTGGAATGGGCGGGCTGCCCTGATCGGGCCCGCCCTTAGCGCATCCAGCATCCAGGCATGCCCTCGACGCTTGGCCGTTCCACCTGACCCATTCCCTCAAAGCCATAAGCCGTGCTGGACATCAGCAGGACGGCCAGCGCGCCAACGATGACGGCAAAGAGTAGGGATGCCAGCCAGCCGTGTTTCATGAATATGGCGATCAGCACGACTGCCCCGCCAGATATGCACAACACGAACAGAAGAAACGCCGAACTAGGGAACGCAGAGAAATGGCGAATGAGATCCATAGCCACACCTCCAGCTCAAGGCCGAACATCTTCAGCTTTTCACAATCGCGCGCAGTTTTCAATCTCCACGCAAACGAGGTCAGCTGACCCCAGCGCCCGCGCGGCGGGCAGCGCGTGGGAATCCCCCAATGGGCCGAAACACGGCACAAGGCCACGTTCGCCGCCAGTTTTGGATCAGCCTCGCTTTAGGGGCCCTCTGGATCGCTAGGGGGCTCTGGCTCATTTCCCTCAGCCAACCGTTCCTTAGAACTTCCGATAGTCGGTGTCGTTGTCGTTCATCCGGATAAACGACTTGTCGATTAAGCGGCAAACACAGCGCCTTGCTCAACGGGCGGGTACTCAAACAAGCTCGCGTTCGACCCGAATTCAAGCTGAGCGAGAGACAGTATTCCGGTCCCGAACTCGATGCTTAGATTTGTGCATCCCACCGTGGCGCCCAGCACCCCGGTGAACTTTACCGCGAGGGCGTCGAAATCTTGGATGTCCAATCGCGTCCCCTATAGACGACAAAAGCCCGCCAAGGCGGGCTGGGTGAATTTGGCTTTAGCGAACTCTCTCTTACAATCCGCCATCGTTTTTCAGCCCCTCGGGGGCTCTTGATAAGAACAAGGAGCAGTACCAGATGGCATTGCCGCAAGAAAAACCCGGATACAGAGCAGACATCGACGGCCTGCGCGCAGTCGCCGTCCTTGCTGTGGTGGTGTTCCATCTCAATAAATCCTGGCTTCCCGGCGGCTTCGTTGGCGTCGATATCTTCTTCGTTATTTCCGGATTTTTGATAACAGGAATTCTGACCCGCAAGATCGAATCCGGATCTTTTTCGTTCGTGGACTTCTATCTTTCCCGGGCTCGCCGAATCCTGCCGGCAGCGTATTTCTGCATTGCCGTTACCCTGATGATAGGCACCATTTTCATGGTGCCTGCCGACGCAACTTCTCTTGCAGCCTCTGCCGGCTTCAGCACCGTCTCTGCAGCCAATTTTTATTTCTGGAAGTTCCTCGACACCAGCTATTTTGCGGCCCCCTCCGAAGCCATCCCCCTGCTGCATCTCTGGTCGCTCGCAGTGGAAGAGCAGTTTTATCTGTTTTGGCCCCTGGTGCTACTGGCTGCTTTCCGCTGGGTAAAGCCGTCTATGCGGGTCGGCATCTTCGTGACGATGATGGCGGCCAGCTTCTACGTTGGACAGGCCTTTCTGCACACCGATCCCTCGTTTTCTTACTACATGTTGCCTGCACGGGCGGGAGAGTTGATCATAGGTGCGCTGGCATACTTTGCGATCAACCGCGTTGGCCGCCTGCCCCATGCCCTGTCGGAAGTCCTGGCTCTAAGTGGCGCGGCCCTCGTCGCGTTCTCCGTCGTATTCCTCAGCGAAAGTAATGGATTTCCTGGCTATGCTGCCGTGCCGCCAACCCTTGGCGCCGCATTGGTGATCCTGGGCGGGTCGGCGCGGCCCACGTTGGTCAGCCGGATCTTGGGCATACGTCCGCTCGTCGCAGTCGGCCTAGTCTCGTTTTCTCTGTACCTTTGGCACTGGCCAGTAATGGCGTTTTACCGCTACGCATATGGCGCGCCGACCGCACGCGGCTACATAACCTGTGTCTCGCTAATGATAGCCATGACACTAATCTCGTATTTCCTGGTCGAGCGAAAATTCCGTGTTCCCAAAACCTCGGCCCGCCTAACTCCCTCTATCAAGTTTGCAGTAACCACTGCCGTACTTGCGTCGATGTCACTTTATGTTTTCATAACCGGAGGGGCGTCCTCTCTGGCCAAGCCCGAAGACTACGTCGCGAAGCTCCAAGCTCTAGACTGGGACACTCGCCCGGCCGGCGAATATGCATTCAATTGCCAAATGCGCGATTTTGACCCGGCCGTTTTGACGGACCCGAGGTGCGTCTTGGGCGATAACAGTGAACCCGTGCGCACCCTATTATGGGGAGACTCACATGCGGCGCATTTTGTTGGCTTCTTCAAGGTAATCGCCGAACAGCAGGGTATCGCCATCCGTAATGCTTCAGTTTCCAGCTGCCCGCCGATCCTCAGGAACTCCCGAAGCTATACGATTGCAGCGATAAGGCAGACCTGCGCGGATTTCAATGACGCGATGGAAAAGAACGTCGGTTTATACGACACGGTCATCTTAGGTAGCCATTGGTTCGGCGTCGACACCGGAAATGCAAGGTCGGACATTGAGGCAACCGTCGCCGAGCTGAGCTCGCGCGTACGCCAGGTGGTCGTTGCCTTGAACGTACCCATCTTCCTCACATTCGACCGCCAATGCGAACGCAAGGCACTGATAATTCCTGGCCTGAATTGCGATGTACAGCGCGATCGGGACGACGGATTTGAGGTCGGAATAAACGGCTTCCTCTCCTCTATGACCAAGAAGTACCCGAATGTGGCGCTATTGGACGTGCGAGATTACTTATGCGACGAGATGCGCTGTACGCCCCATTTCGATGGTCAGTCCGCGTACTTTGACCCCATTCATCTTAGTCTTGCAGGTTCAGAGCGTATTGGTGCCGTTGCTGCAGCTAAGGGCCAGCTCCCCTTCGATCTCCCATGGAAGCCCGATCGGTCAAATACCGGCCGGATCGATTCAGCGTCCGTCAGTGCTGAGCTCAAACACAGGCAGTAGGTCTAGGATTTCGTCCTCGTCGGCGAGGATCCAATCGCCCCGCTCGGTCCGCTCGATGATCTCAAAGCATAGGAAGCGAACGGCGCTCCGCCAAGCACGGAGCGCAATGAAACTGGGGAACCGCCGGCTCGTCAGCATACGATACGCACCGCACGATATCCGCTCCACAAGCGGACGCGTTGTTCTTATCGACAAGGGCACACGCTTCATCGGCTGCCAACAAGGCGTGCTGGCTCAGGGCCAGCCGCGTATCGGCGTGGCGTGGTCGCGGCTGAAGACTCCCAAAGGTGTGTTCATTCGCCTGGATTCGCAACGACACACAAGCACCATGATCGACGGCTGATGAAAAGCGCCGAAGCGACTGAGTGAATTTAAATATCCGAATTTTTGTTTAGAAATTCACACCATGAAAAGAAAAAAGGCACTTAGGATTGACCTAAGCGCCTGATTTCATTGAATTCTTTGGGGTGGCTGATGGGGCTCGAACCCACGACAACTGGAATCACAATCCAGGACTCTACCAACTGAGCTACAGCCACCTCTGGTACTGCTGGGGTTACTGCTGGGGTTACTGCTGGGGTTACTGCTTGGATAATACTTAATACCTTTGCGGCATCCCCCCCCGCTGCGGCTTTCAAAGAAGCTCAACAACGAAGAGGCCGAATTCTAGCACGTTTTTTAAAAGATGCGAAAGCCCTTGGGCGCGAGGCCCTTGCCAGCGGCGGCGGCCTTGCTATCCTTGCGCATGCTTCACCCTTGGAGGCCGGCTCTTACGTCATCGCTATGGATCGCATACACGCAATTTTGACCGATTACTGGCCTCATCTGGTGTTTGCCATCAGCACGGTGGCGGGCACCGGCGCGGCGGTGCATGCCGCGATGACCAAGCAGGATGTGCGGGCGGCCATCGGCTGGGTCGGGGTGGCGATGTTCTCTCCCCTCTTTGGCCCGCTGTTCTACTTCGTGGCCGGCATCAATCGCATCCGCAAGACGCGGGTGTCGCAGCAGCGCGATGAGGCAATGGTGGTGGATGCGGAGCAGGCCGAGACGGCGCCGGTGGACGTGACGCCGATCGCCGGCGCGCAGTTCGCCTCGCTCAAGGTGCTGGGCGACCGCGTCAGCCGGTTCCGGCTGCTGGGCGGCAATGCGGTGCAGCCGCTGGCGGGCGGCGACGAGACCTATCCGGCCATGCTGCAGGCCATCCGCGAGGCGCGCCATGCCGTGGCGATGCAGAGCTACATCTTCGACAACGATCCCATCGGACAGGAAGTGGCCCAGGCCTTGATCGAGGCGCGGGCGCGCGGCGTCGAGGTGCGCGTGCTGATCGACGCCATCGGCTCCAAGTATTCGCGCCCGCCCATCGTGCGCATGCTGGCGCGCGCCGGCGTGCCGGTGGCGCGCTTCATGACGAATCCGCTGGGCGTGCTGCGCATGCCCTACGCCAACCTGCGCAGCCACCGCAAGGTGCTGGTCGTCGACGGGCGCGTGGGCTTTACCGGCGGGATGAATGTGCGGGCGGCCTTTGTCAGCGCCCTGGCGGGAGACGCCACCAACCACGATACGCATTTTCGCGTGGAAGGCCCGATCGTGACGCAGCTGATGTCCGTGTTTGCGCATGACTGGAACTTCACCACGCACGAATCGCTGCCCGCCAAGCCCTGGTTCGATCCCCACGCCCTGCCGCCCACGGGCAATGTGCCGATGCGCTGCGTGCCCTCAGGCCCCGACCGGGCGCTGGGCAGCACGCACAACATGCTGCTGGGCGCGCTGGCAGTGGCAAGGCACCATGTGCGCATCCAGTCCCCCTACTTCCTGCCCGACCAGACGCTGATCGGCGCGCTCGCCACCGCCGCGCGCCGCGGCATCTTGGTGGACATCGTCATTCCGGGCAAGAACAACCTGCGGCTGGTGGACTACGCGATGACGGCGCAGCTGGACCAGGTGGTGCGCACCGGCTGCCGCGTCTGGCGCTCGCATGGCGCGTTCGACCACTCCAAGCTGATGACGGTGGACGACGCCTGGGCCTACGTCGGCTCGTCCAACCTGGACCCGCGCAGCCTGCGCCTGAACTTCGAACTGGACACCGAGATCTACGACCCCGCCGTGGCGCGCTGGATCGGCGCACGCATAGACGGGCTGATCGGCCACGCCAGGCGCGAGACGCTGGAAGACCTGCTGCAGGCGCCGTTCGCCAAGCGCCTGCGCAACAAGGTGATCTGGCTGGCCACGCCTTACCTGTGACGCCCCGTATCCATCTACGGTAATCTTGCGGGATGCGCTACGAACTCACCGACCTACGCCTGTTTCTCGCGATCGCCGAGGCGAAAAGCCTGTCTGGCGGCGCCAACACGGTGCACCTGACCGCGTCGTCGGCCAGCTATCGCCTGAAGAACCTGGAATTCGCGATGGGCGTGCCGCTGTTCAAGCGCGAGGCGCGCGGCATGGAGCTCACGCCGGAAGGCGATTTCGTGCTCAAGCATGTGCGCTCGCTGCTGGCAGGCGTTGAACGCATGCACGGCGAGGTCAGCGGCTTTTCCAGCGGGCTCAAGGGCAGCGTCAAGCTGTTCGCCAACAGCAGTTCGCTCAACGGCTTCATCGTGCCCAGCCTGAGCCGCTTTCTGTCGGCAAATCCCAATGTGAACATCCTGCTGGAAGAGCGCTCCAGCACCACGATCGAGGCGGCCATCGCCGGCCGCGAGGCCGACATCGGCATTTTTGCCGGCCATGCAACGTCCGCGGGCGTCAACGCCGTCCGCTACGCCATCGATGAGCTCATCATCGCGGCGCCGCTGAACCATCCCGTGGTGGAAAGCTCGCCGGTGCGTTTCCCGGCCGTGCTGGACCTGGATTTTGTCTGCATGAGCCGGACCAGCAGCAACTACGTTTTCCTGCGCGACATGGCCAAGCTGGCCGGCAAGACGCCCAAGGTGCGCATCCACGTGCATACCTTCGACGCCGTGCTGTCCATGGTCGAGGCCGGCGTGGGCGTGTCGCTGGTGCCGCGCAGCATCGCGGCCGCGGCGCTGCGCGAGGAGCGCATCGCCGCGGTGGAGCTGAGCGAACCCTGGGCGCTGCGCGAGCTGACGCTCGTCACGCAGGCCGGCACGCCGCCCTCGCCCTTTGTCGAGCAGGTCGCCGAGTACCTGCTCGACGATCCCATCGTGGCCGCGACGCGCGGTCCGGACTGATCAGCGCTTGCCCTCGCGCTTGCTGGCCAGGAATTCGTTCATGAATTTCTGCGGCTCGCCGGTGTTGAAGGCGGCGCCGAATTCCGCGACGCTGTCCTCGATGGCCTCGTCCACCGATATCGTCTCCCAGCGGCGCAGCAGCTTCTTCTGCTGCCGCAGCGCCGCCGGCCCGAGCGCGGCCAGGCCCTCGGCCAGCTTGCGCACGGCCTGATCCAGCTCGGCATCAGGCACCGCCGCGTTGACCAGCCCCCAGTCAAGCGCGCGGCGGGCGTCGATCAGTTCGCCGGTCAGCAGCATCCACGCGCTGTTGGCCGCGCCGATCAGCTGCGGCATGAGCGCGGCGTGGATCACGGAGGGAATCCCGACCTTCACTTCCGGCATGCCGAACTGCGCGCGATCGGCGCAAACGCGCAGATCGCAGGCCAGCGCGAATTCCAGGCCGCCGCCCAGGCACCAGCCCGGGATGCGGGCGATGACCGGCACCGGGAAGTGGCGAACGGCGTTGCAGAGATCGCGCAGGTTCGAGATGAAGCGCCGCGCCCGCTGTTCGTCCAGCGCGGCCATTTCGGCGATGTCGGCTCCGGCCACGAAGGCGCGGTCGCTGGCGCCGCGCAGCACCAGCACGCGCACCGAGCCGTCTTCGCGCAGCGCGGCAAGCGCCTCGCGCAGGCCATCGATCACCGGCGTGCTCAGGATGTTCAGCACCCCGGCGTCCAGCATGGTCAGGGTGGCGATGCCGGCGGCGTCGATCTCGGCGCGCGCGTGGGGAAAGGCAAGATTTCTGGTGTTCACGATGACTCCTGTTACTGCATTTTCTCGAACTTGATGTCCTCGACCACGGTCTTCCAGTGGCCGTAGGACTGCGCGATCAGCGCGCCGAACTCGTCGCGCGACATCGGGCTGGGCACGGCGCCCTGCTTCTCGATGGCCTCGATGGTGGCGGGGTCCGCCAGCGCCTGCCGCACGGCAGCGTTCAGCTTTTCCAGCACCGGCGCCGGCGTGCCCGCGGGCGCGGCCAGGCCGAACCACGACGGGTTGTTCATGGCGGGCAAGCCGGCCTCGGCATAGGTCGGCACGTCCGGCAGCACCTTCAGCCGCTGCCTGGCCGCCACCGCCAGCGGGCGGATGCGCTGCCCCTGGATCAGGGGATACGAGGACGGGATGTTGTCGAACACGATCTGGACCTGTCCGGCCACCAGGTCGTTCAGCGCCGGCCCCAGTCCTTTGTAGGGCACGTGCAGCATGCGCGTGCCGGTGGTCTGCATGAAGAGCTCGCCGTTCATGTGGCTCAGGCCGCCGTTGCCGGAAGACCCGAACGCGTACTTGTTCGGATCGGCCTTGAGCAGCTTCAGGAACGCGGGCAGGTCCGGCGCGGCCAGCGCCGGATTCACCACCAGCACATTGGGCACATCGGCCAGATTGCTGATGGGCGCAAAATCCTTGACGGGGTCGTATGCGCTCTTGGCGTACACGTTCGGGTTGACCGCGTGAGAGCTTTCGACGGCCATCACCAGCGTGTAGCCGTCGGCGGGCTGCTTGGCGGCGTAGGCCGAGCCGATGCTGCCGCCCGCGCCGGGCCGGTTCTCGATGATGACGGACTGGCCCAGCTGCGTGCCGAGCTTGTTGCCGACGACGCGGGCGATGATGTCGGTGGTGCCGCCCACCGCGTAGGGCACGACCAGGCGGATCGGCCGTTCGGGGTACTGCGCCGCGGCGATGCCGGGCAAGGCCAGGCAGGCCAGCATGGCCGCCAGTTGGATTTTGATGGGTTTCAATTTTGTCTCCTCGGGGTAAATCAAATCGTTGCCGGATTGGCCAGCACGGCGTCCGTGTGCTCGCCCAGCAGCGGCGGCGCAGCGCCCAGTTCTCCGGGCGGCGTGCCGGCCAGCAGCGGGTTGCGCACCAGCCGCACTTCGCCCAGCACCGGGTGGGTCGTCGTCTGCAGCAGTCCGCGGTGCTGCACCTGCGGATGCGCGAAGACCTCGTCCAGCGTGTGGATCGGACCCCACGGCACGCCGGCGGCGTCCAGCGCGTCCGTCCAGCGCTTGCGAGGCGCTGCGGCCAGCGCGCCGGCAACCAGCGGCCGGAGGCTGTCCATGTTCATCAGGCGCGCGCTGTTGGTGGCATAGCGCGCGTCGGCCGCCCATTCCGGATGGCCCGCCACGTCGCTAAAGCGCGCGAACTGGCCGTCGTTGCCGATCGCCAGGATCAGGTGGCCGTCGGCGCAGGCAAAGACCTCGTAAGGCGCGCAGTTCGGATGGGCGTTGCCGCTGCGCCGCGGCGCCACGCCCGACACCAGGTAATTGGCGCCCTGGTTGGCGTTCAGCGCCACCGCGACGTCCAGCAGGCAGATGTCCAGGGGCAGGCCCTGCCCGGTCTGGTCGCGCTGGCGCAAGGCGGCCAGCACGGCGGACGTGGCGTACATGCCGGTCATCAGGTCCACGACCGCAACGCCGGTGCGCAGCGGTCCCGCGCCGGGCGTGCCGTCGGGCTGGCCGGTGTAGCTCATGAGCCCGCCCATGCCCTGGAACACGTAGTCGTATCCGGGCTTGCCGGCCATGGGGCCGGACTGGCCGTAGCCGGTGATGGACAGGTAGATCAGGCGGGGGTTGATGCGCGCGAGCGAGGCATAGTCCAGCCCGTACTTGCAGAGGCCGCCGGCCTTGTAGTTTTCGACCAGGATGTCCGCATCGGCGACCAGCTCGCGCACGCGGGCCGCGCCGTCTTCGGTCGAGAAGTCGATGGCGACCGATTGCTTGCCGCGGTTGCAGGCCATGAAATAGGCCGACATCGATGCGGCGCCGTCGGCCGCGCGCAGGTCCGGCGGCCCCCAGCCGCGCGTGTCGTCGCCGCGTTCGGGGTGCTCGACCTTGATGACCTGCGCGCCGAGATCCGACAGGTTCTGCGTGCACCAGGGGCCCGCGAGGATGCGCGACAAGTCCACGACTTTGATGCCGCGCAAGGCGTTGTGAAGCATAGTGTCTCCGTGATTCAACCGCTTTCGGAAAATTATGTCAGCGGCGCCGCGGCGCGAGGAGTTGAATGTTTCGAACACTGCGTTCGCGGGCTTTCAAAGCGCGCGCCGCCCCCTGCGGCGGGCCCCGCGCTTTAGACAGCCGCGAACGTTGAATTCGAATATTTCGGATGGAGTAAAGCGACCCCCGACGCCATACTGGCTTCGCGGGAAGCGCGACGGCAACCGCGCCGCCCGGACGATAAGAACTCCTGGAGACAACCATGAATCGCACTATCCTGCGGCGCGGCGCGACGAGCGCGCTGCTGCTTTGCAGCCTGGCCGCCGGCGCCGCCCGCGCCGAATATCCCGACCATCCCGTCACCGTCGTGGTGGCCTTTGCGCCCGGCGGCATGACGGACATCGTCGCGCGCCTGCTGTCGGCGGAACTGGGCAAACGCTTCAACCAGACTTTCGTGGTCGAGAACAAGCCTGGCGCCGCCGGACAGGTCGGCACCGAGCTGGTGGCGCGCCAGAAGAACGACGGCTACACGCTGCTGATCAACGCCACGGGCCATGTGATCGGGCCGGCCGTCAACGACAAGGTCCGGTACAACCCCGTCAAGGACTTTGCGCCGATCGGCATCCTGGCGCGCGCGCCGAACCTGGTGGTGGTCAATGCCGGCGTGCCGGTCAAGACCGTTCCGGAATTCCTGGCCTGGGGCAAGTCGCAGCCCGGCGTGCCCTACGGCTCGGCCGGCTTTGGCGGCTCCACCCACCTGGGCGGCGAATGGCTGAAGAAAATCACCGGCGTGCCCATGGAGCACGTGCCCTACAAGGGCGCATCGCCCGCCACCAATGCGGTGGTGTCCGGCGAGCTGAAGGTGGCGGTGCAGGACGCGATGAGCGTGGCGCCTTTCATTAAATCGGGCCAGCTGCGCCCGATCGGCGTGGCCAGCGCGGAGCGCAGCAAGCTGTTTCCGGACCTGCCCACGTTCGCGGAATCGGGCGCGCCGGGCCTGGACGTCTACACCTGGCTGGGCTTTTATGCGCCGGCGGGGACGGACCCGGCGATCGTCTCCAAGCTCAATCAGGCCACCAACGACATCATGAACTCGCCCGAGATGGTGCAGCGCCTGGCCGGGCAGAACAGCGAGCCGCTGGGCCCGATGACGCCGGACCAGGTCAGCGCATTCGTCGCCGGCGAAACGGCCAAGTGGCGCGACGTGGTCCAGACCACCGGCGTCAAGGTGGAATAGGCGCCGCCGCGCCTTCAGCCGTCCGAGGCGGGGGTTGGCGCGGCGCGCACCGCGAAGACCGCGTTGGCCTTGAGCATGACGCGGCCTTCCACCTGCAGCAGGCAGTTGGCGTAGATCAGCCGCTTGCCCTGCTTGTCGATCCGAACGTGGGCTTCCAGCCAGTCGCCGGGCTTGACCGGATTCAGGTATTCCACCGACATCTGCACCGTCACCACCGACAGGTGCGCCCGCTGCGCGATCGTGTATCCCAGCGCGCTGTCGGCCAGCGTGGCCAGCAGCCCGCCATGGGCGATGGCGTGCATATTGGTGTGAGCATGCCCCACGCGCATCGCCAGGACGGAATCCGCATCGCGCCGGTACAGCGCGCCAAGCTCGGCCAGATGCGTCATGAAGGGACTGCTGGGCTGCCATGGCTCGAAGCCGGTCGGGATGGTGTCTGTCATGTTGTTCACGTGAAAGGACCCTGTACGGACCCCGGGATGGTTCGGATTCTTGCGGATATCCAGTGCAGTATCGCAAAGAAGGCCGCATCCGGCATGTTGCCCGATGCGGCCCCGGCCGCCCAGCGGACGCCCTTGCAGGTGCCCCGCCAGGCGTTTCAGAATGTGGCGGCGCCTTCGGCCGCCTTGCGCTCCAGCAGCGCGGCCGGCTTCCAGTGGTCGCCATGGGCCTGCCGCAGGGCGCGGATCTTCGCGAGCGTGGCGGCCAGGCCCAGCGTCTGCGCATAGAACATCGGGCCGCCGCGCGCGCCCGGAAATCCGTAGCCGTGCACGTATACGACATCCACGTCCGAGGCGCGCTGGGCGATGCCTTCGTCGATGATCTGCGCGCCCTCATTGACCAGCGCCAGCATGCAGCGCTCCACGATTTCCTCGTCGCTCACGGCGCGGCGCACGATGCCGGCCTCGCGCGCGCAGGCCTCGATGATGCCGTCGACCACCGGGTCGGGCAGCGGCTGGCGGCTGCCCGGCTCGTAGCGGTAGTAGCCCGCCTGCGTCTTCTGCCCAAAGCGGCCCAGCTCGCAGATGCGGTCCGCCACCTTGGAATAGCGCAGATGCGCGGGCCGGGTCGGCGCCAGGCGCTTGCGCGTCGCCCAGTTGATGTCCATGCCGGCCAGGTCCGCCATGGCCAGCGGGCCCATCGCCATGCCGAAGCGCGTCAGCGCGCCGTCTATCTGCTGCGGGCTGGCGCCCTCTTCCAGCAGAAAGCCCGCCTCGCGCCAGTAGCCGGTCAGCATGCGGTTGCCGACGAAGCCTTCGCATACGCCGACCAGGACGGGGATCTTGCCGATCTTCTGCGCCACCGCCATGCAGGTGGCGATGACGTCGGCGCCGGTGCGCGCTCCGCGCACGACCTCCAGCAGCTTCATGACGTTGGCGGGGCTGAAGAAATGCAGCCCGATCACCGCCTCGGGCCGCGCCGTGCTGGCGGCGATCTCGTCGATATTCAGCCGCGACGTGTTGGTGGCCAGGATGGCGCCCGCCTTGCACACGGCGTCCAGTTCGCGGAACACCGACTGCTTGACGGCCATGTCCTCGAACACGGCCTCGATCACCAGATCGGCCGCCGCCAGGTCCTGGATGTCCAGGCTGGGCGCGATGCGGGCGATCCGGGTTTCGACGCCGGCGGCGTCGAGCTTGCCCTTGGCGGCCGTGATCTCATAGTTCTTGCGGATGAGCGCCATGCCGCGGTCCAGCGCGGCCTGATCGCGCTCGTACAGCGTCACCGCATAGCCCGCGTTCGAGAACGCCATGGCGATGCCGCCGCCCATGGTGCCCGCCCCCAGGATGCCCACGCGTTCGACCGTGCCCGCGCGACCGCCGCCCGCGACGCGCGGAGCCTCTTTTTCCGCGAAGAACAGGTGGCGCAGCGCCTTGGACGCGTCGCCGGCGACCAGCGTGTCGAATTGCCTGCGCTCCTCGTCCAGGCCCGCCGCCATGGGCAGGCGCGTCGCGGCCTCGACGCAATCGATCGCCGCCTGCTGGGCCTGGGCATTGCGGGCCTTGGGATTGAGCCTGGCGCGCTCAGCGGCGAAGTCGACGCCGCTGGCTTGCACGGAGCGCGCCGCGACGACGGGGTGCGTCGCCTGGGCGGCCCGGTCCCGCGCATAGGACAGCGCCAGGTCCAGCACATCGCCGTCGGTGAGCGCGTCCACCAGCCCCGCGGCCAGCGCGGCGGCGGCGTCCACCGGCGCGCCGCCCTGGATCATCCTGAGCGCCGGCGCCACGCCGATCAGCCGCGGCAGCCGCTGGGTGCCGCCCCCGCCCGGCACCAGGCCCAGATTCACTTCCGGCAGGCCCAGCCGGGCGCCGGCCTGAGCCACGCGGTAATGGCAGCCCAGGGCCAGCTCCAGCCCGCCGCCCAGGGCAAAGCCGTGAATGGCGGCCACGACCGGCTTGTCCGATGCCTCGATCGCCGCGATCACGTCTCGCAGCATGGGCTTGGCCGCCGCGGCCGGCGTGTTGAACTGGCGGATGTCGGCGCCGCCGCAGAACGCCTTGCCGGCGCCCACGATCACGACGGCATCGACGCCGGCATCGGCGCGCGCGCGCGCCAGGCCGGCATGGAGGCCGGCGCGCACGGTGTCGCCCAGTCCGTTGACCGGAGGATTATCAAGAAACATCACCGCCACGCGCCCATGCAGGGCGTAGCGGACGGTGCTGGAGACGTCGTCGGACGGTTGGGTGACGGTGACGGTCATGGTGGTCCCTTGCGGCGGCGCGGCTTACGCCCGCGCCAGTTGCCGATAGCGGTTGATGTGATGGCGAGTGTCGCCTAGCGTGTATTCGATGGCCAGCAGCCGCTTGACGTAGTGGCCGACGGAAAGCTCGTCGGTCATGCCGATGGCGCCATGCAGCTGGATGCTCTGCTGGCTGATGTAGCGGGCGGCTTGGCCGCATCTGGCTTTGGCGGCCGAGGCCAGCCGGGCGCGCAGCGGCGCATCGTCCGGATCCGACCGCGCAGCCGCCCACGTCAGCGAACGCGCCTGCTCCAGGGCCAGCAGCATGTCCACCAGCCGGTGCTGCAGCGCCTGGAAGCCGCCCAGCGCCTGGCCGAACTGGCGGCGCGCGGCGACATGGTCGCGCGTGGCCTCCAGCAGCGCCTGCATGATGCCCAGCGCCTCCGCACACAGCGCCACGCGCGTGATGTCCGCTGCGTGCTCCAACGCCGCGCCGGCCTCGCCCAGACGCGCCGCGCCGGGCACGCGGCATCCCGCCAGCGCCACGTCGGCATGGATGCGCCCATCCAGGCCCAGGGCGCCTTCGCGGGTCAGCCCCGGCGCGTCCGCCTGGACCAGGAACAGCCCGAGTCCGGCCTCGTCGCGCGCCGTGACCAGCAATTGGCTTGCGCCCGCGCCGTGCGGGACGCGCCGCTTCACGCCATTCAGGATCCAGCCGTCGCCCTGGCGCTCGGCCGTCGCCTGCGCCGCGTCCAGGGCCCATTCCGAATCCGGGCCGGCATGGGCCAGGACGGGCGCGGCCGCGCCCTCCGCCATGCCGGCCAGCAAGGCGCGGACGGCCTCGCCTTCCGGCATGCGGGACAACAGCTGGCCGCAAAGCAGCGTGCTGGCGTCATACGGTTCGGTCACGAGATGGCGGCCGAACTGCTGCATCAGCACGCAGAGTTCGGGCAAGCCGGCCTCCATGCCGCCCGCGGATGCCGGCAGGCCCAGCCCGAGCAAACCCATGCCGGCAAAGGCCCGCCAGTGCGGTGTCGCGGCGGGGTCGGCGTCGACAGGCGGCGCGGGGCGGCCGGCGGGCGCCGGATATTCGCCCTGCAGATAGCGCGACACGGCATCGTCCAGCGCGCGCTCGTCTCCCGCGTAGTCGTCCGGCGCGCCCAGTCCCAGCTTGGCGATGATGTTTTTCTGGACCTCGTCCGTCCCGCCGTAGATCGATATCTTGCGCAGGTTCAGATAGAAGCCGGGCATGGCTTGCAGTTCTTCCTCGACGGTTGGCCCGCCCTGCGCGTAGCCGCGCTCCAGCGCGGACGATTGATAGGCCAGCGCATGCGCGCCGGCGGTGTCGACCAGCGCCTCGCTGATGCGCTGCGCCAGCGTGGATCCCAGGTATTTCAGGATCGACGCTTCGGCGCCATGGCCGGCGCCGCGCTGGTGGCGTGCGATCAGCCGCAGATTGGTCTGCTCCAGCGCCAGCGTGTCGATCTCCAGCTGCGTGAGCCGATGCGCGAATTCCCCATCTTGCGCCAACGGCCCGCCGTCGACCACGCGCTGGGAAGCCAGCCGCTGCAGATGGGCGAGTTCGCGCTTGGCCCGCCCGACCCGGGCCGCGCCGAAGCGTTCGTGCGACAGCAGGTATTTGGCGTAGGTCCAGCCGCGATCCGCCTCGCCCACCAGATGCGAGAGCGGCACCACGACGTCGTCCAGGAAGACCTCGTTGATTTCCTCGCCGCCGTCCAGCGTGCGGATGGGCCGCAGCGACACGCCCGAACTGCGCATGTCGATGAGCAGGAACGAAATGCCCTCCTGCGCCTTGGCGCCACCACCGGTCCGCGCCAGGCAGAACATCATGTCGGCGTACTGCGCGTAGGTCGTCCAGGTTTTCTGGCCATTGACTACATAGGTGTCGCCCACCCGCCGCGCGCGGGTGGCAAGCGAGGCCAGGTCGGAGCCCGCGCCCGGCTCGGAATAGCCCTGGCACCACCAGTCCTGCCCGTTCAGGATGCGCGGCAGGAAATGGCTTTTCTGCCAGTCCGAGCCGTAGGCCATGATGACGGGCGCCACCATGCGCAGGCCGAAGGGCACGGTCTCGGGCGCGCCCGCCAGCGCGCATTCCTCGTCGAACGCGTCGCGCTGCTCGATGCTCCAGCCCGCGCCGCCATGTTCCGCCGGCCAGTTCGGCGCGACCCAGCCGCGCTCGTGCAGGATGTGGTGCCAGCGCTGGAAGTCCTGCTTGTCCAGGCGCTGGTGGTCCATCACCTTGCGCCGCAGGTCGGCGGGAAGCTCGTCGCGCAGGAACGCGCGGACCTCGTCGCGGAAGCCGGCCAGATCCGTGTCATGCGGCATGTTCTAGATCCTGGGAAAAGCGCAGCGGCGCATCGGTGGCGGCCTGCAAGGCCTCGCGGCTCAATCCGGACGCCATGTCGCGCACCAGAAAGCCTTGTGGCGTGACGTCCAGCGTGGCCAGGTCGGTGTAGACGCGGTCGACGCAGCCGGCGCCGGTCAGCGGCAGGTCGCAGACGCGGCGCAGGCGCGAACGACCGTCGCGGGTCGTGTGCTCCATCAGCACGTGGACGCGCTTGGCGCCCACCGCCAGATCCATGGCCCCGCCCACCGCCGCGGCCACGCCGGGCTGGCCCAGCGACCAGTTGGCCAGATCGCCGCTCTCCGACACCTGGTAGGCCCCCAGGATGCAGTAATCCAGGTGGCCGCCCCGCATCATGGCGAAGGAATCGGCATGATTGAAGAAGCTGCCGCCCGCGGACATGGCGACGTTCTGCTTGGCCGCATTGGTCAGGTCCGGATCGACCGGATCGTCTTCCGAACGCGCCCTCATGCCCAGGATGCCGTTCTCGCTGTGGACGATGACGCCATGCGCGGGTGTCCAGTAATCCAGCGCCATGACCGGCAGGCCGATGCCCAGATTGACGTAGGAGCCGGCGGGTATGTCGGCGGCGGCGCGGCGCGCGATGTCCGCGCGCGAGTATTGTTGCGTCATTGCAGGCCTCCGGCCAGTTGTGCGTCGGGGATGCGCAGCACGCGCTGCACGAAGATGCCGGGCGTGACGATGTGCTCCGGATCCAGCCCGCCGACCTCGGCAAGCGCGTGCACCTGGACGATGGCGGTGGCCGCGGCCATGCACATCAGCGGCCCGAAGTTGCGCCCCGCCTTGCGGTAGACCAGGTTGCCCATCGCATCGGCGCACTGCGCCTTCACCAGCGCATAGTCCGCCGGCAAGGGCTCCTCGAACACATGGCCTACGCCCTTGATGACGCGCGTTTCCTTGCCTTCGGCCAGCAGCGTGCCGTAGCCCGTCGGCGTGAAGAAGCCGCCCAGGCCCGAGCCGGCGGCGCGCAGCCGTTCGGCCAGGGTGCCCTGCGGCACGCATTCGTAGTCGATCCGGCCTTCGGCGTAAGCCGTCTCGAAGGCCTGGGACTCCGCGCCGCGCGGGTACGAGGCAATCAGCTTGCGCACGCGGCCCAGCCGGATGAGGCGGGCCAGGCCGCTGTCGCGGCTGCCGCTGTTGTTGCACACCACGGTCAGGTCGCGCGCGCCCTGCTCCACCAGCGCGTCCAGTAAATCCACGGGCTGGCCGGACAGGCCGAAGCCGCTGACCAGCACGGTGGCGCCGTCCGGAATGTCCGCCACGGCCTGCGCGGCGGAATGGACAGTCTTGTTCATCGGGGTCTCCGTCACAGGGTATGGGAAAGAATGGCCGTGGCCTGGCTGGACAGCACGCCGCCGTTGCCGTGCACCAGCGCCACGTCGGCGCGGCCGACCTGCCGCTCTCCGGCTTCGCGGCGCAGCTGCGCCACGGCTTCGATCACCAGAAAAATGCTGTACATCCCGGGATGACCGAACGACAGGCCGCCGCCATTGGTGTTCATCGGCAGGTCGCCGCCCGGCTCGATGCGGCCGCCGCCGATGAACGCCCCGCCCTCGCCCTTGGCGCAGAAGCCCAGGTCTTCAAGGAACAGGATGGGATTGATCGTGAAGGCGTCGTAGAGCTCGACCAGGTCAATGTCGGCGGGCGTCAGGCCGGCCTCGGCGAACGCGGCCCGGCCGGAATCCACGGCGGGCGTGACGGTGACGTCGGGCATGCAGGAGATCTGGCGGTGCCAGTGCGCGTGGCCGGTGCCCAGCACGTAGATGGGGCGCGGATGCAGGTCGCGGGCGCGGTCGGCGCGCGTCACCACGAAGGCGCCCGCGCCGTCGGTTACCAGGCAGCAGTCGCGCACGGTCAGCGGATCCGAGATCATCTTCGCGCCGAGCACGTCGTCGATCGTGAGCGGCGCGCGCAGAAAGGCGTCCGGGTTGAGCTGCGCCCATTTGCGCGCCGCCACCGCGACCTCGGCCAGCTGGCGCCGCGTGGTGCCGTACTGGTGCATGTGGCGCGCCGCCGCCAGCGCATAACTGGACACGGGATTGAACGGCTTGTACGGGTGTTCGTAAGGCTGCGGGTCCAGCGCCGCGCGCATCTGGTTGATCTGCGTGCTGCTGGGCGCGCTGCGCGGGTTGGCGCCGTAGCACACCAGCACGTGGTCGCACTGGCCGGCCTCGATGGCCATCGCCGCGACCTTGAGATCGGCGATAAACGACGAGCCGCCAAACATGGTGCTGTCGGAGAAGCGCGGCCGGATGCCCAGGTATTCCGACATCCGCATCACCCACCACGGCGACGTCAGGCTGGAGGTGATGATGCCGTCGATGTCCTGCATCTTCAGGCCGCTGGCGGCCACGGCCCGATGGGCGGCCTGCGCGATGATCTCCTGTTCGGTGCGCCCCCCGCAGTCGCCCAGTCCGGCCATGCCGGCGCCCAGGACGGCGATCGCGCCGCGATAGCTCCGGCTCATGCCCGTTCCTCCGGTTGCGCCACGAACACCAGCAGCGGCTCTCCGTCCACGCTATCGATCCGGGCCCGCACCGGCAGGCCGATGCGCACCGCTTCCGGCGGCATGTCCACCACGCGGCTCATCATCCGCGGGCCTTCGGCAAGATCCACCAGGCAGACGGTGTAGTCGCCGGCCTTGCTGCGCACCACGGTGGTGGAATAGACCTCGCCGAGGCCGCTGGGCTCCATCCAGCGCAGCGCGTCGGCGCCGCAATGCGGGCAGACGACGCGGGGGTAGAAATGGTGCCGGGCGCAGGCCTGGCATTGCGGGATCATGAAGCGGCCCTGCGCGAGCTGCTCGAAGTAGTGGCGCTCGGCGCTGGCGGCCGGCTCGGTTGCGGTGTGCGGCATGCTGATTGTGGCCGCCCTGAAGGCGGCTGTCTCCGTTTTATGTCGTTGCCCGCCTGTCGTGGCTTGCGGCGTGAAACGATTTTAGGAATGGCGCATGCCCCTGACCATCCGAAAGATTCGAAGGCTTCTTTCGGCGTATACGAAGCGGTCATGGGACGCCCGGCCAGACGGAGTAAGATTTACGCCACAACAAACCCTACATGGCAGGAGCAGTGGAAGATGGCGAAAGTCGGCATGGTTGGTATCGGCCTCATGGGCCACGGCATTGCAAGCAATCTGGTCAAGCACGGTCATGCCCTGACCGTGCTTGAACACCCGGGCAACCAGCCCCTGGACGCGCTGAAGGCCGCCGGCGCGGCCAGCGTGGCCGACGGCGCCGCGCTGGCGGCCCAGTCGGACGTGATCATCCTCTGCGTTACCGGCAGCCCGCAGGTCGAAGCCGTGCTGCTGTCGGCCGGCGGCGTGCTGGAAGGCCTGCGGCCCGGCACCGTCATCATCGACTGCTCGACCGCCATCCCCTCGTCCACCGTGAAGATGGCCGAGGCCGTGGCCGAAAGCGGCGGCCGCTTCCTGGATGCGCCGATGACGCGCACGCCGAAGGAAGCCGCCGAAGGCCGGCTGAACCTGCTGGTGGGCGGCGACGCCGCGCTGTTCGAGGAATGCAAGCCGCTGCTGGCCTGCTTTGCCGAGAACATCACGCACGCGGGTCCCATCGGGGCCGGGCATCGCATGAAGCTGCTGCACAACTACGTGTCGCTGGGCGTGATCGCCCTGCTGTCCGAAGCGGCGGCTTGCGCGCTGCGTTCCGACATTGATCCGGCCGTGTTCGCCGAAGTGCTGTCCAAGGGCGGCGGCGGCGGCGTGGCGCTGGAACGCATCAAGCCCTACCTGCTGGAACAGGACCCGTCGTCGCTGCGCTTCTTCATGTCGAACGCGCAAAAGGACCTGTCCTACTACAACACCATGGCCGCCGAGGCCGGCGCGGTGCGCGAGATCGGCGCGGCCGTGCAGCACACGTTCGACCAGGCTGTCACGCAAGGCGGCGGCGAGCGCTACGTGCCGGAACTGGTGTCGCTGCTGAAGGATCGCTAGGAAGGGCAGCTCTCGTGCTTGTGGGTGTCAGACACCTATGCTCATGGGGTGTCTGACACCAATGAGAGGTGTCTGACACCCATGAGAGAGGTGTCTGACACCCATGAGTTGCCGTCGCAAGCTTGAGGGCCGTCTC
>NZ_JBHXNI010000007.1:130793-312789 GCF_042721735.1 Achromobacter sp. NPDC058515
AATGAGAGGTGTCTGACACCCATGAGAGAGGTGTCTGACACCCATGAGTTGCCGTCGCAAGCTTGAGGGCCGTCTCCCTTGGGTGTCAGACACCTGCGCGGTGTCAGACACCTGCGCGGCAGAGGCACTCAGGCGGCGGGCCTTAACGGCCGCAGGACGCCGCGCGACGGCAGGCGCAGGGAGATCAGCGCCGCCATCATGGGGTGTCTGACACCAATGAGAGGTGTCTGACACCCATGAGAGAGGTGTCTGACACCCATGAGTTGCCGTCGCAAGCTTGAGGGCCGTCTCCCTTGGGTGTCAGACACCTGGGCGGTGTCAGACACCTGCGCGGCAGAGGCACTCAGGCGGCGGGCCTTAACGGCCGCAGGACGCCGCGCGACGGCAGGCGCAGGGAGATCAACGCCGCCATCAGCAGCAGCACGCCGGCCGAGCCGAAGGCCACCCAGTGCGTGCCGAAGGCCTCGAATGCCCATCCGCCCAGCCAGGAACTGATCATGCCGCCCACCTGGTGGCCCAGATAGGTCAGCCCGTACAGCACGCCGACCAGGCGGATGCCGTAGACGTCGGCCAGGATCGCGGACGACAAGGCGATGCTGCCCGCCCACACGATGCCGCCGATGGTGGCCGCAGCATACAGTTCCCAATGCGCACCCACCATGACCAGCGCGAAAAAGCCCAGGCCCCGCACCAGATAAATGGCGGCGAGGATGTTGCGCCGCTCGACCTGGTCGGACATGCGTCCCAGCACCAGCGTGCTGAAGATGGCGACCAGGCCGATCAGGCCGATGCCCAGCGAACTGGTCGTGGCGTCGAAGCCGTGGTCCATCAGCATGGGCATGCCGTGCGTGCCCAGCAGGTTCATGCTGAAGCCACAGGCGAACAGGCCCAGCGCCACCTGCCAGAACGGCAGGGTGCGCAAGGCGTCGCCCAGCCTGGGCGACGCCGCCTTGGCCGCGGGCCGGGCGGCGGCCGATTTCTCGATGATCTGGTGGGGCAGCAGGTCGGTGTGTTCCGGCGCCTCGTCGCGCATGACAAGGAGCGCGACCGGCACCGTCAGCACGGCGAACAGCGCGGCAAAGCCCAGCAGCGTTTCGCGCCAGCCCATCGCCGAGATCGCGAAGGTCAAGGTGGGGGTCATCAGCGCAATGCCCGCCATCGAGCCGGTGGACAGGAAGAATAGCGCCATGCCGCGCTGCCGCGTGAACCAGCGGCTGATCACCGGCGTCAGCGCGACCGGGCTGGTGAAGGCCAGGCCGATGGACAGCGCCACGCCGAAGGACAGCAGGAATTCAAGGGGTCCGCGCGCGAAGACCGTCCAGATGGACGACGCCACGACGATGGCGGTGCCGGTCAGCAGCACGAAGCGCGTGCCGCGCGTGCTGACGAGATAGCCCGCCAGCGGCATGCCCAGCCCGTAGCACAGCATGCCGATCGCCACGATGCCGGACAAGAGGCTGCGCGAGAAGCCCAGTCCGTCCGCCATCGGCAGGAAGAACGGCCCGATGCCCATGCGCAGGCCGACCGTCAACAGGGTGAGTACCGTGGCGGCGCCGACGATGTTCCAGCCGAAATACCAGCCGCCCGACTCTTGCTTGTCCAATTTCTGTTCTCCTCGGTGTCTTCTTATGGCCGCTTGCGCGCCAGGGCTTACAGACACCGCAGGGCAGGCGCGGAGGAGAGCTCCGCTGTCGACACGGGTGGGAAGGACGAGGCGTGAATCGGCTTGTGCGTGCCGGCGGACTCAGGCCGCCGGACGCGTCATATTACTCCTGGCTATATGTTGATTCGAAGCGGCGCCGCAAATCCTGTTCGCTGAGCGGCCGCCACCGCCGTTGCGCGCCGTTCTAGCGCAGCACGTTGCGCACAAACCGCAGGCGGACGTCCCCGTCGTTGAAGTAGGCGTAGGGCTGCGCGCTGCTGTAGATCGCGAAATCGTCCGCGCCGATGCGCTGCGTTTTTCCCGAGAGCTCCAGCCGCAGCGCGCCTTCGATGACGTAGACCATTTCGTGCCATCCCTCGGGGTCGGGCTCGGCTATGTATTCTTCGCCCGCGGCCAACGACCATATCCAGAGCTGCGCCTCGCAGCTGGCGGGCGCGGCGCCCAGCAGCACGGCCTGGCTGCCGGGCAGCTTGCCGCGCCACGCCATCGCTTCGATCCGCCGCCGCTCGCGGGCGGGATCGCTGACCAGGTCGACGAAGCCCACGCCCAGCGGGCCCGCCAGCTTGTCCAGGCTGGCCAGGCTGATGTTGGCCGTGCCGGCTTCCAGCCCGGCGATCATGCGGCGGCTGATGCCGGACGCCTCGGCCAGATTCGTCTGGCTCAGGCCCGCCTGCTTGCGCAGCCGCCGCAGGTTCGTTCCCACATGGGTGAGGACGTCCGGCGTGGAACTGGTGATGTGCAGTATATTGCTCATAATTTCGTCGCGCTCAACATTCAGATAAGCCGTGGATTCCAAGACATCGATGTTCGCCCTGTCCCGCCAGGAAATCGCCCTGGTGCTGGTCACCATGCTGTGGGGAAGCACCTTCCTCATCATCCATATCGCCATGCAGCATAGCGGACCGCTGTTCTTCGTAGGCTTGCGCTTCACCATCGCCGGCCTGATGGCGCTGCTGCTGTTCCGCAAGCACATGGCGGGGCTGACCCGATACGAGGTCGGCGCCGGCATCGCCATCGGCAGCGCGCTGTTCCTGGGCTATTACCTGCAGACCCACGGCTTGCGCACCATCACCAGCAGCCAGTCCGCCTTCATCACGGCCCTGTACGTGCCCATCGTGCCGCTGCTGCAATGGGCGGTGCTGAAACGCCCGCCCGGCCTGATGAGCTGGGTCGGCGTGGGACTGGCCTTCACGGGCCTGATGCTGCTGGCGGGCCCCGAGGCCGGCGCGCTGAGCTTTTCCCCCGGCGAAGCCGCGACGCTGGCGGGCGCCGTGGCGATTGCCGCCGAGATCATCCTGATCGGCCTGTTTGCCCGCAAGGTGGACAGCCGCCGCGTGACATTCGTGCAGTTGCTGACGGCGGGGCTGCTGTCGTTTGCGCTGATGCCGGTGCTGGGGGAGTCGATCCCGGCGTTCTCCTGGCTGTGGGCGGGCGCCGCGATCGGCCTGGGGCTGGCCAGCGCCATCATCCAGCTGACAATGAACTGGGCGCAGAAATCCGTGTCGCCCACCCGCGCCACCGTCATCTACGCGGGCGAGCCCGTGTGGGGCGGCATCGTCGGACGCCTGGCGGGCGACCGCCTGCCGGCCCTGGCGCTGGTCGGCGCCGGACTGATCGTGGCGGGCGTCATCGCCAGCGAGGCGAAGTTCGGGCGCAAGAAAAAGCCGCAGTTAAGCGGTGTCTGACACCTCCCGTCTCCTTCGGTGTCAGACACCGCCGGGCATGCCGCGGCCCTAGGCCGCCTGCTCCAGGAACGCCTGCAAGGCCGGCACGGTGTTCAGCACGTGCTGGCGCATCGCCGCCTCGCAGCGGGCCGGGTCGCGGGTTTGCAGGGCGTCGATCAGTTCCTGGTGCGACTCGCGCACGCGCAGGACGCGGCCGGGCTGAGCCGCCCACAGGCGCATATAGGGTTCGACGACGGAATGCAGTTCGGATATCTGGCTCAGCAGGCGGGGCTGCCGGCAGAAGCTGCACAGGTATTCGTGGAATTCGCGGTGGGCGGTGGTCCAGTCCAGGTAGTCGCTGGAGCCCTGGTCCAGTTGCTCCAGCATGTTGGACAGCCGGCGGATGTGCTCGGCGCCCATATTGAGCACCGCGTTGCGCATGGCCAGGCCTTCCAGCACGGAGCGCATTTCAAAGACTTCCAGCATCTCTTGCTGGTTCAGCCCGCGCACCACGGCGCCGCGATTCGCGCGGATCTCGACCAGCCCTTCCGAGGCCAGCCGGCGCAGCGCGCCGCGCACCGGCATGCGGCTGGTGCCGATCTCGGCGGCGACGACATCCGGCACCAGGCGCTGGCCGGGCGCATAGCGGCCCAGCCGGATCTCGCGCTGCAAATGCAGGTACGCCTCGTCTTCGGCGCTGATGGCTGTCTTTTGAAATTGCAGCACTGTCGTCCCCGGGGTTGGAAAGCCGCCATGATAGATAACGGCAAAAATAACACAAACTGGATCCAATGATCCATGGATGCAAACACTAATAGTCGCGGACGGCGCGGTTGCGTCTAATGCAGGCCGGGGGACGCCGCCGCGCGCCCGCCTTGCCGGAACGGGCAACAGACCCGCCCGGCGCACCGCTTCCATAACGCGATCAAGGGGAATCCATGAAATTTCGTCTCATCCGGGCGCTGGCAGGCGCCGCCGCGATGGCCTTCGCGGCCCAGGCCGGCGCCCAGGCCACGGACTGGCCGCAGCATCCCGTGCGCATCGTCGTGCCCTTCCAGGCAGGCTCCGCCACCGACCTGATTTCGCGCCAGCTGGGCGCGGCGCTGTCGACCGAACTCGGCCAGCCTTTTGTCATCGAAGCCCGCCCCGGCGCCGCGGCCGCCATCGGCAGCGCCTCGGTCGCGCGCGCCACGCCCGACGGCTACACGCTGCTGATGGGCGGCCCGGCGGCCGTCGTCACCAACCGCTTCCTGCAAAAGCGCCTGGCCTACGACCCCGACGCCTTCGCGCTGGTGTCCATGGTGGCCTACACGCCCAACATCCTGCTGGCCAATCCGTCGCAGCCTTTCAAGACGCTGCCCGAAATGGTGGCCTATGCCCGCGCCAATCCGGGCAAGCTGACCTATGCCTCGTTCGGCACCGGCACGACCTCGCACATGGCGGGCGAAATGCTGAAGTCCATCGCCGGCATCGACATCCTGCACGTGCCGTACAAGGGCGCCGGCGAAGCCATCCCGGCGCTGCTGAGCGGCCAGGTCTCGATGTACTTCGACACCATCATGACCGGCCTGCCCCAGGCCAAGAGCGGCGCGCTGCTGGCGCTGGGCATGTCGAATTCGCAGCGCTCGGCGCTGGCGCCCGACATCCCCACCATCGCCGAGCAAGGCTACGCGGGCTACGACATCGCGCCGTGGTACGGCCTGGTCGCGCCCGAAGGCACGCCCGCGCCGATCCTCGACAAGCTCAACCGCGCCGTCAACAAGGTGCTGGCCGATCCGGCATTGCGCGGTAAGCTCGCCGAAGCCGGCGCCGAGCCGCGCGGCGGCAGCCGCGAGGAATTCGCCGCCTTCATCAAGGCCGAGATCCCGCGCACCAAGCAGCTGATCGACCAAGCCGGCATCACCCCGCAGTAATTTCCCTTACGAGTTCCAGCATCCATGTCCTCCCCCTTCGATTGGTCTTTTCCGTACGCTTCCCGAAAAATGCCGGTCCTGGCCGCCAATGCGGTCGCGACCAGCCAGCCGCTGGCTGCGCAGGCGGGACTACGCATGCTGCTGGCCGGTGGCAATGCCGTTGACAGCGCCATTGCCACCGCGATTGCCCTGACCGTCGTCGAGCCCGTGATGAACGGCATCGGCGGCGACATGTTCGCGCTGGTCTGGCACGACGGCCAGCTTCACGGCCTGAACTCCAGCGGCTGCGCGCCGGCCGCGTGGACGCCCGAGTACTTCAACGGACGCGACGCGATGCCGGGCACGGGCTGGGGCACGGTCACCGTGCCGGGCCAGGTCGCCGGCTGGAAAGCCCTGTCCGAGCGTTTCGGCAAGCTGCCCTTCGCCAAGCTGTTCGAGCCCGCCATCGCCTATGCCGAAGACGGCTTTGCCGTGTCGCCCACCATCGCCCGCCAATGGGCCACGCAGGCGCCCAAGCTGGCGGCGGAGCCCGGCTTTGCCGACGCATTCCTGCCCCAGGGCCGCGCGCCGCAGGCCGGCGAGTGGTGGCGCTTTCCGGACCAGGCCAAGACCCTGCGCGAGATCGCCGAAAGCGGCGGCGAGAGCTTCTACCGCGGCGAGCTCGCCAGGAAGATCGCCGACTTCGCCAGCCAGACGGGCGGCGCGCTCAGCGCCGTCGACCTGGCCGAGCATCGCGCCGAATGGGTCAAGCCCATTTCGCAGTCGTTCCGCGACTACGAGCTGCATGAAATCCCGCCGAACGGCCAGGGCATCTCGGCGCTGATGGCCCTGGGCATGCTCGAGCAATTCGACCTGGAAGGCATGGGCCGCGACAGCGCCGACTACTACCACGTCAGCATCGAAGCCATGAAGCTGGCGTTCGCGGACCTGCATCATCACGTTGCGGACCCGCGCCACATGCGCACCGACGCGCGCGCCCTGCTCGACCGCGCCTATCTGGCCGAGCGCGCCCGCCTGATCTCCATGGACCGCGCCAGCGTGCCCACCGCGGGCACGCCCGCCACCGGCGGCACGGTCTACCTGACCGCCGCCGACGCCAGCGGCACCATGGTGTCCTTCATCCAGTCCAACTACCACGGCTTCGGCTCGGGCGTGGTCGTGCCGGGCACCGGCATCAGCCTGCACAACCGCGGCCTGAACTTCGTGCTCAAGCCCGGGCACGCCAACCAGGTCGCTCCGCGCAAGAAGCCCATGCACACCATCATCCCCGCGTTCGTCACGCGCGGCGGCCAGCCCGTCATGTCCTTCGGCGTCATGGGCGGATCGATGCAGGCCCAGGGCCATCTGCAGATGGTCACGCGCCTGGCCGCCTTCGGCCAGAATCCGCAGGCCATGAGCGACGCGCCGCGCTTCCGCGTGGAAAACGGCCCGGTGGTCAATGTGGAATCGCACCTGCCGGCGGACGTGGTCGACACGCTGCGCGCGCGCGGCCACAACGTCGCGGTGGCCCCCGCCGACAGCCTGGAGTTCGGCTCGGCGCAACTGATCTGCCGCCTGCCCCAGGGCGGCTACGTCGCGGCATCCGATTCGCGCCGCGACGGCCAGGCGGTCGGCTTCTGATCGGCGCGGTCATATCCTTGCAGCGACGCCGGCCGATACTGCCGCGTTGCCGCAAGAAGGACCGAAATGCCTGACCTGGCCATGCCGCCCCCTGGAATACTCCGCCGCTTTGCGCTTGGCGCGGCGCTCGCCGCCGCGCTGTTCGCCGCGGCGCCCGCGCCCGGCCTTGCCGCCCTGCCCCTGGCCGTGGACGGCCAGCCCCTGCCCTCGCTTGCGCCCATGCTCGAGCGCGTCACGCCCGCCGTCGTCAACATCTCGGCGCAGTCCGATCCGCGGCAGGCGCCGGGGGCCGGCCCCGTCCAATCCCCGGCGTCCATCCGGCAGAACGTGGGATCGGGCGTCATCGTCGACGCGGGCCAAGGCAACATCCTGACCAACCATCACGTGGTGCGCGGCGCCTCGGCCATACGCGTGTCCTTGCAGGACGGGCGGACCTTCAACGCCACCGTCGTGGGCAGCGATCCCGATACCGACCTGGCGGTGCTGCGCATTCCCGCCCAGAACCTGCAGGCGCTATCGCTGTCGGATTCCAGCGACCTGCGCGTGGGCGACTTCGTCGTCGCCATCGGCGACCCCTACGGCCTGGGCCAGTCGGCCTCGTCCGGCATCGTGTCCGCGCTGGACCGGTCCAGCCTGCGCGCGGCCGGCTATCAGAACTTCATCCAGACCGACGCCTCGATCAATCCCGGCAACTCGGGCGGCGCGCTGGTGAACCTGAACGGCGAGCTGGTCGGCATCAACACCATGATCTACACGCCGTCAGGCGGCAACGTGGGCATCGGCTTCGCCATTCCGTCCAATCTTGCCGGCGAGGTCATGCGGCAGCTGCTGCAACATGGGCAGGTGCAACGCGGCGGCCTGGGCCTGGATACCCTGGACATCACGCCGCGCAATGCGCGCCAACTGGGCCTGGCGCCGGGTTCGACGGGCATCGTGGTGGCCCGCGTGGCGGACGGTTCGCCCGCCCAGAAGGCCGGCGTGCAGGCCAGGGACCAGATCCTGTCGATGGACGGCAAGGCCCTGGGCACCAGCGCACAGCTGCGCAATGCCGAAGGCCTGCTTCCCGTCGGCCGGCAGGTGCGCCTGACGCTGCTGCGGGCCGGCGCCAAGACGGAAGTCCTGCTGCGCATCGAGCCGGAGCAGAACGAACGCTTCCATGCCGGCTCGCTGGATGCGCGCCTGACAGGCGTGGAGTTCGCCGAAATCGGGCGCGAGCAGCGCCTGCAAGGCAACGACGGCGCGGCCGTCAGCGCCACCTATCCCGAGCGCGGCCCGGTTGCCGCAAGGCTGCAGCGCGGCGACATCATCATCGGCGTGAACCAGCGCCCCGTCAGCAAGCTGGCCGACCTGCGCGAGCTTCTGGCCGGCGCCGGCTCGCGGCCGCTGGCGCTGACCCTGCTGCGCGGCCGCAGCGCCTACACCCTGCAGGTGAATTGAGGCGCCTTGCGCCGGCGGCAGTTGAAGATTTTTCCCGGTACGGCGGGGCCGCGCGTGCAGCTACACTGAGGCGGCGCAGCAGCCCCGCGCC
Organism: Achromobacter sp. NPDC058515; assembly: GCF_042721735.1. Lineage (NCBI taxonomy): Bacteria > Pseudomonadati > Pseudomonadota > Betaproteobacteria > Burkholderiales > Alcaligenaceae > Achromobacter > Achromobacter sp. NPDC058515. The sequence continues at coordinate 139,182 of NZ_JBHXNI010000007.1, forward strand.
CCGCTTTCATACGACCCGTCTTCCGGCCACGGAACACGGGCCATGCAACGCAGTACCGGAGGCAACGTGAACAGCAACAACGATATGATCAATCTCTCGATCGAGCAGGTCCACGACCTGTCCGTCGACGTGTTGACCAGAAACGGTTTTTCGGCGCCGCATGCGGCCGCGATCGCGGAGGCGATCACCGCCGGGCAACGCGACGACTGCCAGTCGCACGGCATGTACCGCCTGATCGCGTGCGTGCAAACCTTGCAGGCCGGCCTGGTGGACCCCGCGGCGCTGCCGGCGCTGACGCACCCCGCGCCCGCCGTCGTGCAGGTCGATGCCGGGCGGGCCTATTCGCTGCTGGCCTTCGAGGAAGGCCTGCCGTACCTGGCGGAAAAGGCCAAGCGCAACGGCGTGGCCGTGCTGGCCATCAACAACTGCTTCCATTTCTCGGCGCTGTGGCCCGAGGTCGAGGCCATCGCCCGCCACGGCCTGGCCGGCATGGCCATGACGATCAGCCATAGCTGGGTCGCGCCCGCCGGCGGCACGCGGCCCGTGTTCGGCACGAACCCGTTCGCCTTTGCCTGGCCGCGTCCGGGCGACTACCCCTATGTGTTCGACTTCGCCACCAGCATGGTGGCGCGCGGCGAGATCGAGCTGCACCGCCGCACGGGCAGGTCCATCCCCGAGGGCTGGGCCATCGACCGCGACGGCCAGCCCACCACCGACGCCGCGGCCGCGCTGGAAGGCGCCATGCTCACGTTCGGCTCGTACAAGGGCTCCGCGCTGTCGACCATGATCGAGCTGCTGGCCGGCCCCCTGATCGGCGACTGGACCAGCCTGCAATCCCAGGCTTTCGACGCGGGCGCCGGCGGCACGCCGCTGCACGGCGAACTGGTCATCGCGCTGGACCCGGCCATCCTCGGCCGCGGCCAGCTTGCCGCGAACCTCAGCGGCGCGGAAGCCATGCTGGACGCAATCAGCGGCCAGGGCGCGCGCCTGCCGTCCGAACGCCGCTTCAAGGCCCGGGCCCGCAGCGAACAGGAAGGCGTCTGGGTCAGCCGCAAGCTGTATGACGAAGTGAAGCACCTCGGCATGCAACCCGAAAAGAACGCCTGAACAGGCGGACTATGCCGGCGCGGCGCCGCTGGACGATCGGATCCCTCGGCACATACGGCCGGCGCCGCATCAGGTCGGCCAGCTTTTCCAGCGCCTGCGCGCCCTGAGCGTCCGCCTGCGCGCGCCTCAGCGCGGCGCCGACATGCCTTGCGTCAATTGCTTGACCAGCCCCGGATGCCTGTCCTTTTCCTCGATCAAGGTATAGAGGGTGAAGGAGGCCAAGCGGGCGCCGGACACCGCGAACAGCGCGGTCAGCAAGGCCGGGCGGCCGTCGAGCTTGCTCGTCGCATCCACTTGGGAGACGCCGATGCCGTCAATCTTGAAGGTGCTTTGCCCGGTCTTCTTGAAGGTGGGCACGGCTTCCTGCTGCTGCAATTGAAAGCCTGCCGCCACGTTTCCCAGCGTAAACGCATCGTCATCGCCCACCGCGGGCTCCAGGGGCATGTTGACCACGATGATGGCCTGCCTGGTTGCGCGGTTCACGTATATCTTGCCGGCGACATCCGGCGTGGCGGGGTCCGCCGGAAATTCGCTTTCGATGAATCCGGCGGGAATGGCGACCTTCAGCTTTCCGTCCAGCACCCGCAGCGATTGCGGCGCCTGCGCCATTGCCGCGGCGGCCTGCGCCAGCGCGGACGCGCTCGCCGCGCCCATGACCAGCGCCAACGCCAATGACATTGCCGAGACCCACTTGCGATGCGTGTTCATAAGATTCCTGTCGGAGATTCGCAAGGATCCGATACTACAACGGCACGACCGCGCCGCCCGGGGGCGACAGTTCGTGATAGAGATCATCCAGATACGCCGCGACATCCTCGGCCGCCACATCCGCGGGAATGACGACATCTTCGGCAGGGACGCGTTTGCCTGATGCGATGCGATATACCAGCCAGCGCTCGGCGGTGCGCTGGATATCCAGTTGAAACCGTCCGTAGATATCGAACTTCATGGCGCCCTCCAGAACGGACAAGGCCCGCGCAACAACTTGCACGGGCCTTCAGTTTGCCATGATCGGAAGGAGCCGACCGGGGTTCGGGTGAGCGGACTGGGAGTGGAGCTAGGGAGGTGGCCGCTTTTTTCGCGTCTGTGGCCGGGTAAGACGCCCAATCCGCTCAATGCAACCGCGGCGCGAGGAACGGGCGGCGCGCTTGCCGCGCGCCGCCTGCTCACATCACGCGCTTAGAAGCGATGACGGACGCCGACCATGCCGACGGTGCTCTTCACGCCGTCGATGAACGCGAAGTCGGTTGCGTACGAACCCAAGGCGTACAGGTTGGTGCGCTTGGACAGGTTGTACGTGTAGCCCAGGCTGTACACGTTCATGGCGGAATCGCCACCCGTCAGCAGATCGCTGTCGGGGTCGGCGCGCTGCCACGAAGCCAGGATGGTGCTGGCGCCGAGCGGCACGGTCAGGCCAACCAGGTACGAGTTGGCCTTGAAGCCGTCGACGGCAACGTTGGTGCCGAAGCTCTTGGCGGTGGGGGTGCCGCTGCCGAATGCGTTGATGCCCTGGCCGGTGAACCAGCCGTCGCGCGTCTGGCCGAAAGCCAGCGCCAGCTTCAGGACTTCAAAGTCGTAGGCGCCGCCGATGCTCCAGGACTTCGGCGTGGCGTCGGTGCCCAGCTGGTTGGCGGGGTTCAGCTGGTCGTAGGTCAGGGCGACGTTCAGCGGGCCGTTCACATAGCGCGCGCCGGCCGTGATGCCGCGGGTGTTGTCGGCGGTGGCAAAGCCCGTCTGGGCGGCGGTCGTGTCGGCAACGTTGAACGAGTAGCCGGCGCCGAACTGGAAGCCGCCGAAGGACGGAGTCGAGTACTGCACCATGTTGTCGTAGCGGACCGTGTTCGCGGCGCTGAAGGCCACGCCGACGTTGGCCTGGCCGTAGCTGGCGGCGAACGGATCGATCGCGCCAAGGTACTTCGACGCAATGTTGGTCTGGCGGCCGAATTCCAGCAGGCCCCACGAATCGCTCTTCAGGCCGACGGTGGCCTGGCGGCCGAACAGGCGGCTGCTTTGGCCCGATTGGCCGTTGGCCGAATTGAAGCCGCTTTCCAGCGTGAAGACCGCGCTCAGGCCATCGCCCAGGTCTTCAGCGCCGCGCAGGCCCCAGCGCGAACCGCTGGACACGCCGTTGCTCATGCCGAACTTGGACTCGTGGTACCCATCGCCCTTGATGCGTTGGTAACCCACGCCGGTATCGATCAAGCCGTACAGCGTCACCGAGGTTTCCGCCTGCGCCGTGCCGGACAGCGCGGCAAAGATGGCAGTGACGAACAGAGTCTTTTTCATTACAGATTCCCATTGATTGAATAGACATGCGCATGTGGGTAGGCACTCAACACAAGCGGCGCACTCGGCGCATGGCAGGAACGAATTCTAGGGACGCTATATGTCAGTTCTTGAGACACAAGCGTAATCGTGTCCAAATCTGGAAATCAAGGAATATCTGTGGCGCGGGGCCGACAGGATGAAGCCGGGAAAGCAGCGCCGGCAGGCTCGTAATCTTGCTGTGCTATTTAAGAAGAAGGCCTGACGCCGGCGCCGAAAACCCCGCGCCCGCGGATCAATGTTCGCGAATCAGGGTCGTCGAAAATTCGTAGCGGCCCGCCGGATGATGCGAGCACGACACCTCGACGATCTTCCCCGCCTGGTCCTTGTAATGGCGCAGGATGAACAAGCCCGGCGACTCCGGCTCCGCCTCCAGCTCGCGCGCCACGGCGGGCGGCAAGGCACAAGCCGAGATCGTCTGCTCGACCGACGCGATGCGGCGTCCGTAATGTTCTTCGATCAGCTCGGAAACCAGGCGGTCGGGATGCTCGCGCGCCAGCTTGCGCACGCCCTTGTAGTGCGCATCCACGTACAGTTCCGTCCACACGACCGGCGGCTGGCCTTCGACGCCGCGCGTGGAAGAGAACTTCAGCCAGCGCGTGCCGGGCCCCACGCCCAGGCGGAGCGCCAGCTCCACATCCACCACCACCTCCTGGATCTGCCGGATGCTGCGCGGGCTGCGCGCCGCCAGCTGGACCAGGTCTTCCAGCGAACGCAGGGACTGGCTGAAACCGGACTTTGGCCGCGCCGCCATGACGACGGTGCCGCTGCCCCGGCGGCGGGCGATGAGGCCCAGGTCTTGCAACTGGCGCAGGGCGGCGCGGACGGTATGGCGGCTGGCGTCGAATTCCTCGGCCAACGCGTTCTCGGCGGGCAACACCGTGCCCACGGGATACGCATCGCTCGCGATCCGTCGCGCCAGTTCTTCCGAGATGCGGGTGTACAGCGTGATGGACATGGCAAGGGGACAGTTGGCGACGCCCTCCATTCTATCTGCTGCGCCCTGCCCGGCTCCGTATACGGGTAATCCCCGGCGTTGACGTCCCCATTCTTGCCTGCTTAAATGTACGTACAACTTTTCAAGAGCGTACATTTATGCCAATCTCCGTCCTCGAATCCGCCCTGTTCAAAGACATGTTCGGCACCGCCGCGATGCGCGCCGTGTTCGACGATGCCGCCACCGTGCGGCGCTACGTGGAAACCGAAGTGGCGCTGGCCCGCGTGCAGGGGCGGCTGGGCGTCATCCCGCCCGAGGCCGCCGGCGCGATCGAAGCCCGCGCCGACGCCGCCGCCATCGACATGGACGAGCTGCGCATCGACACCGAAATCGTCGGCTATCCCATCCTGCCGCTGGTGCACCAGCTATCCCGGATGTGCGGCGCCGAAGGCGAATACCTGCACTGGGGCGCCACCACGCAGGACATCATGGACACCGCCACGGTGCTGCAGGTGCGCGATGCGCTGGAGATCATCGACGCCGACCTTGCCGCGCTGGACGGCATCCTGGACAACCTGGCGCTGCGCTACCGCGATGCGCCGATGGCCGGGCGCACCCACCTGCAGCACGCCTTGCCCATCACGTTCGGCTACAAGGCCGCCGTGTGGCTGCTGATGGTGCGCCGCCATCGCGAACGCCTGGCGCAGCTGCGGCCGCGCGTGCTGATCGGCCAATTCGGCGGCGCCGCCGGCACCTTGGCGTCGCTGGGCGGCCAGGGGCTGGAAGTCCATGCCGCCCTGATGCAGGAACTGGACCTGGGCGCCACGCCCATCACCTGGCACGTCGCGCGCGACGGCCTGGCGGAAACGGTGCAATTCCTGGCGCTGGTGGCCGGCTCGCTGGGCAAGATCGCGGTGGACATCATGCTGATGATGACCAACGAGCTCGGCGAGGCATTCGAACCCTTCGTGAAGGGGCGCGGCGCCTCCAGCACGATGCCGCAGAAGCGCAATCCGATCTCTTGCGAGCTGATGTGGAGCGCGTCCAAGACGGTCCGCCAGCACGCGGGCCTGGCGCTGGACGCCATGCTGCAGGACTTCGAACGCGCCACGGGCCCTTGGCATGTGGAATGGTCCGCCGTGCCCGAAGCCTTTGTGCTGACCGCCGGCGCCCTGCACCAGGCGCGCTTCATGCTGGGCGGACTGGAAGTCGACACCGACCGGATGGCGCGCAACCTGGACCTGTCGGGCGGACTGATCGTGGCCGAGGCAGTGATGATGGGCCTGGCCCCGCACATCGGCCGCCAGACCGCGCACGACGTGGTGTACGACGCCTGCCGCAGCGCGGCCGTCTCGCGCCGCCGCCTGGCCGATGTCCTGAAAGAGGATCCCCGGGTAACGCAGCGCCTGGATGGCGCAGCCATCGAGCGCCTGTGCGACCCGGGCAATTACCTGGGGGCCGCCCCCGACATGGTGGACCGCATGCGCGCCCGCCCTTACACCGGGCCGGCCTGAACGGCAGCCCTACCCTGACTCTCAAAAAAATAGGACGGAGACAAATCATGAAGAACTGGATGGCGGCGCTGGCCGTCGCGGGCGCGTTCGCCCTGCCGGCGGGCGCCCACGCGCAAGACAACTACCCGACCCGGGCCATTACCTGGATCGTCCCCTTCGCCGCGGGCGGCCCGACGGACGCCATGGCGCGCAACGTCGCCAACCGTGTCGCCCAGGAACTGAAGCAGACCATCCTGATCGAGAACGTGGGCGGCGCGGGCGGCACCATCGGCGCGGCCAAGGCAGCCAAGTCCGCGCCGGACGGCTATACGTTCCTGGTCGGCCATATCGGCTACATGGCGGCGGCGCCGTCCCTGTACGCCCGCCTGCCCTACGACCCCGTCAAGGACTTCCAGGCCGTGTTCCGCTTTCCCGACACGCCGCTGGTGCTGCTGGTGGGCGAGTCCTCGCCCTATAAATCAGTGCCCGACCTGATCGCCTATGGCAAGCAGAATCCGGGCAAGCTGAACTTCAGCAATGCGGGCGTCGGGTCTACCTCGCACCTGGTGGCCGCAATGTTCGCCAGCCAGGCCGGCATGAACATCACCCCTGTCGCCTACAAGGGCGCCGGTCCCGCGCTGAACGACCTGATGGGCAATCAGGTGGACGCCATGTTCGACCAGACCAACACCGCCCTGCCCCAGACCAAGGGCGGCAAGGTCCGGGCGCTGGGCCTGACCTCGCCCAGCCGGATGGCCCAGTTCCCCGACGTGCCCACGATGGCGGAAAAAGCGATACCCGGCTTCCAGGTTTCCACCTGGTACGGGCTGTATGCGCCCAAGGGCACGCCGGACAAGGTGGTGCAGACCATGTACCAGGCCTGGCAGAAGGCGCTGGCCGACCAGGCCTTCACCGGCAAGATGGTGGAGCAAGGGATCCAGATGCTGCAGGCCGAGCAATATGCGCCCGCCGCGTTCCAGCAGTTCACCGCCGACGAAGGCCGGCGCTGGGCCAAGGTCATCAAGAACGCCGGCATCACGCTGCAATAAGGGAGCGGGAAATCATGCGCGTCGTGCTAGCCGCGGACATCGAAACCAGCATCGCCGATGCGCTGCAGGCCATCAGCCACACGCATCCCGCGGACTTCGTGCAGGCCTTGAAGGCGGCGCATGCCCGCGAAAGCAAGGCGCCCGCCCGCCACGCGCTGCTGCAACTGCTGGTCAACAGCAAGCTCAGCGCGCGGGCGCGGCGGCCGGTCTGCCAGGACACCGGCGTCGTGCATGTCTACGCAAGGATGGGCATGGACCTGCGCATCCGCCACGACGGCGCCGGGCCCACGCCCAGCCTGCAGACGCTGGCCAACCGCGCCGTGGCGCGGGCCTACGGCTGCGCGCAAAACCCCTTGCGCGCCTCGATGATCCGGGACCCTCTGGGCGCGCGCAGCAACACCCGCGACAACACGCCGGCCATCGTGCAGGTGGAGCTGGTCGAGGGCGACGAACTGGCGCTGACCGTCGTGGCCAAGGGCGGCGGCGGCGACGTCAAGACGCGCTACGCCATGCTCAACCCCAGCGACTCCGTGGCGGACTGGGTGATTTCGCAATTGCCCGGCATGGGCGCGGGCTGGTGTCCGCCCGGCGTGCTCGGCCTGGGCATCGGCGGCACGCCCGAGCAAGCCGTGGCCCTGGCCAAGCGCGCCCTGTTCAATCCGATCGACATGCCGGACCTGCTCGAACGCGGCGCCGCCACGCCGGAGGAACGGCTGCGCATCGACGTGCACCGGCGCGTCAACGCATTGGGCATCGGCGCGCAAGGCCTGGGCGGCGACACGACGGTGCTGGATGTGAAGGTCGCCACCGCGCCCTCGCATGCGGCGCTGCTGCCCGTGGCGCTGGTGCCCAACTGCGCCGCCACGCGCTTCGTGTCGTTCGACATGCCGGCTGCGGGGCCCGCGGCGATTCCCGCGCCCGACCCCGCGACGTGGGACGGCATTCCCGACGCGCTGCCCGCGCAGGAAGGCAGGCGAGTGGACCTGGATTCCCTCACGCAAGCCGAGGTCGCGCGCTGGTCCGCGGGCGACACGCTGCTGCTGTCGGGCAAGCTGCTGACCGGACGCGACGCCGCCCACAAGCGCCTGGCCGACCTGCTGGACCAGGGCGAGCCCTTGCCGGTGCCGCTGCGCGGCCGGGCGCTGTATTACGTCGGGCCAGTGGACCCGGTAGCCGGCGAAGCCGTCGGTCCGGCCGGCCCCACCACCGCCACGCGCATGGACAAGTTCATGCCGCAACTGCTGGCGCAAACGGGGCTGCTGGTCACCATCGGCAAGGCCGAGCGCGGTCCGCAGGCCATCGCGGCCATCAAGGCCCATGGCGCGGCGTATCTGAGCGCGGTGGGCGGCGCGGCCTATCTGGTGGCCCGCACGATCCGGTCGGCCCGCGTGGTCGCCTTTGCCGACCTGGGCATGGAAGCCATCTACGAGTTTGAAGTCCGCGACATGCCCGTCACCGTGGCGGTCGATGCGCGCGGGCGGTCGGTGCACGCCGTGTTCCGGCTGCGGGCCGCGCCCGCGGCCTGAATGCGAAGGCGGCGCTGTCCTCAGCGCTTGGGCAGCACGAACTCCACGCGGCGGTTCTGGGCCCGCCCCTGCGGATTGTCCGCGCCGTTCGCAAGCTTGTTCGGCTGGACAGGCCGCGTATCGCCCAGGCCCTTGACCAACAGCCGCGCCTTGTCCACGCCATGGCTTGCCAGCCATTGCTCCACCGCCTTGGCGCGCCGCAAGGACAGGTCCTTGTTGTAGGACGCGGCCCCCTTGGAGTCGGTATGCCCTTCGATGGCGACCGCGCCGGCGGGTACGGCTTTGACGGCGCGCGCGATGTCAAGCAGCGCCGGCTCGGCCGCGGGCCTGACGACTGCCTTGTCGAAATCGAACAGCACATCGCCCAGCATCGATACCGTCACGGCATTCTTGCCTTGCCGCACCGACAGGCCTTCGTGGCGGGCAGCCAGGCCGTCCACCTGCGCGTTCAGGTCCATGACGCCGCCGCCGGTGTCGGCGGGGAATCCCTTCAGGTCCAGGATCGTGGCCCGGAGGTCCAGGATTTCGGCCTTGTAGGGAGGCTCTTGCGCCAGCGAGCCGCCGGCGGCGGCCAGCAGCGCGGCCGCCAAAAGTGTCGATGCGCCCGGGAAGCCGGCCATGGCTATCGATCGGTGATCTTGATGGCGTCGATGGTCTCGACGCCCGGTATCGTCAGGGAAATCTCAGTGACTTCCTTGGGCGGCGCGGGAAACTTCCCCTGCCATGCCCCGGCGATGGGGGCATCCTTCGAGGTCCTGATCATCAGCTTGGGATTGGTCAGCGGCTTGTCGTTGCTGTCCTTGAGCAGCAGGTGCTTCTTGTTCCCGGCGATGACGTAGAAGCTGCTTTCGTAGGCGTCCTTGGTGATGGACGGATAGATCATCTCTGTCTTGTCCGGAACAATGGGCTTGAAGCGCACCTTGATGGACAGGATGTCGCCGCTGCGCACCGCTTCCACGACCTGGGCCTCCGCGGTGCCGCTCTCGGTCAGGCCGGCCGCCAGGGGCGCTTGGGCAGACGGCCCGGCCGGCGTTTGAGCCCGGGCGATTTGGCTGTATCCCGCCAGCATCGCGAGCGAACCCAGCGCACAGGCGGCGGTCTTTCTGATCGAAGTCACGTTAAGCATCCTTTGCTGTTCAACACCATTCGGGACGATGTGGCATGTACCCGGCCTCATGCTTTCAGCCTGATCCAGGGCCAGCGTAGGATGGTCCGACTTTTACGCGATCATTTCAGTTCGATATTTTTCCAAAAGGTTACGGAACCTAGCAGGGCGCCTGCCGCGCCTTGCCTGCCGCCACCGACAGGGCGCGCGGCACGCGCACGCCGTTCTTGACAGCCAGGATTTCGGCCATCACGCTCACGGCGATTTCGGCGGGCGTCTTGCTGCCGATGTAGACGCCGACGGGCGCGTGCAGACGCTGCAGCGATTCCTCGGTTTCATCGAAATGCTCGATCAGCCGCTGCCTGCGGCTGTCGGTATTGCGGCGCGAGCCGATGGCGCCCACATAGAACGCGGGGCTGTGCAGCGCCTCCAGCAACGCCAGGTCGTCGAGCTTGGGGTCGTGGCTCAGCGCCACGATGCAGGTGCGCGCGTCGGCGCGCATCGCCCGGACGGCGTCGTCGGGCATTTCCGTCGTGGTTTGCACGCCGGGCACCGACCAGGCGCCGAGGTATTCCGCGCGCGGGTCGCAGACCGTGACCGCGAAGTCGTTGAACAAGGCCATGGTGGCGACATACTCAGCCAGCGCGCCCGCGCCGATGAGCAGCATGCGGTACTGCGGCCCCAGCGTGCTGGACAGGATTGCGCCGTCAAAGCGCAAGGCCTCGGGCGCGGCGGCGGGCTCCAGCGTCACCGCGCCGGTGGCGCAGTCCACCGTGCGTTGCACCAGTTTCCCGGCTTCCAGCTGCCGCACCAGGGCATCGAGCGCGGCAAGGTCAGGGCCAAACTCCAGCAGCAATTCCAGCGTGCCGCCGCAGGGCAGGCCGAACCGGTGCGCTTCGTCCGCGCTCACGCCGTAGCGCACCAGTTGCGGCGCTTCCCGCGGAATGCCCGCGCCCCCGTGGACGCGGGTGTAGCGGAAAATCAGGTCGTCCTCGATGCAGCCGCCGGAGACGGAGCCCACGCAGCGCCCGTCCTCGCGCAACGCCATCATGGAGCCCGTGGGCCGGGGCGAGGAGCCCCAGGTCTTCACCACGGTGGCGAGCAGCAGCCGGTCGCCGTTGGCGCGCCAGTCGCGGGCGGCGCGCAGCACGCGCACATCAACGCTTTCCATGCAATGGACTCCTATACGGCATCGCGGACGGGCAGGCTGCGCACACGCTTGCCCGTGGCCGCAAAAATGGCGTTGCACAGCGCCGGAGCCACCGGCGGCACGGGCGGCTCGCCCACGCCCCCGGGCGGCAGCGCGTGATCGTCGTTGACCAGGTGGGTGCGGATCACGCGCGGCGAGGCATTGTGGCGCAGCACTTCATAGTCGTAGAAGTTGCTCTGCTTGACCCGGCCTTTCTCGAACGTGATTTCACCGACCAGCGCCAGGCTCAGGCCCATGATGGCGCCGCCCTCCATCTGGGCGCGGATGCGCTCGGGATTGATCTGCGGGCCGCAGTCCATCGCCATGTCCACCGCCACCACCCGCAGCCCGCCCTTATCGTCCACCGCCACTTCGACCACGGTGGCCGTATAGCTCATGAAGCTGTAGCAGAAGGCCAGGCCCAGCCCGTGCCCCTTGGGCAGCTCGCGGCCCCAGCCCGCGCCGCGCGCCGCGGCTTCGATCACGCCGCGCAGGCGGCCGGTGTCGTAGGGATAGCGCTCGGGCGATTCGGTGTAGTTCCAGGCGTCGCCCATCGTGCCCGGGTCGATCTTGCGCGCCGGGCCGATCAGGTCCAGCGCGTACTGCTTGTGGTCCTGGCCCGCGCGGTGCGCCAGTTCGGCAATGAAGCACTGCGCCGCGAAGGCATGCGGAATATTGGCTACCGACCGGAACCAGCCGATGCGCGCATGGGCGGCGACCTCCGCCGTTTCGACGCGCACATTCGGGATGAGGTAAGGCATGTTGATGGCCGACATGGCGGACTCGAACAGCTGCTGTCCCTTTGCCCCGTCCGAGAACAGCGACGCGATCGTGGGCGCCGCGCTGCGATGCAGCCACGACTGCATCTTGCCTTCCTTGCCGACCACCGCTTCAAGGCGCTCCACCGACACGGTATGCAGATAATCGTGATGAATGTCGTCCTCGCGGGTCCACACCAGCTTGACCGGCGTGCCCTCCGGCATGGCCTGGGCAACGATGGCGGCCTCGTCCACGAAGTCGGGCTTGGACTTGCGGCCAAAGCCGCCGCCCAGCAGCAGCACGTTCACCTTGACGTCCCCGGACTTGAGCTTCAGCCGCCGGGCCACGGCGTCCTGCGCCGCCGCGGGATTCTGGATGGAAGTCCAGACCTCGGCACGGCCGGCCTGGATACGCACGGTGGCCACCGGCGTCTCCATCGAGGCGTGCGCCAGGTGGGGCACGTAGTATTCGGCGGCGTATCGCTCGGCTTCGGGCGCCCGGCTCCAGGCTTGCGGCGCGTCGCCTTCATTGCGCATGACCTTGCCGGGCGCGCGGGACGCGGCTTCCAGCGTCTGCCGGTAGGCCGCCGAGTCATAGCCGCCGTTGGGGCCGTCGTCCCATTCCAGTTCCAGCGCCGCGCGGCCCTGCATGGCGGACCACGTATTGCGCGCCACCACCGCCACGCCGCCCAGCGGCTGGAAGGCCGGCGCGCCGCTCATGGCGGGAATTTCCACCACCTTGATCACGCCGGGCACGGCCAATGCCTTGGCGCTGTCCACGCGGCGAAGCTTGCCGCCCACCACCGGCGGGCGCGCCACCACGGCATAGACCATGCCGGGCAGGCGCATGTCCATGCCGTAGATGGCCTGGCCCTTCCCGATGTCTTCCAGGTCCACCAGACGCACCTGGTTCTTGCCGATGAAGCGGAACTCGGCGGGCGCCTTGAGCTTGAGCGCATCGCCCGAGGGCACCGCAACCCTGGCCGCGTCGGCGGCCAGCTCGCCATACCCAAGCCGGCGGCCGGTGGGCGTGTGCACGACTTCATGCTGCGCGGCGCGCACCTCGGCCACGGGCACCGACCAGCGGGCGGCGGCGGCCGCTTCGAGCATCTGGCGGGCGGCGGCGCCCACGCGGCGCATAGGCATCAGGAAGTGGCGCACGCTGCGCGAGCCGTCCACGTTCTGGTTGCCGTAGCGCGCCTCGTTGGCATCGGCCTGCACGACCTTCACCCTGTCCCAGACGGCTTCGAGCTCGTCGGCCACCACCATGGGAAGGCTGGTGCGCACGCCCGTGCCCATCTCGGCGCGATGCGCCACGATGGTCACCGCGCCGTCCGGCGCGATGGAGACAAAGGCCAGCGGGTCATCCACGGTGCCGCCGGGCATGCCGTCCGCGCCGTATTGCTTTGGCGCCGCGTCGGCCGCCCAGACGGCGCTGATGAGGCCATTGGCCGTCACGGCCAGCGTCAAGGCGCCCAGGCCCCCTTGCAGAAAGCCGCGCCGCGTCATTTGCAGAGAGGTCGTCATCATTGGCCTGCCTGCGCGAGCTGGGCCGCGGCCTGCTTGACGGCGGCGCGTATGCGCGGATAGGTGCCGCAACGGCAGATGTTGCCGCTCATCGCGTCGTCGATCTGCGCTTCGGTGGGCGCGGGCGTGGCCTTGAGCAGGCCGACCGCCGTCATGATCTGCCCCGCCTGGCAATAGCCGCATTGCGCAACATTGTTCTCGACCCAGGCGCGCTGCACCACCCGGCCGACACGGTCGGCCTCCATGCCTTCGATGGTCGCGATGGCACGGCCGGCCGCGGCCGAGACTGGCGTGACACAGGAGCGTATCGGCTGGCCGTCCATGTGGGCCGTACAGGCCCCGCACAGGGCCATGCCGCAGCCGAACTTGGTGCCTGTCATGCCGAGCTCATCGCGCAACACCCAAAGCAGGGGCATATCGTCGGGAACGGCGACTTCCTTGGCCTGGCCGTTGACTTGCAGTTGTGTCATGGCGGAATCCTGGGTTGAGTGGACAGAGGGCGGGCGCCGGCTGGCGGGCGGATGCAGTTCGCGCAGCAGGCACACTACTATCTTCAAGGAATTGATTAGTGCCAGTTATAGCCTTATTCAGTACCCCAGCGTTTTCCATGCCCCGCCCCTAGAGCGGCGAACGCTGCCGCGAGCGCTCGAAGTCTTGAACACTTAAATGAGTCCCCAATAGAAAAAATGGGGACTGCTAAAGCGGGCGCGCATATTCCCATTGACGATAAGCGATGCCTTACAATCCATTCCGCAAGAAAAATAGAATTCAATAGTCGACCTTGGAGACATAATGTTCCGGCAGCTTGCGAAGAAGTTCTTACTTGCAGTACCTGATGTTCGCCGAGTGATTTCCGAACGCGATTCCGCCTTGGCCGAGGTGATCAGGCTTCACGAAAAAATGGGCACGCAACGTGAAGTTATAGGGCAGCTCGAAGGGCAACGCGTGCCAGAACATGGCAAGGTTGTCTTCTCGCACTGGGGCGAAGACAGTATCGCCCAGTTCATATTTCGAGAATTCAAGCTCGGCCGCTATCTGGATATCGGGTGCTACCACCCGGCCTTGTACTCAAACACCATGTCTCTCTATCGGCAAGGGTGGACGGGCGTCAATGTGGACCCCAACCCGTTCATGATTGAGCAATGCCGAGCGCTTCGCCCCAAAGACGTAAGCGTCAACAAGGCGGTCGGCGCCGAGCGCGGCTTCATGGACTATTTCAATTTCCATGACTGGGCATCCAGCAATACGGCAAACAAGAAATTTGCCGAAGAAGTTGCCGCGGTCAGCCAGGTTGATGTCCCCAAGCCCACTTCCGTCGAGGTAATGACGCTTGAAGACATCATCAACGAATACTTCAAGGGAACGGCGCCGGAGTTTGTCAACATCGACGTAGAGGAACTGGACGTCGATGTCCTCAAGTCGGGAAATTGGGAGAAACAGCGTCCCCTCGTCGTTGCGGTGGAAGACATCAAGTTCATCGCGGACAGGCCCGGAGAGTCGCCCACCTACAGATTCATGCGCGACCATGGCTACACCTTGTTTTCCCGGTGCGTCTTCACCAGCTTTTTCATTGAAGACGGTTTCAATGAATCTGCCGCGAACTTTCCTTCGTAAGGAAGTCGCAACCAGAATCGCCACCCGCGGGCGATTGCCGTGCACGAAGAGAAAAGCCCCGCACTGATTACGGTCAGCGGGGGCTTGCCGGCAAGCCACACATTCACGGCCGCCTCGACAGCGGACAGCAGCCCCGGCGACGTTCCGTGTCGCCCTCGATCTCCATTGCGCCTCGGGGCAAGAAAGCCCGCTGGAGCGGGTGGTTCCGAATAGCTCTTACAATTCGGGCCAAATCAAAATACTTGCAGGCAAATGTCGAACATCAAGTACCGGCCCGAGATAGACGGGCTGCGCGCTATATCCGTGTTGGCCGTGGTTCTGTTCCACCTTGGCGTCCCCGGCGTTAGCGGGGGATTCGCTGGGGTGGACGTTTTCTTCGTCATTTCCGGGTTCCTGATCACGACCATCCTGAAGGCCGAGCTGGATAGCGATTCGTTCTCGCTCTTGTCGTTCTATGGCCGGCGCATCCGCCGCATCCTGCCTGCGCTTCTGGTCATGCTGCTGGTGTCGCTAGGGGCCGGGTACTGGCTGCTGGCGCCCGGCGACTACGCCACCATGGGCCGCAGCGCCGTTGCCGCAGCGGCGTCCGTCAGCAATATCTTCTTTTACTTAAACACCGGCTACTTCGACGCGTCGGCATCCACGATGCCGCTGTTGCATACCTGGTCCCTCGCAATCGAAGAACAGTTCTACGTCGTCCTCCCGATCGCGCTGGCGATTATTTACAGACTGCGCAGGGGGAGGTACGCCCTCACCGCCCTCGTCTGCCTGTTCAGCCTGAGCTTTATTGGCGGCTTGCTGGCGCTTTCACACAACCCGAAGGCGGCGTTCTATCTCCCGCAGTACCGCGCGTGGGAACTGGCAGCCGGGTCAATCCTCGCGTTTCTTCCGGTGGCCAAGACCAACCGGTCGGCTGCGGCGGTGGGCCTTGCACTCGTCCTATCCGCCGTTCTCGCCCTGGACAAAGCCACCGCGTTCCCCGGCTTCGCCGCGCTGCTGCCGGTCATTGGCGCATGTTTGCTGCTTCGCTACGGATCGCAGCCCGGGCTCATCCGATCCGCGCTCTCTGCGCCGCCGATGATATTCATTGGGAAAATTTCGTATTCCCTCTATCTTTGGCATTGGCCTGTCATCGTCCTGTGGAAACACTACACAGGCAATGCCTCCTTGTCAGCCCAAGATCAGATCATGCTCGGCGCCATATCGTTCGGGCTAGGCTGGCTATCCTGGCGCTGGGTGGAGCAGCCATTCCGCAGGCAGCGGCATTCAGAACATAGGACGGTGGGAGCCGGCATCGGAGCGTCTGTCCTGGTCGGCATGGCTGCTCTTACCGTTGCCTCCACTCACGGCTTCCCTTCCCGCATCCCCGCCGACCTCGGCAACCTCGGCAACCGGGATGCCATGTGGGCGTGGGATTGCCCCGCAGTAGTTCAGGACGGCCCATGGAAGGGATTGTGCCAAGCTGGAGGGCCATGGGGCCAATCGAAAATGCGCCTTGTGCTGACGGGCGACAGCCACGCAGAGCACTTCATGCCCTATATCCATGAGGCGGCCAAAGCCAACGGCGTATCCGTGGCGCTGTTCCGCGCCTGCCCGCCCATCTTCACCGATACTGGAACAAAGCGATTCGTCCGGCTTGGCCCGGACTACACGGCTGGCTGCACCAAGACGCACGATCAGCTTCTAGCCCAACTCGCGGCGTCCGACGATGTGTCCGGCCTGATCATCGCGTCCGCCTGGGCCGGGCATGCTCTTTGGTCCTTTCGCGGCGACTCGCCACCCGAATCCATTGGGACCCCTGCGGCAAAAAGCGGCGGGCTCCAGGCCTTAAAAGACGGAATGAATGAGTTGCTGCCCGAGCTGGAAAAGCTGGGAAAGCGGGTAATCGTGATCAGCGACATGCCATCCTTTGATGCAGCCCCCATCCATTGCGCGATTGGAAACAGATCCGGATTGCTGCGTCGGTCCTGCGGCGCCGATGCCACAAAGATATCTCCCGCCACATTCGGCATGTGGCAAGCGCAGTCACAAAGGATGCTTCAGGAAGTCCAATCCCGGCATCCTGAGGTTGCGTTCATCTTCCCTGGAGATGCCATGTGCACCGCCTTAGGTTGTGACACCTATCAAGACGGTCGTTTCCTGTACCGCGACACGGATCATCTGCGCCGCGATTTGGGCCCCACGGTAAATCGACATCTGGCCGACCGGATCGGGCTGACTGACGCCCTCGGATTGATCATCCCTCCTGCGCAATAGCCGGCCTGGCATCCTCTGGCGATCGCGAAAGCGGCTGGGACGACCTGGACAAAAGGACACGCATTGGCGACGCTGCACCTGATGGTCGGACTGCCGGGCTCCGGCAAAACAACGCGGGCGAAGGAATTGGAAAGGGCCTTGCCGGCTATTCGGCTGACGCCGGATGAGTGGCATCTTCGGCTCTTCGGTCAAGATCTGGACGATCCCGAGCACGACTCCAGGCACAGCGCCATAGAAGCACTGCTCTGGGAGATAGCCGAGCGCGTACTCATGCAGGGTCTTGATGTGATATTGGACTTTGGCTTTTGGTCTCGGGCTGAACGCGACGAGTTTCGCAGGCGTGCCCTGTCATTGAGGGCCAGCCCCGTCATTCATTATGCGCCAACGACGACCGGAGAGATTCTGACCCGGTTGGCGGCCCGGAACGCGGCGCTTCCGGCCACCGCATTCCGCATCTCGGAGGAGATGATCTTGAAATGGGCGAAGCTGTTTGAGCCGCCTGCGGATGATGAACTCGCTGCATCGGAAGCTTGAAGACTGGCTCACCCGTAACCTGCCGTTCACAACCCGTTGATTTAATTATTAGTTCTGGCGCGGCAGGAGGGGCTCGAACCCCCGACCCCGGGCTTAGAAGGCCCGTGCTCTATCCAGCTGAGCTACTGCCGCGCGGTGTGTAGACGCCCGGAACCTGTCCGGGCGCCGCATTTTACCTTGTTGCGGCGAAAGCGGGGCGGCCCCTATTCTTCGCCGATATCCGTGTGCGTGGAGACCCACAGCACCACCGCGTCTTCCGGGCTCAGGCTGATCACCCGGTGCCCCATGCGGCTGTCTATATAGAAGCTTTCGCCGGCTTTCAGGCGGGCGGGTTCGTAGAACTCAGTGTAGAGCTGGACCTCGCCCTCCAGCACATAGACGAATTCCTCGCCGCCATGGCGGCTCCAGTCCTGGAATTCGTCAAAGGAGCGCGCCTTGACCCGGGTATGGAACGGCATCATGCGCTTGTGCGACAGCGCGGTGCACAGCAGCCGGTGGTCGTAGTATGGGGTTTCGTACTGGCGCCCTTCTCCCTGGCGGCTCAGGCTGCGGCGGCCGGTTCCCATGTGGGCGTCGGATGCCGTGAAGAGCTCGGCCACGTCCAGGTCCAGGCCCGCCGCGATCTTGATCAGGTTGTCATAGGTGGGCGACAGCAGGCTGTTTTCGATTTTTGACAGAGTGGACGCGGACACGCCGGTGGCCGCGGCCGCCTGCTTCAAAGTCCACGCGCGCGCCTGGCGCAGGGCCCGCAGCCGGTGCGCCAATACGCTCTGTTTGTTGCCTTGCATCTGTATACCCTGTCATGCCCGCGATTGACGCTCACGCCACCAATCGCGCGCCTGGTAAGACCAATAAGTCAGTTGAACCGCTGCCGTGCCCACGCCGCCGCCGTTCCAGGCCAGCCCGAAAGGTTCGAACAGCTTGTAGCGCTGGGTGTCGCCCGTGATCCCTTCGGCCACGACGCGTCCGCCGATGGAGGCGGTGTTCATGCCATGCCCGCCGAACGCCGTGCAATACCAGACATCGGGCGACAGCAGGCCGATCTGCGGCATCAGATGCCGCGCGTAGGCCATGCGTCCCGACCACGCCGCCTCCACGCGCAGCCCCTGCAATTGGGGATAGACGCAGAGCAATTCGCGGCGCAGGGACTCGGCCAGATCGGGCGGGTCATCGACACGGGTGGTGATTCTACTGCCCCAGCCGATGCGGCCGCCATCGAGGACGCGGTAATAGTTGCCGGCGCGCCGGTCGTCGCCTATGGCGGCGGTGGTGCGGATGGCGTCCAGCACGCGGTCGCCCAGGGGCTCGGTCAGCATGATGTAGGTGGCGATGGGCAGCATCGCGCGGCGCAGCGCGGGCACGACGTCGCCGGTATAGCCGCCGGTGGCCAGCACCACGGTGCGGGCGTCGATCTGCCCCTGTTCCGTCTTCAGGTGCTTGACCGCGCCTTCCAGCGTGGCCTGGACGACGGGGCAATCCTCGTGGATGCGCACGCCCAGCCGGACGCACTCGCGGGCCAGGGCGCGGGCGTAGTTCAGGGGATGGAAGTGAAAGGACGCGGGGTCTTCGATGCCCTGGTGATAGACGTCCGACACCAGCCTTTCTCGGACCTGGCTGCGGGTCAGGAGACGGACCTCGCGGCCGAAATCGCGCTGCTGGCCGTCGCACCACTGGCGCAGCGCGTCGGTCGCCTCGTAGCGCACCACCCTCAGCCGGCCGTCCACCTGGTGCGCGTCGGCAATCGCCAGCTCCCGGATGTTGGCGCGGATGATCTCGACGCCTTCCATCGACAGGCGGTAGAGCTGGCGGTAGTGGTCTTCGTCGACATGCTTCCTGATGGCGTCGGCGCCAGCGGAAAACGCCGGCGACACCGAGCCGCCGTTGCGCCCGGATGCCCCCCAGGCGATGCGCCGCCCCTCCAGCAGAGTGACGTTGCGCCCCCGGCGGGCCAGTTCCAGCGCGGTGGACAGGCCGGCCAGCCCGCCCCCCACCACGCATACGTCCGCGCTGGCCACGCCGGCCAGCGGCGGGTAGTAGGTTTCGCCGTCGGCGAGCGTGCGTTTGTAGTAGGTGTCGATGTACTCGGAGACCATGGCGTCGGCTCAGTGCAGGCTTGCGCCCTGCAGGCCCCCGGTCAGGCGCTTTTCCAGCCAGTTGGCCAGGCGCAGGAGCGGGTAGCAGTAGATGAAGTAGATGGCGGCGATCATGCCGTAGATGAACAGCGACTTGGCCGGGAAGGTGATGATGAACACCTCGCCCTGGCGCGTCAGTTCGGTGATGCCGACCACCGACAGGATGGCCGTGCTTTTGATCAGCATGACGTAGACGCCGCTCATGGGCTGGACGATCAGGCGCATGGCCTGCGGCAGGATGACCAGCCGCAGGATCTGCAAGGGGCGCAGGCCCAGCGTCATCGCCCCTTCGGTCTGGCCGCGCGGCACCGCCTGGATGGCGCCCATGACGATCTCGGCCACATAGCAGGACGTGTAGACCGACAGGGACACGAAGGCCGCGGTGCCTGAGTCCCAGTGCAGCAGCTCGATGCCGGAGCTGGGCAGCACGAAGTAGAAGATGTAGAGCTGCACCAGGAACGGCGTGCCGCGCAGGATGTGGATGTACAGGCCCAGGACCTGGTGCACGCCGCGGATGCGGTAGCTGCGGATGACCCCGATGACGAAGCCCAGCAGGGAGCCGGCGATGATGGCCACGAAGGAAATCTTCAGCGTTTCCCAAAAGCCCTTCAGCAGGAAGGGCAGCACGACGCCGGCGGTGGAAAGATAGGAATCCAGCATGCTTACCTCGCGTTCCAGGCCGGACCCGCCAGCCAGAGGCTCACGCCCCGGGACAACAACAGCATGACGCCGTAGATCAGCAGATAGCCCGCGGCGATGGTCAGGAAGGCTTCGTTGGGCACGATGCGGTCGCTGTTCATCTGCACGCCGGCCGCGACCAGTTCAAACACGGTGATCAGCGACAGGAGCGAGGTGTCCTTGATGAGCACGGCGGTCTGCCCCAGCAGGGGCGGCAGCGTGTTGACAAAGGCCTGCGGCAGCACGACGTAGCGCAGGCGCTGCTGGTAGTTCATCCCGCAAGCCTTGGCGCCTTCGACCTGGCCCCGCGGCACGGATTCGATGCCGACGCGGATGATCTCGCTCATGTAGGCCGCGTGGTGCAGCGTCATGGCCATGATGCCCAGCACCATCTCGCTCCAGCCCTTGGCGCCCGGAACCAGCATGGGCACGGCGTAATAGACCAGGTAGATCTGCACCAGCAAGGGCGTGGACCGGATGAATTGCACATAGGCCGCCACCGGGCGCCACACCAGCGCGCGGGGCGACATATGGGCAAGCGCCAGCGGAATGCCGGCCAACACCGACAGCACGAGGCTTGCGCCCGCCGCGATGAGGGTGTTGGCCAGGCCGGTGGCAAATTGGCCCGTGTACTGGCTGACGATGCGCCAGTTGTAGAAGTCGATCAACCAATCCATGGGCTTCTTTGCCGCCTATCAGTGGTCTTTTTTCCAATCGGTGGAGTACCAGTACTTGACCTGTTCCGGCAGCGTGTTGTCGGCGGTCTTCAGGGTCTGCCAGTTGTCCAGCCAGAACTTCAGGCGAAAGGCGTTGGGGCCGACGGCGAACGCCAGCGGCTCGCGCACCATGACGCCGTCCAGGACGCGCAGGTTGCCGAAGTCGACCAGGAACTGGTTGGCGGTGGAAAGCGACATGATGCCCGCGTCCAGCCGGCCGCTGGACAGGGCCTGGCCGACCGGGGCGCTGCCGCCCGAGAATTCCTTCATGGTGGCCTTGGGCAGCATCTTCTTGCCGACTTCCGCGTACGTGCTGGCGCCCAGCACGCCGACGTTGACGCCTGCCTTGTCCAGCTCCTGGAAGGACTTGTACGGGGAATCCTTGGGCACGACGGCGACGGTGTCGGCGTAGAACATGGGCGCCGAGAACAGCACCTGCGCCGCGCGCTGCGGCGTGGGCGTCATGTCGGCGGCCACCATGTCGGCCTTGCCCGACAGCAGCGCCGGCAAGAGGCCCTTCCATTCATAGTCCTGCAGCACCAGCTTCACGCCCAGGTCGTCGGCCATGCGCTTGGCGACTTCCACGGCAAGCCCGGTGCGCTTGCCCGATTTGTCCATGAAGCTCATCAGCGGCCCGGAGGTCTGCACCGCGACCCGGAGTTCGCCGCGCTTGATGATGTCTCCCAGCTCGTCCGCCTGTGCCGGCAGGGCCGCGGTGGCGGCCGCCAAGGCGACGCCGGCCACGCCCAGCCATTGTTTGATTTTCAGCATTTCACACCCCTTGTGGTGATAGGACTCATGTCATTCCGGGCAAAGCACATCGCGCCGGCAGCGCCCGGATCGGTCAAACCGGCCTTGTTGCCGGCAGGGGCCGCGCACGCGCGAACGCCCCGCCTGGTTGCTTCCTTGCTGCTTGGACTACAGAATCTTCTCCAGGAAGGCGCGGGTGCGCGCTTCCTTGGGATGGCCGAACACCTCGTCCGGCGTGCCCATTTCCACAATGCGGCCGGCGTCCATGAAGAGCGCCCGGTCGCCCACGTCGCGGGCGAAGCCCATTTCGTGGGTCACCACTGCCATGGTCATACCGTCGCGCGCCAGGGCGCGCATCAGTTCAAGAATGCCGCCCACGGTTTCGGGATCGAGCGCCGAGGTGGCCTCGTCGAACAGCATGAGCTTGGGGTCCATGGCCAGCGCGCGGGCGATCGCCACGCGCTGCTGCTGGCCGCCGGACAACTGGCTGGGATAGCGGTCGCCGTATTCCGCCATGCCGACCCGGCCCAGCAGTTCGCGGGCGTAGCGTTCGGCTTCGGCGCGGCCGCGGCCGCGCACCACGCGCTGGGGTAGCGCCACGTTGTCCAGCGCGGTACGGTGTTGGAACAGGTTGAAGTGCTGAAACACCATGCCGACCTCGGTGCGCCAGCGATTGACGTCGGTGCCCGGGTCCGTGAGCGACAGGCCGTCCACGCGGATCGTGCCGCTGTCGATGCTTTCCAGGCCGTTCAGGGTGCGCAGCAAGGTGCTCTTGCCCGAGCCGGACGGCCCGACCACGACCATGACTTCGCCGCGGTTCAGTTGGCAGTCCACGCCGTCCAGCGCCAGATGCGGGGGCTGCCCGTCGCGCTGGTAGGTCTTGGAGACAGCCTGGACAACGAGCAGCGGTTCCGCCACGGATTCACCTTCAAATGAGTCCTGCGCTGGTGTCGGGCGCCAAGATAGGGCCCGGCCAAAAAATATTTCGCATTTCACGTCATAGTTTCGTATAGTAAATTTTTTTCCAGAATCGCCACTTAGGCATAACCCTTAAGCGAAGGCACTCCCTTCGCGGGCCCTCGAAGGAACCGGCATGGACACTCCCCAAGACATCCTGCGCAATCTCGGACTGAATCCGAGCTCGCTTACGGGCGGCACGCTGACCGCGCGCAGCCCGATTGACGGCGCCGAACTGGCCCAGGTGCATGAGCACACGGTGGCGCAAGCCCATTCGGCCATCACCCGCGCGCGCCAGGCCAGCCTGGCGTGGCGCGACGTGCCGGCTCCGCGCCGGGGAGAACTGATACGCCTGTTCGGCGAGACGCTGCGCCAGCACAAGCGCGAACTCGGCCGCCTGGTCAGCCTGGAAGCGGGCAAGATCGTGGCCGAGGGCGAAGGCGAAGTGCAGGAAATGATCGACATCTGCGACTTCGCCGTAGGCCTGTCGCGCCAGCTGTACGGCCTGACCATCGCCTCGGAGCGCCCCGGCCACCGCATGATGGAAACCTGGCATCCGCTGGGCGTGGTGGGCGTCATCAGCGCGTTCAACTTTCCCGTCGCCGTGTGGTCGTGGAATGCCGCGCTGGCGCTCGTGTGCGGCAACGCCGTGGTCTGGAAGCCCTCGGAGAAGACCCCGCTGACCGCCCTGGCCTGCCAGGCGCTGTTCGCCCAGGCCGCCCAGCGCTTCGGCGACGCCCCCGCCGGCCTGTCCGAAGTCCTGATCGGCGGCCGCGAGGTCGGCGAGGCCCTGGTGGACTCGCACTCGGTGGCGCTGGTGTCCGCCACCGGTTCCACCCGCATGGGCCGCCAGGTGGGCCCGCGCGTGGCGCAACGCTTTGGCCGCGTGCTGCTGGAGCTGGGCGGCAACAACGCCATCATCGTCGGCCCCACGGCCGACCTGGACATGGCCGCCCGCGGCATCGTGTTCGGCGCCATCGGCACGGCCGGCCAGCGCTGCACCTCCACGCGCCGCCTGATCGTCCACGAAAGCGTGGCCAACGAACTGGTGCAGCGCCTGCACAAGGCCTACGCCAGCGCCCCCATCGGCAATCCGCTGGACGAAGGCAATCTCGTCGGTCCGCTGATCGACCGCGTCTCCTTCGACGCGATGCAGGCCGCGCTGACCGCCGCCCGCGAGCAAGGCGGCAAGGTCGCGGGCGGCGAGCGCGTGCTGGCCGACCAGTACCCGGACGCCTGGTACGTGCGCCCGGCCATCGCCGAAATGCCCGGCCAGACCGACGTGGTGTGCCACGAAACCTTCGCGCCCATCCTGTACGTGATGCGCTACAAGGAATTCGGCGACGCCCTGGCCCTGCAGAACGGCGTGCCTCAAGGCCTGTCTTCCGCCATCTTCACCAATGATCTGCGCGAAGCCGAGACCTTCCTGTCGGCCTCGGGTTCGGACTGCGGCATCGCCAACGTCAATATCGGCACCTCGGGCGCCGAGATCGGCGGCGCGTTCGGCGGCGAAAAGGAAACCGGCGGCGGCCGCGAGTCGGGTTCGGATGCGTGGCGCAACTACATGCGCCGCGCCACCAACACCATCAACTACTCGCGCCAGCTGCCGCTCGCCCAGGGCATCAAGTTCGGCGAATAAGCCCGCCGCGCCCGCTTGAAGGCCCCGCGCATTGCCGGCAATGCGCGGGGCCTTCTTCATTGCAAGCCTGACGCCAGGGCCCGCCTGCCGGCGCCCTTCTTCCGCGCATGGATGTATGAGCGCCCATACATACAATTAGCCTGGCTTACAAACTGTTGCCGGGGACGATGCTACATTTCCTGGTCACAAGAACCACACACGTCCTCAATGACCACACGTCGCCCTCTACACCGCACTTCCGCCGCCCGCCTCCTTGCCGCCGCCCTGGCCCTGGGCGCGGCCGGCTCCGCTGCAGCAGGCGTGTCGTACCGGCTGGACCGTCCGTCCGCCGCCCCCGGCGAAACCGTCACCATCGAGGCCGTGTATTTCAACGAAGGCAGCGCGCGCGTGGACTGGCAGGCGCCGCCCGAACTGGTGCTGCAGTGGCGCAGCCAGGACGGCCAGATCGTGCGCAGCCTGGCCAAGCTCAAGAGCGGCCCCGACAACTACAGCGTGCCGGTCAACAATTTCGCGCGCATGGCATGGAGCGCCGTCGTGCCCACCACCGCCCACGGTCTGCAAGCCGTCACCATCGAGGGCCAGCCCTCGATGATGGCGCTGGACGCCACCGGCCGCGACAGCGGCACCCTCGCCAGCACGCCCGCCCAGACGCCCGTCGTCGACGCCCGCAGCGGCCAGCCCGTGCCTCCCGCCGTCGTCGCCGCCGCCGGCGCATCGCCCGACAGCGGCCCGGCGCCCGCCTCCGCCGTCGAGCAGACCGTGGAGCAGACCGAATTCGACCGTTTCCGCAGCTCCTTCTCGGCATATAAGCCGGTGTACTTCAGCGTCGGCACGCGCGGCCTGACCACCGCCCGCTTCCAGATCAGCGCCAAGTACCGCCTCCTGAAACCCCGAGGCGGCCCGGACACCTGGCACGACGACTTCTACCTGGGCTACACGCAGACCTCGCTGTGGGACCTGGATAGCGACTCCAAGCCCTTCATCGACACCACCTTCAACCCCAGCGTCTTCTGGCTGTCCGACGACATATGGAAGTCCGATAACCAGAGCATGCGCTTCGGCATGAACACCGGCGTCGAGCACAACTCCAACGGCAAGGACGGCGAAGACTCCCGCTCGCTCAACGCCGGCTACATCGAGCCGCGCTTCCACTACCGCTTCGACGGCGGCAGCACGCTCACCTTCGCCCCCAAGGTCAAGGCCTACTTCGCCGTCGCACAAGAGAACAGCGACTACTCCGACTACGCCGGCCACGTCGACTGGCAGCTGCGCTGGGCGCAGGACGGCGGCGCGGTGGTCTCCGCCATGTACCGCCAGGGCGACCAGAAGCGCCGCACCACCCAGCTCGACTTCGCCTGGCCCCTGCGCCGCACGTTCCTGAACTGGAACGGCTACCTGCATCTGCAATACTTCAACGGCTACGGCGAAACCCTGCTCGGCTACAACCAGCGCAACGAATCCCAGTTCCGCGTGGGGCTGTCGCTGATCCCGTAAGCAAAGCCAAGGCAAGCCCAGGGCCCAAACCCCGGCCAGCCTACTCCCAAATGCCAAAAGAGTTCGGCGACGGCATCATGAGCGGCAAGTTCCTGCCCTACAAGACGTACTGAAACGCGGCTAGTCCTCGACGGCCAGCTCTTCCCAGGCCAGTTCGCGGGTGCGCTCCAGCGCCGCGGTGACCTGGGCCGCGGCCTCGCGCACCGCCTGGACCAGCGCCTGGCCATTGAGCAGCCTGGCGGTGACGCCGGCCATGAACACGTCGCCCGTGCCGTGCACCGCCGGCGGAATGGCGATTTCAGGGTGCGTCACCACGGTGGCCTCGTCGCGCGTCACCACGGCCAGCTGCAGCGTGCCGGGCGCGGCCGCCATCGGCGCGGCGCTGGTGACGACGATCCATCCGGGCCCCTGCGCGATCAGTTCCCGCGCCGCCGCCACCACCTCGTCCATGGAGGACAACGGCCGGCCCGCCAGCAGTTCCAGTTCGAAGTGGTTGGGCGTCATGCCGTCGGCCAGCGGCACCAGCAGGTCCCGGTACTGCGCGACCAGTCCTTCGTTCACATACAGGCCGTCGTTGCGGTCGCCCATGACCGGATCGATATGCACCCGCAGGTCCGGCCGGGCGGCGCGCAGCGCGGGCAGCCAGCGGGCCAGCAGATCGGCCTGCCCGGGCTGGCCCAGATAGCCGCACACGACGGCGCGCGCCACGCGGCTCACGCCGCGCTCGTCCAGTCCCTGCAGCAGGCCCTCGAACCATTCCAGCGGCACCGCGCCCCCGTGCAGCGTGGGATAGTGCGGCGTGTTGCTCAGGATGACGGTGGGCACCGCGATCGCCCGCAGGCCCGCCTTGCGGAAAATCGGCATGGCGGCGTTGTTGCCGACATAGCCATAAACGACCTGGGATTGTATGGAGACGATGTCCACCTGCGCGGTGTAGGCGGGCAGCGCTGCGCCCGGGACGGGGGCAGCGGGAGTTGCGGTCATACGGCTTGCTCCTGAGAGGAACGCGGGTTGCGGCGCCGGCCCGGCGCCGGGCCGCCGGATCCGCATTATTCTAGTCCGCGTCCGGGCGGAGCCTACGCGTCCCCGGGGCGCGCCGCCACCAGCCAGCCCGCGCCTTCCTGCACGGCCCCGGCTATGCCCGACAGGTGCGGGTCGAAGGGATAGGCCAGCGACGACACGATCTGGCATTGCGCCAGCTGCGGATGCTCGGCGTTCAGCAGGTACTGGACGCCGCCCGCCGGCGACGGCACGCGCAGCAGCAAGGTGTCGCCGCGCGCCAGCCAGGCGTTGCCCAGGGCCCGCGTGGCCGGCGTGTCGGTCCGCCAATGGGCGGGCGGCTGGACCTCGCTGACCGCGTGTTCGGGCGCGGCCACCTCCAGCAGGAAGTAGTGGCGCGGCAAGGCGCGCGGATGCCCGACCTCGGATTGCGCCAGCCGCGCGAACACCGCGGCCGCGGGCGATGCGTCCAGCACGACGACGGAGGCCCCCGCGCCATGCCAGCGGCCCGCGGGCCGGGCCCGGGGTTGCAGGTCCAGGCTGTTGCTCAAGCGCCAGAGCGCGATCATGGGCCGTTTCCTTCATCTATGTCGATGAGCCATAGCTCGATCATCGCGGCATACCTTCCGAACTGGCTGAGCAGGAGCGGCACCCGACCATGCAGGCGGCGCTTGGGCTGGCACAGCCAGAGATGCGCCCGTTCGCGGTCGCCGAACACCATCTCGGCCAGCCACGCGATCCGCAGCGCCCGGTGCAGCACGCGCAGGTCCGCCAGGTCCAGGCCGAGCCCGCGAGCCGGATCGCGCGACCGCGCCGAGCCGGTCTCGGGCGCCAGCGGAAACCAGCGCCGCGTGTCATCGGAAAATGTGGCGCGCAGGGCCTGCAGCAGCGCCGCCGCGCATTGCACGCTGCTGGGCGGACCCGCCCAGCCCAGCGCCTGCTGCAAGCGCGCATCCAGCGCCAGGGCTACCGGACGGACGCCGCCCGCGGCGGGTCGGACGCCGGCCTCAGGGCGCGCGCGCGACAGCCGGCTTGGCCGCCGGGGCGGCTGCGGTTTGTTCGAACGCGGCGTTGAGCGCCGCGCCATCGATGCTGACGGTACCGGCATTCAACAACCCCTCCATATAAGCGCGCGCGGCCAGGTCCTGACGTTGGGCGCGCAGGGCATCGCGCAGCTCTTCCTTGACCTCTTCAAACGGCGCCACGCTGGCCGGGCGCACATCCGCCAGCTTCAGGATGTGAAAGCCCGCGGCGGACTGCACCGGCGCGGACACCTCGCCCGCCTTCAACTGTTCGATCGCGGGCCGCATCTCCGGCGTCAGTTGCGCCAGCGGCACGTAGCCGATGTCGCCGCCCTGGCCGCGCGTGGTGGCGTCCTGCGAGAAGTCCCGCGCCAGCGCGGCGAAGTCGCCCTTGGGCGCCTGCGCGCGCTTGGCCAGGTCCAGCGCCTGCTTGCGCGCGGCGGCGACGGCCTCGGCGTCGCCCAGCGCGGCGGGCAGGAATATCTGGCCGACCCGGTACATCGCGGGCCGGGCCAGTTGCGGCTTGGCGCGCTCGTAAGCCGCCTGCAGATCCGCCTGCCCCGGGTAGTCGTCCGGCGCGCGGCTGACCGACTCCAGGTAGCTCTGCAGCACGATCCGCTCCTGCGCCGCCTGGAACGCGCGCTTGAGTTCCGGCTTGTCCTGCCAGCCCTGCGCGCGAGCCTGTTCGATCAGCGCCTTCTCGGCCAGCCTGGCGCGCAGCCACTGGTCCAGCCCGGCGCGGTTGTCCTTCAACTGGGCCAGGGACTGGGGCGGCAGGGCCTGCAGCTGGCGCAGCAGTTCATCGCGGTCCACCTGCACCGCGCCGAGTGTCGCGATGGCGGGCGCCTTGGCGGGCGCGGCCGACGCGACGGGCGCGGCGGCGGCGGCCGGCTTCGCCGTGGCCGGCGCCGTTTCGCTGCTTTGCGCGTCGTTGCCGCGCATCAGCGCCACCGCGCCGGCCAGCACGGCAATCGTCAGGACGGCGCCGGCCACGCGCAGCGTGGTGGAGGATTTCAGGATCGTGGTCATAGTCGGAACCTTTGCATGCATCACATCAAATACGCCGTCGCGAGGAGGCTGGCGCGCCGGGCGCGCGGGAATCAGCATCCCGCCGGCCCGGCGCCGGCCCCCGCAGGCGCCTAGTGCGTCGCCGCTTGCGCGGCGGCGTTTTCTTCGCGCGCATCGCCCTCGGCATCCGCGGCGGGCGCGTCGGCGGCCGCCTGCGCGGAGGCGTTCGCACGCAGGAACAGCAGGAATTCCTGCAGCAGGCGGTCCCACAGTTCGGTCGTGGCGCGCAGATAGGTTTCCGACACGCCGCCCGCGACGATGACGTCCAGCTCCAGCACCAGGAACGCGCCCTGCACGGAGAGGCGGGCAAACCGCTTTTCCACGTTCCAGCGCTCGGCCAGGCCCGCCGGCAGTTCGCCCTGCACGCGCAGCGCGCAGCTCAGCGTGTAGTCCAGATACTGGCCGTCCTGCTGGCCGGGATTGCCCATGCGCGCCGCGAAGCCGACGCCCTGGCTGGCGCTCAGCAGCTGCACCATGCCGTTCTGCTCGGACAGGGTCACGCGGTAGCCCAGGGATTGCAGCAGCGCTTGCAGGCGCTCGGCGTTCACATCAAGAATCAGGCTGGATTCGGTCATTGCGGTATTCCTAGAGGTAGAGATGAAACAGTCTTGTCAGATTACGGATTGGAAGTTGCAGCGGCTTGACTCCGGGGCGCCTGCGCGTCGTACAGCTTGTCGCCGTAGGCCTGCGCCTGCTCCTCGAACCGCACCCGCGCCTGGCCCGCGAAGGGCTGCTTGATGGCCAGGATGTCGCCGGTGCTGATGCGTTCGTAGGCGTTCAGGATTTCCTTGCCGGCCTCGTACATCTCGCGGTTCTTGGCGACGCAGGCCTTGGCCTCGTCGTCGCGCTGCGCCAGGTTCTTGGCCAGCGTCTGGCGTTCGGCCTCCTTGGCGCGCGCCAGGGTCAGCAGCTCGTCATAAGCGCCTTTGAACTTGCCGAGCTGCGCATGGGTGGCCGCGACCTGCGCCTGAGCGCTTTCCATCACGGCCTCCTGCTGCCCGGCCAGCTTGTCGGCCTGCCCGCGGGCCTGGGCCAGCTCGGCGCGCAAGGTTTCCAGTTCCTTGCGGGCGGCGTCGCGCTGCGCCTCGGCGGCCGCCTTGGCCGCGTTGACCTGCGCCTGCTCGCTCTGCAACTGGGAAAGCTGCTGGGTGGTGCTGCGCAACTGGGCGCGCAGGCGCTCCTCCATGGTTTCGGCGTGCGCGCCGCCGGCCAGCGTGAGGCCGGCGGCGCACAGGGCGACGGCGGCGGCTAGCCGCCGGCCGCGCCCCGCCGCCGACGCGTGGCGGGATTCATCCCATACGGTGTGCATGTCCATGGCGTCAGAACCTGGCGTTGATTTCGAACTGCATCGTGTCGATAGCCAAGGGCGGACCGTAGATTTCCTTGGTGCTCATCCAGCGGAAGACGCCGTAGACGTTCTTCTCGAAGGCATAGCCGCCGCCGATGTAGTAGCCGCGCGCGTTGGTGCCGCCCTGGTGGAACGACGAATCGTTGAAGGCGTCGGGCAGCGCATCCGGCTGGATGTACTTGTAGCCGACGAAGGCCAGCCAGTCGCCCTTCTCCTTCAGGTCGTACGACCGGCCCAGCGTGGCTTGCAGCATCCAGGCGTTGGGACCGCTTTCGATGTCGCCGTTCTCGCCGAAGTTGTTGACGATGTAGCCCTGCGAGCGGCTCATCATCTTGCTCTTGCTGTAGGCCAGGTTGCGGATGTAGTTGCCGTTCAGGCGCAGGCCCAGGCCGTCGAACACGCGCGTATCCCAGCGCATGTTCAGGTCCAGCAGGTCGAACTTGGAGGCCAGCCCCACGAACTGCGGCTGCGCGGTGTTGCCCGGGTTGAGCGGGTCCGGCGCGATGTTGCGCAGCAGGAAGAGCGTGTTGCCCTTCTGCATGAAGGCCGGACGCGACCAGTCGGTGTCGCAGTTCTCGTCCCCCGCCCACGGCGAGCAGGAGCTGGAACGCTGGCCGGCGATGTTGTCGAAGTGGTAGTAGGCCACCGCGCCGCGCAGGCTGTTCTGGCTGTTGACCTTCCAGTCGGCGCCCACCTGCGCGCCCAGCAGCCATTTGTTCTCGGTGGGGCCCTCGGACATCGATCCCGAGTTCCAGCCGTTGTTCGCGTATTCCGTGGCGAAGGCGCCCAGCGTGCCGAACAGCGTGACGTCGCGGCCCTGCAGCGGGTGCTTGAAAATCGCGGCGATGCCGTCGAAGTTCAGGTCGTTGGAGAACAGGGTATCGGTGGATTCGAACGGATTGCCGATGCGCCCGCCCGTCACCGTGGCCCACTTGGCCGGACGGTAGGTCAGGTAGGCCTGGTCCAGCCAGATGTCCTTTTTGCCCATGCCGCCGCCCAGGGTCTGGGTGGTCGACACCGGGCTGTCGTCGCTGCCCGTGGCCAGCCGTATGCCGGCCGTCCAGGCTTCCGAGATGTCGGCGCGCACGCCCAGGCGGGCGCGGATGCGCAGCTGGTTGCGGCGGTCTTCGCGCGTGTTCAGCATGGGCGGGAAGGCGGTGCTGGTGTTGGGGTTGACGTCGTACGGCCCCTTGGCGTTCAACTTGGCGAAATCGGTGATTTCATTGCTGTTGCCGCCGTTGTAGAAGCGCGATTCGTCGCGCACCCGCACGTCGCCTTCGACCGTGATGCGCGACACCCAGTCGGGGAAGGTGTTGGGCTGGGCCCAGTTTTCTTCCTTGGCCTGCACCATGACTTCGGCCTTGACCTCGTCGCGGATCTGGTCGCGCACGGTCTGCGGAATGTAGGGCACGCGCACGTCGCCCGCCTGCGCCACGGCGGCGCCGCGGTCCGGCGTGGCCTGGCGGGCGGCCTTGGCTTCGGCTTCGGCCTGCGCGACCAGCGCCTCGGCCTGTTCGGGCTTGAGCACGCCTTGCTGCACCAGCAGGCGGATCAGGTTGATGGTGGCGTTCTCGGACGGCGCGGGCGCGCTGTGCGCCGGCAGCGCGACGGCGCCCGCCGCGGCCAGCGCCAGCGATGCCGCCAGCCGGTTCATTTGGAACTTCATTCTCTAGTCACTCCGGGATCAGTTCAATTCGGTGGTTCAGGAGGGGCGACGGCCGGTCAGCGATGCGCGTATCGGCATGCTGGCCGAGGCCGGCGGACGTTCATCCAGTCCCGGCACGGCGCGCAGGGCGGCGACCACGCGGGCGTCGACATCGGCGTCGCCGCTGCCGCGGACCAGCTCCACCCGCGTGACCTGGCCGGACGCCGTGAGCCAGATGTTGGCTTGCAGGCGGAAGGTCAGGTTGCGGGTGCGCTCGTCCTCGCGCAGGATCTTCTGCAGCGCGTAGGCCAGGTATTGGCTGTAGGTGGCGTTGCCCGCGCGGCCGCCGCCTCCGCCGGCCATGCCCTTGCCCTGGCCCGCGCCGATGTTGAACGCGTCGCTGCCGGCCTGCGCATCGCCGTCGATCTGCATCGGGTTGGCCAGGTCGTCGGCGGGACGCGGGGGCGCCTCGTCCTGGGGCTTGGGCGGCTCGGGCGTGGGCTGCGGCTCGGGTTCGGGCGTGGCCACCGGCTCTTCCTTGGGCTGCTCGGGTTCCGGCGGTTTCTCGGGCTCGGGCGGCGGCGGAGGCGGCGGGGGCAGCGGGATGATCGCGGTGACCTTGGGCGCATCGCGCCGGACGCCGGACATGTCGTTGGCCCAGCGCCAGAGCGCATAGGCCGCGACGGCCACCGCCACCGCGACGGCCGCCAGCTTCAGCCAGCGGCGCGCCGGGTGCGGAGCGCGCGAGGAATCGGATGCGTGTTGCGGCATGACGTTAGCCTCGGCCCCTATTGCGGCTTGCCGGTGACCAGCCCGACCTGCGCAAGCTCCAGGCGGCGCAGCAGATCCAGCACTTCCACGACCTTCTGGTACTGCACGGCGGCGTCGCCGCGCACAATGACCGGAAAGTCGGGGTTCAGCGCTTTCTCCGTGCGCAGCCGGTCTTCCAGCTCGGGCAAGGTGACCGGATAGGCGTCCAGGAATACCTGGCCGGCGTCGTTGACGGAGATCGCCTTGGTCTTGGGCTGCGACAGGGCCATGGTGGAGCTGGCCTTGGGCAGATTGACCTTGATGCCGGCGATCTGCGCCGTGGCGGTCAGGATGAACATGACCAGCACGACCATCAGCACGTCGACCAGCGGCGTGATGTTGATGCCGTCCACGGGCGCGTCGTCGTCATCGTCCTGGGATGCGGATACGGAAGCCATGGATCCTCCTTACGCCTCGGCGGGCGCGGGTTGCGCATCGCGCACGGCCGGGCGGCTGGCCGCCTGCGCGCGCACTGCGGGGTGGTGGGCGGCTTCCTGCGCCTGCGTCTCGCCGTGCACTTCGGCCAGGCGGGTGACGAATTCGTCGACGAAGACGCGCATGTCGGCGCTGACTTCCTTGTTGCGCGAGACCAGGCGGTTGTAGCCAAACAGGGCCGGGATGGCGACGAACAGGCCCATGGCCGTGGCCAGCAGGGCGGCGGCCATGCCGGGGGCGATGGCGTTGATGTTCACGTCGCCGGCCATGGCCGTGCCCAGGAACACCACCATGATGCCCAGCACGGTGCCGAGCAGGCCGATGTACGGGCCGCCGGCGATGGCGTTGGACAGCGAGCCCAGCTTGGAGCCCAGCACCTGGTTTTCCTTGGTGCGCACGGCGTCCATCGACGCGCGGATGGCTTCGATGGTGGCGGCCGAGATCGAGCTGGTGTCGGCGCCCTGCGCGCGGCGCGTGCGGATTTCATTGATGGCCACGCGGTACAGGCGCCACAGAGAAGCGTGTTCCAGGCGGTTGGCCAGCGCGGCGTCGTCGGCCAGCAGCTCCAGGCGCTGGCCGACCTTGGCGAAGGACTCGCGGAAGGCTTCGTTGGCGCGCGCCAGGCGGGCGACGTGGCGGCTCTTCTTGATCATGATGATCCAGGACTGCACCATCATCAGCACCAGCACGCCGATGATGATCCAGGCGTCGATCGGCACGGCCTTGAGCAGGAAGCCCATGCCGCCGAAGCCGAAGCCGGATTGCTCCTCGTCGGCGCCGTAGGCGACCAGGCGGGATTCGGCGCCTTGCGAGGCGGCGTCGGCGTAGATCAGCGCGGCGGGGCGCGCCACCTTGGACAGGCGCACTTCGTCGATGGCGCCCACGAACGGCGCGTAGACGGCAGGCGCCGGCGCGGCGGCTTCGGCCGGCGCGACAAAGGCGTCGGCGCCCGTCGCGGGAGCCGCGGCCGGGGCCGGCGCAACGGCCGGCGCGGGCACGTCGCCGCCGAGCGCGGCGGTGGTGTTCAGCGGCGGCAGGCTGGCCGCCAGCGACGCGGAGGCGCGGCCGTTGACGTACAGGTTGACCTGGCTGCCGTCGGCGGTGACCGCCAGATGCTGCCAGGCGGCCGGGGTCAGCGGCTGGCCGGGCTGGCTGCGCTGGCCGTTGACTTCCACGAAGGGCACGCCCTGGCTGATGCCGATCAGCAAGGCGTTGCCGGCGTCGCGGCGGGCATAGATGAGCTGTTCGCCGGCCGGCTGGTCGGCGCGCACCCAGGCGCTGAACGTGAAGGCGCCGGCGGCGGGAACGGCCAGCGAGGGGCTGGCGGGAAGCATCAGCGGCGTCGTGCCCGCGAACTGCGCGGCGCGGCCGATCACGCCATCCACCGCGGCGCCCGTCGGCGTCTGGCCATGGTTGCTATAGGCGGTGGTGTCGCGGGGCGGCGCTCCCGCGGCGCCGTCGAAGTGATAGACCAGCGTGTAGTTCGGGTCGAAGCTCAGCTGGCCGTTGGCCGATGCCGGCGCCTTCTGGTTGCCGTAGTACATCCAGATGTCCTGGCGCTGGCCGTCGGCCACCTCGGGCACATCCACCCACACGAGGGCCATGCCCAGCAAGGGGTCGAAGGCTTCCAGCTGATGGTTCAGCACGGTCTGGTCGTCGCCCGCGACAAAGCGGATGTCGGCGCCCTTCTCGTTGATGCCGTCGAAGGTGAAGTTGCCTGTGTGCAGGCGCACCAGCAGCGGCGTGCGGCCGGCCGGGCCGCCCAGCGGCATGCCCTGGGCGGTGCTGTCGACGGTGATTTGCTTGCGGTACTGCCAGTCTGGCTGCCACCAGGCGTGGGCGGCGGACGGCAAGACGCCGGCCAGCACGGTCAGTAGGAGCATCAATAAGCGTTGCATGGTTAGGACTCCGGGATGAATGCGGTTTTCGCGTGCGCTCAGAAGCTGGCGCGGACGCTGAAGTTCAGGCGGGGATCGTGTTTGCGGGTATTGGGGCCGTCCTTGAGCGGATAGCCCCAGTCCAGCGAGCCGGACAGCCAGTCCAGCATTTGCAGGCGGGACCCCAGGCCGACGCTGGCCAGCGAGTAGCTGGCATCCTGTTCGGGCAGCGGATCGCGCAGGCGCAGCGTGGCGGCGTCGGCGAAGGCGTAGAAGCGCCATTCGTTGACATTGCTGCCCAGCCAGCGCGCGAGCGACGGCGAGCGCCACTCGACCGAGCCCAGGACGCCGTCGTCGCCCGTGCGTTCGGCGGCCAGGTAGCCGCGCACGCTGGTGGCGCCGCCGGCCGAGAACTGCTCGTTGGACACCAGCGCGCCCGAGGCGAGCTGGAACGAGCCGCGCAGGCCAAGCTGCCAGTCTCCGAACAGGTTCTGCGTATGCGTGCCGTCGCCGCGCAGCAGCGCGAAGCTGGGGTTGGCCATGTAGCGCTTGTTGTCGAACTCCTGCCAGTCGCTGCCCTGGTTGAAGAACGAGCCGCTGGCGCCGACGATGGACAGGCCCAGGCTGCTTTGCGAGGACTCGGAATAGCGGTAGCCGTTGTAGGCCAGCGTGAACGGCAGGTACTTGATCGGGATCTGGTCTTCGTTCGCGCCGAAGCGGGTGGATTCGTCGAACTTCTTGTAGTCCAGGCCGATCGACAGCGAGTTGCTCCAGTCGCCCTGCGGGTCCATCGCGTAGGTGGCGGAAACGCCGAACGAATGGCCCTTGCCCAGCACGTTGGTGCCGCCGATGGTGGCCACGTTGCTGTCGCTCTTGTAGCCCGAGAACTGCAGACTCCAGCGGCTGGACAGCGGCATGGAATAAGACCCGGACCAGACCTTGGCGTTGTCGGTCTCCTGGGGCGCCGTAAAGAAGGTCAGGCTGACCGAATGGCCAAGCTGCCAGAGGTTGTCGTAGCCCAGCGACGCCGTGCTGCGCAGCCGCGAGGTGTCGGCGCTGTAGTCGTTGTTCAGGCCCAGGCTGGCGTGCCAGGGGCTCTTGTCCTCGACCTTCAGGTCCACGTCCATCGTGCCCGGCACGCGGCCTTCCTTGACCAGCGGCACCACCTGGCGGCTGGCGCCCTTGTTCAGGTTCGTCAGCTCGGCCTGCGCCTGGTTGAAGTTGGGCACCGCGCCCTCCTGCAGGGCCGGCACGTCGTCGCGGATCGCCAGGGGCGAATAGTGCTTGGCGCCCACGACGCGCACGCGGCCGACCTTGGTCTCGGACACTTGCAGGAACACGATGCCGTCGGCCACCTGCTGCTCGGGCAGGTCCACGTACACGGACTGATAGCCGCGCTCCTGGTAGATGGCCTGCAGCGCCTCGCGCGCCGCCTCGATGTCGGCCAGCGTGCGCTCCGGTCCCAGGTAGGGGTAGACGGCGCGCTCGATGTCGCGCGCCTCCAGCACGGTGTTGCCGCGCACGATGTACTCATTGATGTTGACGCGGCGGCCGTCCGACGCTTCGGGAGCCGCGGCCGGCGCGGCGTCCCGGGCCGGCGCGCCCTGCGCCCAGGCCGCGTTGATGGCCAACGCCAGAACGATCGCTTCCGGCGCGCGGCGCAATATGGCGCGCAACGCGCTACCCCTACTTTCGAAATCATGCATAGCGATGCACTCAGTTCCTTGTGTGAAAACCGGTCTGGCACCGGCCGCTACCGTGCAGTTCGCTTGCGACAATCCCGTTACGGTTTTTCCCCGCAACCCCGCGACTACAGCTTCTGCTTGTTACTAGACGTACTGGGAAGGCGAAGACCGCGCGTTGTAAGAAAAACTTCATGAAAAAGAATCGGGCGCCCTGCCGCGACGATTCTGGCGGCGCGACATGACAAGGACGCACCGAGAAAAAAAGGCCGGCGAATCCGCCGGCCTTTTCGATGACGCTGATATGACTGCCGGCGGACCCGCCGGCGCGCCCTACATCGCCAGCCTGCGCTGTTCCTCCACGCTCAGCTTCGCGGTCTCGCTGGCGTCCAGCGCCCCCGCCCCCAGCACCTGCACGGCGCTGGCCGCGTCGTACTTCGGCGCGGCGGCGGCGGCGCCGGCTTGCGGCAGCGGGGCCGCGCCGGCCACCGGCTCCTCGCCATACCCCAGGATCTGCACGCTGATCACCGAAGGCTGGTTCTGGCGGGCGGCGTTCTGCGCGCGCTGCGCCGAGTCCTGCGCCGCGTTGACGGCGGAGGTTGCGGCGGCGCTGGCCGAAGAAAGCGCCCCGGTGTTGACGGACGCCGTCACCGGCACGCCCGCGCTCTCGCCCTGCACCTGGATGTTGGCCGCGTTCACCACATGCAAGGCGCCCATGTTGACGTTGCCCGACACGCGGATGCCCGCCTCGCCCGCATCGATGGTGCCCAGCGGCGCGTACAGGTCCACGTCGCCCGCCGGCACTTCCGGCAGCGGCGCCAGCGTGGCGATGCCCGCGCCGGTGCTGGGCGCGTTGGGCGACAGGGTCACGTTGCCGACCAGGTCGTAGACGCGCTTGGGCGGGGTGTAGAGCACGGTGGTCTTGGATCCCCGGCCCGCGTTGATGTCGCCTTGCGACGACCAGGCGACGATGTCGCCGCCGAAAGTCGTCATCACGCGGCTCTGGCCCAGCAGGATGTTGCCCAGCGCATAGAGCTGGATGCTGCCCGCGCCCTGCGTGATGATGCCGGCGCTGGCCGGCGGCGCCGCGCCTTCGACGCCGAACACCTGCTGGCCGCCCGGCGTCATCAGCTGGATGTCGCCGCCGAAGGCGCTGCGTATGCCCGCCCCGCCGTACAGGGTGATGTCGCCCTGGTAGGCGCCGGGCGCCGCATCCGGGAACAAGGCGGCGATGGCCTGGCGCGAACGCAGGTAGCTGCCGCTGCGCGGGCCCGCCTTGTCGTTGTACTCGCGCCCGCCCGAGCGCAGTTCGGCGAAGTACGCCTGCCGGGCGAAGATGCGCTGCTGCTCGGCCGGCAAGGCGGCGAAGTAGGCGCGCGCGTCTTCGGCGCTGCCGGCAAAGCCGTAGCGCTGCGTCAGCCACAGGAGCAGCTCCGCCTCGTAGGTCTTGAACGCCAGGCCCTGGTCCACCAGCGGGCGGGCGGGATCGGCCGCCTTGGACGGATCCAGATAATGCGCCAGGAAGGCCGCGTAGTCCGGCCCCTTGGCGCCCACGCCCGCCTGCACCGCGATGGAGGCCCCGGCGCGGCGGTCGCCCGGCAGCACCGCGCCCAGGCTGGTGATCGATGCGCGGTCGGCCATCAGCACGTTGCGGCCCGCCGAGATCTCCAGGGTGCCGGGGCCGGCGACCTGGAAGGAGCTGTACAGGATGTCGCGGCCCGCCGACACCAGGGACACGTCGCGCGCATCGCGGTGCAGGAACAGATTGCCGGTGGAGGTCGCCGGGAAGCCGGAGCCGCCGAAGCTGAAGCCATTGCTGCCGGGAACCTCCATCGCCGTGCCGATATCGGTGCCCGAGGCCACGATGTCGCGCCCGGCCATCATCCAGACCGGACCCGACGCCTCGTACCAGATCTGCCCCTCGTTCGGGCCCTTCAGGACGGTAATCGTTTCGCCGCTGCGCAGCCCCACGATGTCGCCGTCGCGGGCGTAGAAGCGCGTCACCGCGCCCGAGCCTTCCGGAGCTGCCGTGGGCGCATTGAAATAGAACAAGGGAAAGTAGGTGTTGCGGCTGCCGGCAAAGCCGTTGGCCCCCTGGTTGCTCAAGGCGGCAACCTGGCTGGCTTCCGTGCCGTATCCGGCAAAGGCCGGCGCCAGCACGCTGGGCACGCTTGCCGGGTCGGCCCCCGACCGGTTGATGGCATAGCCGCCGGCGTAGATCGAATCGCCCGCCAGCATTTCCAGCTGCCCGCGCGCGCCGGGCGCCAGCGACAGCGCGTACGGAAGGCCGGTAGCCTCGCTGTTCAGGTACCCCGCCGACAGGCCTGCGTAGATGCTGCCGCCGTAGGCGGTGGCGCGCAGGATCGAGGGATACAGGTAGCGCGCATCCGAGGCTGACGTGTTGCGCCCCGTCTGCAGCGCCAGGCCCTGCGCGCTGTGCGAGGTCTGGCGGCTGGGCGTCAGGTTGCCGCCCGCGCTGGACAGTTCGATGGCGGTGTTCTCCGTCCACATCGAGAACCAGCTGTAGCCGCCGCCATTTTGCAGCGTGCCGTCGCGCAGCCGGAACGGCGTGCTGTTCGTCAAAGCGACGCGGCCCGGATCGCTGGCGCCGCCGACGACCAGGTCGCCTCGCGTGTCCAGGCGGATGACCGCGTCGCCCGGTATCAGCGCCATGCCGCCCGTGGCGCTGGCCAGCGTGGACACGTAGGGGTCGTAGCCGCGGCTGTCCTTGGCGTCCTGCTGGTTGGCCTGGTTGCCGTACTGCAGGTCCAGCCCGCCGATCGCGCCGCCGGCCAACTGGACATGGCCGCGCAGGTTGATCAATGCGCCTTGCAGGTCGATGGCGGGATCGCCGTAGTATGGCGTCGTCCCCCCGGTGGACGACACGCGTCCGCGCGCGCTCTGCGTGGGGTTCAGCCCTCCGCCGATGCGGATGTCGATATCGCCGCCGCCCGTCAGCGTCATGCCGCCGTCGGCCGCGATGCGGCCCGTGCCGCCCACGGCCACGATCAGGCCCTGGCCGCGCGGATTGCTGAGCGATCCGCGCGACTCGATGTTGCCGGCGTCGCCGTCCGTGCGCACGCTGACATTGCCGCCGCCCAGCGCGCCAAAGCCCGTGAAGCCCACCAGCAAGGGCGTGTTGTCTTTGAACTCGGCGGGCGCGCGCGCGTAGCTGCCGAAGTTGATCCACCACGCCGTGGGCGTATCGCCGCCGTTGGCGCTGCCCGTGCCCTGGCGCCAGAGCCAATTGCCTATCCCCACGCTGGCGTCGACCACTCGCCCGTCATAAGTGCCGGCCACGGTCTTGCCCCACACGTCGCCGCGCAGCGCGCCGCCCGCGTACAGGCTCAGGTTGCCGCCGGCCTCCGGATACCATGCCTGGTAGCCGGCGCCGGCCGTCACGAAGGGCTCGTACGTCGTCGAATGGGCATCGCCCAGCACCGTGCTGCCGTAGCGGCCGCGCGGCAACTGGTAGCCGGGCGCGACGTCGGCGGCCTGCGTGCCGGCCGTGTAGACGCCATAGGCGGACATCAGGCTGATGTCCCCGCCCGCCGCCAGCTCCAGATCCCCCGTGCCCGTGCGCAACACGCTGAAATTCTGCGAATGGGCCAGGACGCTGGTCGACGCTTTGTTCTCCACGCACTGGTCCGGGAAGTCGGTGCAGATGCCGAGCTCCGCGTCCGACACGGGCGTGCCCTCCGGGTACCCCCACCAGTTGTCCTTGGCCCACGACCAGGGCGACGGCGCCACGCACAAGCCCTCCACCGCGTCGCACAGCCACAATAGATCGTCCGGCACCGGCGTGCCGGGCTCGAAGCCGGACGGCTCCGCGTCGGGCCCCCAGAGCAGGCTGGCGCCCTTCAGCAGGCTGGCGCTGTAGTGGCTGTCGGCCAGCGTCAGCTTGCCCGCGCCCAGCCCGGGCAGGACCCGGCGCGGATCGGCCGCGTCCAGATCCGCGCCCGCCACCAGCTGCACCGACCACGACTGGCTGCCCGCGGGCAGCATCTGGGCCAGCGCCCAGTTGCGCCGCTGGTCCGTCGCGGTGCCGGGGCGCAGCTCCACATAGTCCGTGCCCGCGGGGAACACGAGTTTGGCCTGCGACGGGATCAGCGCGCCCTGCTTGAGCGTGATGCTGCCCGCCATCAGCAGCACATTGGGCTCATAGGCCTGCGTGGTGTGCAGGTTGGGCAGGGCCAGGTTCGCCGGCCAGGTGAACGCCTTCATCGCCGTGCCGCTGGCCAGCAAAGTGCCGGCGCCCAGGTGCGTGCCGACAGGCAGGTCCACCGCCTGCCTGAGGATGCTGCCGGCGGCGTACAGCAGTTGGCCGGACGCATCGCGCACGTCTCCGGACAGCACCGTGCCCGCAGGCAGCGACAACACCTGGTTCAGCGCGGCCTCGACCGGCAGGCGCGTGCCCGCCGCCAG
Source organism: Achromobacter sp. NPDC058515 (assembly GCF_042721735.1). Lineage (NCBI taxonomy): Bacteria > Pseudomonadati > Pseudomonadota > Betaproteobacteria > Burkholderiales > Alcaligenaceae > Achromobacter > Achromobacter sp. NPDC058515. The sequence goes on from NZ_JBHXNI010000007.1 coordinate 180,279, forward strand.
CGTCGTCGCCTGCAGGGGCAAGGGGTAGTTCAGCGTCTTGCCGCCCGGAAATTCCGTGCCCTCGGCCAGCTCCACGCCGCCGCGCGGCAGCACCACGTCGCCGCCGAAGGGCTGCGCGCCCGGCGTCAGGACCCAGCCGTTCTCGTCGTCCGGCGTCGCCGGCGGCGGCGCGAAGCCGTCGTTGATGCTGCCGTAGATGTCCAGGTTGCCCTTGGCGCGCAACGTCAGCGCGCCCGCCTCGCCCGAGCCGTAGACCGAGGTCATGGGCGAACGCGGGTTCAGGCTGGCGTAGCGGTAGCGCGACAGGTCCAGATCGCCCTGCACGACCAGGTCGCCATCGGCGGTCTTGCTGACGATTTCCACGCCCGGCCGCAGATGGAACACGTCGCGATAGCCCGCGTTGTTCAGTCCCGCCAGCTTGGCGTTCAGCAGGTTGCCGTTGGCCAGCGCATTGCCGATGAACAGCGCGCTGTCGTCGTGCTTGGCATCCAGGTACGCCTGATCGATGGTCTGGTAGCCGCGGCCGCTGGCCCGGTCCGCCGCGTTGCCGGCAAGCGCGTCGTCATAGCGCTGCATCGCGATCAGCGCGATGGACTTGGCGCCCTCGATGGCGACCGGCCCCCGCGCCTCGATGGCGATGTCGCCATGCGTGGCGGCGGAACCCGGGACGCCGCCCCCGTTGATCCCCGTATCGCCGGCGGCATCGATGCGCGGCGCCAGCAAGTCCAGCGTGCCGCGCGAAGCGCCGTCGTGCTGCCCCGCCCCCGCGCCGGGCGTGGCGGACGTGCCGTGGCGCAGGTCGATGCGCGCGCCGCCCGCCAGCGTCAGCACGCCGCGGCCGGAGTTCAGCTCCACCATGGCGCGGTTCGGCGCGTCGATGATCTTGCCGTAACTGTCCACGCGCAGCACGGCGCCGTGCGCGTCCAGCACGGAGGTCGCGGCCAGGGTCAGGCCATCTCGCGCGGCCAGACGGATCCGGCCCACGCGTTCGCCGCTGGCGTCCACGAGGCCCGCCACGGCGAGGCTGCCGCCATCGATGGACAGGCTGATGTCGTTGGCGCGCAGCACGTCGCCGATGATGAGGCTGCCCTGCTTGACCTGGAAGCTGCGCGCACCCGTCACGCCGCCCTCGTTCAGCCGCTGGTTCAGCGCGTCGAAATCCGCGCTCAGCGCGCCCGCCGCGCCCAGATGCTGCGCGCGAACGTCGATGCTGCCCGCGCGATACGGCGCCAGCGTGCCGCCCGCGTCGTAATGGCCCGTGGCCGCGCCCAGGATGCGGCCCTGCAGGTCCACCGTGCCCGCTGCCGCCGCCAGCGCGTCTGCCCGCAGTTGGCCGGCATTGTTCTCCTGCGCGGATAGATCGATCAGCGAACCCGCTACCTGGCGGATGCTGCCCAGGCTGCTCTCCACGATCACATCGCCGCCCCAGCTATAGCGCGTCACGTCGTTGAACGCGATGGCGCGGCCCGCCACGTCGATCTGCGAGGCGCCCGTCAGCAGCACGCCGTCGCGGCCCGCAAGCGTCAGCTTGCCGCTGGGCAGCACGACCCTGCCGTCGACCACCACGTTCGATGCGGCCAGACTCAACTCCGCGCCCAGCTCCTGCACGGCCGCCGCCGGCGCGCCCGGCAGCGCCGACACGCGCAGCTCGCCTCCGGCCGTTATCCGGTTGATGGAGCCGGCCTCGCCGGTCAGCAAGGGGGTGTTCAGGTTCAGATTGCCGCCGCTGTATGCATAGCCGCTGCCGCTGACGTAGGCGCCCTGCGACTGGTGCACGGCCAGGCTGCCGCGGTGATTCGACGTGATGCGTTCCGTGGCGGTCAGGTTCACATTGGCAAAGCCCAGCGCCACGCGGGCGTTGTCGTCCACGCCGCTGGGCTGGGCGCCCTGGCTGTAGCCGAACACGATGCGTTCGGCGTCCACGCGCAGCGTGCCCCTGCCCGTGCCGGCCCCGCCCGCCACCACGGCGCCGGGCGCCTGCGTCGCGCCGCTCCAGATCAGGTTCTGCGTGCGGATGCTGGCCTCGTCGCCTGCGTCGCCATACCCATAAATGGCGGGCGTGCCCAGCGCCAGCGTCGCCAGGCTGTACTTGCCCGTGACCGGATCGCGCGTGTCCAGCGCGACGGTGCCGTAGAAGTTCATCGACTCGCGCGCGGTCAGGGTCAGGACTTCCAGCGCGGGCGCGCCGGTGCTGGCGTCTCCGCGCAGCAGCCGGCCCAGGATGTCCTGGTTCAGCGTCAGCCCGTTGGGCAGCAGCCCGCTTGCGGTCGCCTGCGCCAGCGCGCCGGCGGTGCCTACATTGACCGCCCCGACAGCCAGCGTCAGGTTGCGCGTGCCGTACCGCACCTGCTCGCCCAGGTCGAACGCGCCATTGGTGGCGGCGGCGATGGTGCCCTCGGAATACAGGCGCGTCACGCCCTGGCAGGGCTGCGCCGCGCAGGTGCCGATGCGGATGGCGCCCGGCGCCAGCGCATCGGGCGCCAGCACATCCAGGCGGCCGTTCGACACGGCCAGCAGTCCGGCGCCGCCGGGCTGGAAGGCATAGCCGCTGGTGGAGTCCACCGACGGCGCCCCCCGGCCCAGCGTGGAAATGCCGGCGCCGGCTTCGATCTCGATCGTCCGCGACGAGATCAGCACTTCGGGCGCCGCCAGTTGCGCGCCGGCGCGCAGCGTCGCCGAGTTGGCCGCGCCCTGGAACGTATAGAAGCGCCCGCCCTGCCCATACATCACCACCGGCAGGGAGCCGATCACCAGGCGGCTGGCGCCCAGCGCCGTCAGCGCGTCCGCCTCGACCGAGACGCCGGAATAGCCCGCCGTGGGCGCCTGGCCCGCGGCCAGGATCTCCACCTGCGAGCTTCCGCCGTTGAGCGCCGCAGCGCCGCCGAAGCCGCCCTGCGCGGCCTTGAAGTTCGCCAGCCCCTCGAAGCTGAGCGCTTGCCCGTCCTGCGAACCCGCATGGATAGCCAGCCGCAGCGTGCGGGCGTCGGCGGGCAGCATCGCGCGAGGCACGCCGCGCGTCACCGCGTCCGCGCGCACAAAGCTGGCGTAGCTCATCTCGTTGTATTGCGAGTAGGTGCGCAGCACGTTGGCCGGGGTCAGGATCACCGGACTGGCCAGGCTGTCCGCCACGCCGGCGCCGGCGGTGGACAGCGTGCCGCTGGCGGCCCACGACTGATTGCGCATCCGCACCGGCGCCGTGGCCGCGCCCGCGGCCGCGCCGCCGTTGATCTCGACGCGGAACGCGCCTGGCAGCAAGGCGTAGGTGGACGGCATCAGGGTGTAGGTGCCCGCCGGCAGTCCGGGCACGCCCGCGCCCAGCGTGATCTGCCGCCCGATGCCCGGCGCCGACGCGCCGGCCTCGCCGCCCACGGGTGCATAGCCCGGCTGCGCGCCGGGCACGATGGCGTAGACGGGGTTGCTCTCCAGTCCCGGCAAGGTGAAGCCGCCGTTCGGATCGATACGGACCAGCGGCGAATAGCGCGCGTCGGTAGAGCCGCCGCGGCCCGACACGAAGCCTGCGCCCGTCAGTTCGCCGCCGCCGGACAGGTCCAGCACGGACCCCGGCAAGGCATCCACGTCGCGGAACGCCAAGGTGATGCCCGTGCGCAAAGACGCGCCTTGCCCCACGCCGGTGGCGCCACCCACCCCCACCAGCGAAACGTCCGCGCCATTGAACTTGTACGACACGCCATCCGTCGTGCCGCCATAGGGCATGACCAGGCCCGCGCCGCTGACGGACGTGACGCTGCCCGGCAGCAGCGTCAGGCGCTGCGTACCCAGGGTCGAGCCCACGTCGCCCAGCACGATCGCGCCCAGCGGCGCGCGCAGCACGCCGCCCTGCTCCACGGTGGCCGCCGCCAGCCGCAGCGTGCCGAACGCCGAGTACGGCGTCGCGGGCGTCGCCCCCTCGCGCCGCCCAACGCGCAGCGTGCGGTCCGGATCGAACACATTGCTGCCGGACACCGGATTGCGCATATAGCCGGCCACCACTTCCGCCTCGGCGCCCGTGCCCGGGTAGATCTGCGCGGCGGCCAGATCCAGGTCGCCCCGCGTCCAGACGCGCGTGCGCGGCTCGTTGTCGTTGTGGCGCAGGAAACGCAGATCGGCGCCGCTGTCGAGCACCACCCGGTCAAAGCCGGAACGCTTCACGGACAGCGCCCCGCCCACGCTGCGGTTGATGACGCCCTGCGTGCCGAACGACAGGCTGTTGCCCACTTCCAGCAGGCTGCCGGCGCGCACCGTAAACGCGCCGCCGCCCACGTCGGGCGCATCGCCGAACAGCACGCGCGGCCGTGTCATGCCGTTGGTGGAAAAGTACTCGCCAGGACCGGACAGGCGCACATACGGCGCCGCGAGGTTCACGCGGGTCTGTGCGTCCGCCTGCGGCGCCAGCGAGAATGCGCCGGCGTACAGGCGCAGGCTCTGCCCCACCGCAACGTCGACGTCGCCATCGAAGGACATCAGGCCGTTGGACAGCAGACCCAGATGATCGAAGCCGCCGCCCGCCAGCAGGCGCGCCGTGTCCAGGCGCGCATGGCCGTAGCGCAGGCCTTCGGCGCCTTCGCCGGGCGCCAGCTCGGCGCCCAGCGCGTTGTCCGCGCCCGCCGCCAGCACCAGTTCGCGCGGCACCTGCACGGCCTCCCCCGCAACACCCTCGCCCCAGGTCCGGTACAGCGGCGTTTCCAGCGCGATGTCCAGCGTGCCGCCCGAAGCGTTCGCGCCGCCTGCGCGCGCGATGAATGTCCCGTCCAGATGCAGGCCGTTGTACGAGCTGAGCGATATCCGGCCGCCGTCGCGGTTCAGCTGCACCGGGCCAACCCCGTTTACGTCCACGATCGCGCTTGCGCCGGACGCGTCCAGCACCGCGCCGGGGCGCACGATCACATACGCGTCGGAGGACGTCGCGGTCGCCCGGTAGTGGTCGATCTCGCCGCCGATCACGATGACGCCGCCCGCCTCCGCCACGCCATAGCGGCGTCCCCGCGTATCCACGCCCGTTTGCGCGCGGCCGGCCACGTCCAGCACCGCCTGTTCTCCAATCCAGATCGAACGGTCGTGCACCTCGCCGCCGGCGATCTCGTTGGACTCGGCCACATCGATGTCGCCCAGGCGGAGCTGGCGGATATCGATCCTGCCGCCGGCCGCACTCAGGCCGCCCAGCACCGTGATCTGCCCCGCGCCGCGCAGTCGGATGGCTTGCCCGGGGTCCACGTTCACCCGCGCGCCGCGGCCGATGACCAGTTCCGCATCGGCATCCACGCCGGCCAGGACGATGCTGCGGCCGCTTTGCAGCGACAGGCTGGCCCCGCGCCGCTGCGTGACCGTTCCCGCGAGGGAATCATGTTCATAAACCGGCGGCAGCCAGGTTTCCAGGACCACGGACGGGTCCGTGCCGGCCGCCAAGCCCGCCGCGCCCACCACCGGCCGATACACCGGCATCAGTACGTCGATGCGCGCGTCCTCGGCCACCTTCAAGCCGTTGCGGCCGGTCACCTCGTAGCGCGCATAGCCTTGCTGGAAGAATGGCGCAGCCAGCGTCAGCACGTCCGCGTCGGCGCCCGCCTGCGGCGCGCCTAGCACGACCTTGCCCGCCGACACCGCCAGGGTTCCGCCGCCTTCCACGCCATAGCCGCGCAGCTCGGCGCCCAGGCTCAGGCGGCCGCCGGCGCCGGTGCTCGCGGCCACGATTTCCACCGTGGTGTCGCCGCCCTTGCCGCCCGTCAGCTTGCCTTTCGCGCGCTGCGCCGCGCCCGAGCTCACGTCGATCACGCTGCCGGCAGCCAGCGCGATATCCCCGCTGCTGCGCAACGATACCGTTCCGCCGTTCAGATAAGGCAGGCCGCCCGTCCGCTCGGGCGACATGGCCAGGTTCGACCACAGGCCCGCCGCGTCCAGCCTTGCGCGCGCGCTCAGCGCCACCCCGTCGTCCTCGCCGGCGGCGCCGGCAAACGTATCGGCCGCGTCCGCCGACGTCCCTTGCTTTAGCACATTGCCCAAGCGGATGCTGCCCGCGCGCGCCGTCAGCGTGGCATCCACCGACACCTTGTTCGCGTACAGCGTGATATCGCCGCCCGGCGCCACGGCAAGATCCGCCTGCACCGCGATCTCGCCGGCGGCGATCTTGATGGCGCCCAGTCCGAAGCCGTTAAGCCGCGCCGTATCAAGATGCAGGATCCCCGCCCGGTCCTCGGGCAGCGCGGTGTTCAGGTCCAGGCCGGCGGCAATCGCCGCCGCGCGGTCGGACAGCACGACCTGCTGGACCGTATCTTCGTTGCGCCCCAGTCCGTATTGCAGCGCGCCGGTGGCCTTGACGTAGTAAGGCGTATAGGTGCCCACGACCAGCTGCGCGCCGCGCGCCGCGGCGCGTTGCGATTGCTGGTAGCCGTCCAGGCCGGCCTGCGGCGCGGCGCTCTGGCGGTCTCCCTGATAAGTCTGGCCGACGAGCTCGCCTTCCAGCACGGCGCTTGCGGTGCCGATGAGCAGCCTGCCCGCATCGCGGCCGACGGTGTAGCCGGTCTCGAATCGTTCGCGCGGGGCAATCAGCGGGTTATAGAAATAGCGCGTCTGCCCCCAGCGTTCGCTATGCGCCTCGTATCCCTTGTACAGGCCGGCGTAGGCCAGGTCGCCCGGCGCGCGCGACGCCTCGTACAGCCTGCCGTCCACGCCGCGCAGCCACGTCTGCCGGATCATGCCGTCCTGCACGTCCAGCGTGCCGCCCGACACGTTGATCTGCGAACCGGCTCGCGTCACGACGTCGCCGCCGGTGAATTCCACGTTGCCGCCCTGGGCCATCCATTCATTGACGGCATGCCCCTGCGTGCCCAGATAGCCGCTGACTTCCAGCAGGCCGCCGGCCGTGTACCAGCGGTCGGTGGCATAGCCGTTGGTGCCCGCCGGCACCAGCACCAGGTCGCGCGCGTCGACCCAGATGTCGTTGTTGTTCAGCTTGGCGCTGTCCCGGTTGATCGGGGCGTCGCGCTGTTCGCTGCCCTGCACATTGATCTTGACGTTGTTGTTTTCCATGGCGACGGGCACGCCCACCGCGCCCGCCACGTCCAGGATCGCGCCGTCGCGCAGCAGGCTGCGCTGCGCGGCGTGCACGGCGATCTGGCCGCCGGTGGCCAGGGTGATGGAGCCGGACGCAAAGTCCACGGTCCCGGAACTGCTGATCTCGACGCGGGACAACTCGCGGCGGTCGGCGCCGGCCGCCACCAGGGGGGCGTCGGTCTGCGCCACCACCGGCACGCGCAGGCCGTCGCGCTGGCTGTCCAGCGCCAGGGCGCCGCTGCGGTCCAACAGAATGGCCGTGACGCTGTCGGCGGCCAGCGTGACCGTGCCGCCCTCGCCCGCCGCGTTCAGATGCACCGTTCCCCGCGTATCCACGGACGTGCTGGACAACACCACGCCGGCCTGGACCACCTCGCCGCCCGTCAGCGTCACATCGCCCGTGGCGGCCTGGATCAGGCCCGTGTTCGCGACGCGGCCGGCCTTGCCCGCGGGCGCCACTTCGTTGCCCTTGGTCGTGGACGCGAGATTGCCCGACGTGCCCTGCCCGCGCTTGATCACGAAGCTGTCGCCGGCCGCCAGCAGCGCCTGCCCGCCCGGCGTGTCGATCGTGCCCGCGTTGGCGGTTTCCTTGCCCAGCAGCAGCACATAGCCGCCGCCCGAGGTGGATGTGGCCGGCGTCGCGGTCCGGATGACGGCGCCCGCCTGCACCTCGACGCGGCCCAGCGCGTCCTTGAACGTGGGCTGCGCGCCGTTGTCCGCGTACAGGCCCTTGTCGCGGAACTGCTGGTCGCCGATGTCGGCGGCCGCCGCCACCAGGTTGCGCGCATTCACCTGGCTGGTGCCGGTGAAGATCACGCCGTTCTGGTTCACCACCAGCACGGTGCCGTCGGCCTTGATCGCGCCGTGGATCTGACTGGGCTTGGCGGACGCGCCCACCACCCGGTTCAGCACCGCGTCGTCCGCGCCCTGCTTGAATTGCACCGTGGTGTTGCGGCCCACGTTGAAGGTGTCCCAGTTCAGGATCGCGCGCGACTGGGTCTGCTCGATGGTGACGACCTGCCGGCCGTTCTCGACTCCCGGCTTCGCTGCCTTGGCGCCTTCCCATTTCGCCAAGCCGCCCTCGGCCGCCCACAGCCCGCCCTCGACAAGCCCGTCCGGCACGCCGCCGCCATTGCCGGCAGCAGCGGCCGCGCGCGCCGCGGCTTGGGCCGCCTGCTGCGCCGCCACCGCCGCCGCCGCGCGGTTCAGATTGTCCAGCGACTTCTGCAGGCTCTGGCGCGCCTGTTGCTGCTGTCGCGCGCTGCCGCCGATGGCGGCCGGGCTGCCGTCGGGCAGGCGCCCGGTGCGCTGCGCGGTGGACTGCACCGCGTTCTTGTCGGAGAACCAGGCGGGGCTGAAAGCCCGGGCCTGCGCCTGGGCTGTACCCGCGGCGCCGCCGGCGATCAGTAGCGCCGTCAGGGCCTGCGACAGCGGCGTCGGCCGCCAGTTCAAGCGCCCGCGCCGCGCCCTGCGCGCCATGTTCCTGCTTCCGCCCGTCTCCGACATCCGTGCCTGCATGATCGCCTTTCCTTGTTCCAATCGCGGGTGTTCGTCACCTAGAACAAGACAGACGGATGGAAAATTGCCGACCAGAACCCTGTCACAAATAATTCATCAAGAAGCCGGGAGAAAAACGCTCAGGACAGCAGCACCACGCCGGCCGGCAGATGGGTGACGCGCGCGCCATACGCGTCGCGTATCAGCCGCTCGGCGTCCGCCACCTGCGCCAGCGAAAAGCGCGCCTGGACCAGGCGCTTGCCCAGTTGCTCGTTCATCAGCACCAGGCGGCCGCGCCGGTAGCGGTTCAACTCGTCGACCACCTGGGCCAGCGGCTGCTGGTCAAACACCAGCCACCCTTGCCGCCAGGCGGTCACGATGTCCGGGTCCACCTTGACCGGCGGCTGCACGCGCGCGTCGTCATAGCGCAACTCCCGATTCGGGCCCACGTCGAAGACGCCCTGCGCATGCACCAGCCGCGCCGTGCCCGACAGGCAGCACAGCCGGGCCTCGCCGCCGATATAACGCAGGTTGAACACGGCGTCCCTGGCGGTTATCCGCCCCTTGCCCGCCACCACTTCCGCCGCCACCGCCCCGCTGCGGATCTCGGCCTCGCCATCGGCAAGCTCGATGACGGATCCTCCGCCGGACATGGCCGAGACGTTGATGCGCGTCTGCGTATTCATCTCCACTTCCAGCGCATCGCCCAGGGCCAGCCGGCGCTGTTCGCCGGCCGCGGTCCGATAGTCCGCGCCCAGGTCGTCCAGGCCCGGCCATAAGCCCAGCGGAGGCCGGAACGCCAGATAGGCCGCCGAAGCCGCCAGCGCGCCGCCCAGGAACGCCCGCCGGCCCAGGCCCGCAGGCTTGGCCTGGCGAGCTCCGGCGCTTGCCGCCAGTTCCTCGCGCACCGCCGGCCCCAAACCTTGCCAGAGCCGCTTCTGGTCGGCAAAGGCCGCCTCGTGCCCGGGACTGGCGCGCAGCCAGTCGCGAAAGGCGTCGGCGTCGGCCTGCGTGGCGCGCCCCGACGTCAGGGTCAGCAGCCACGCGCGCGCCTCTCGCGCCAGCGCGTCCTTGTTCTTGTGCTTTCCGGGCATGATCATCGTCAGCGCCATGGTCCTTCGTCCTGAGTCGGCGCCTGCCTGCCGGGATGCCGCTGCGGGGGCTCTTCGACACCCCCGGCGTCCAGTTCCCGCGCGCAATGTTCCAGCGCCCGCTTGAGTTCCTTGGATACGATGCGCTCGGACACGCCGTAGCGCCGCGCAATCTCCGCATGCGGCAATTCGTGCACGCGGGCCGCCAGCAATATCTGCTGGGTGCGTTCGGGCAATCGCCGCAGGGCGCGCCGGAACGCGTCGATCTGGCTGCGGCCCTGCGCGATGCGCGCGGGGTCGGCGGCCTCGTCCGTCATGTTGATCAGCTCGCTGATTTCCACCCCCGTCAGCAGGCGGGAGTCCCTGCGCCGCTGGTCCTCGGCAATGTTCAGGGCCACGCGGAACAGGTAGGCCGCCGGCTGCTGGATGGACGAGCTGGCGGGCAGGTCGTTCACCTTCAGAAAGGCTTCCTGCATCGCGTCGTGCGCCAGGTCCTCGGAGCCCAGCCGGCGCTTGAGCTGGCTGCGGAAGTCGTTGTAGCGCTCCAGGAAAATGGACAGCAGGGAACCGTCGGGCTTGCTATCGCGCACGGCTGGCTCCCGGCATGCCGGCGCAATCGCCCGCGTTGCGGGGCTCCAGCAGCAGCGTGACCGGCTGCGGCATGCCCGCAGGCAGCGGCCCCACGGCCACGCCGCGCAGCGCCGCCTCAAGCTGGCCGTCCAGTCCGGGCGAGCCGGTCGACGCCACCCAGCTCACGCGGCTCACCCGCCACGCCTTGTCGAACCAGAGCTGCATCAAGGCCCGGTAGCTGCCGGGTTCGGCGCCCGCCGCCGCGCACAGCGCCCGTTTCACCGCGCCTTGCAGCGCCGCGGCGTACTGCGTGTCGCGCAGGCGCCTGGCCTGTTGCCCGTTCCGGACGGCGGGAGCCTGTTCGGCCACCAGCGTGAACGACTGCGCGCTCGCGTAGCGTATGGCCAGGGAAGAGCCCGCCAGCAGTTTGCGCAGGGCCTCGCCCGGCGCGTAGTTCCCCATCACCGCCGGCGCCTGCCTGCCCTCCGTCAGCGCGCTGTCCACCAGCACGGTCAGACCGCTGACGAGGCTGTATTCGGCAAGCGCCTGCGCCAGGGGCTGCGCCGCGATGGCGAATGCGATGGGACGGGGCGGCGGTTCGGCCAGGCCGGGCGCCGCCAGCGTGAACAGGCCCAGCGCCAGACAGGCGCGCAACGCGGCGCCCAAACCCAGACGGGCGGCGGTCATGAACGCGTACGCAAGTGGAAAGTGCCCGGCATGGCGATGGAGATGGGCGGCAGCCCTGACCAAAAGCCGCCATGCTAGAGCCGCCGAATGACGCATTCGTGACACGCCCGGCGAACGCGGCTCGCCGCCGCCATGCAATCGTCACCCGCCGGGCCGCGTCCCTCCCTATACTGCCCGGATGGTGCCGGCCGTCCCGTGCCGGGCGCAACTCAAGGAACGCGCATGCGCAACGTGTGTCTTTACGCGGGCCGCGCCTGCCTGCTGTGGCTGGCGGCGACGGCGGCCGCGCCTTTATCGGCCGCGGAGGCCGGGACCGAACCCGCGCCGGCCGCGTCGGCCAGCAAGCCCGCGCCGCCGGAGGGCGCGTGCATCGAGACCGAAGTGAACGGCTACCGGGCCCTGTCCTATGACTGCCTGAACCAGAAGATGGCGCCCGCGGCCACGCCCAGGCCGCCCGCCGGGCTGGAGTCCGAAGCCGTCACGCAGCGTCCGCCCAACCAGATGGGCCTGCCCACCCCGGCCACCATCGGCAACCGCATGGGCAACACCTTCGGAACGTCCGCCTTCCCGCAGCGCCCGCAGCCGTAGCCGCGCGACGCCTACATGCGGGTAATGAAATAGATCTTCTTGACGAACTGATCCACTTCCCAGCGGCCCGTGTAGCCCTCGGGCATGACGAAGGCCTCGCCCACCGTCAGTTCATGCACGGTGCCGTCCGGATCCACCAGGCGCGCCGCGCCTTCCACGATGTAGCCGAACTCGATGTAGCCGGTGGTGTTGGACTGGAACGTGCCGGCGGTGCTTTCCCAAACGCCGGCCTCGGCCTTGCCCGCGTTGCCTTCGAAGGCGGTCACGGTGCGAAACGCCGCGTCGCCGGAAATCGGGCGGCGGGGCTTGCCTGGCACCGGGTTTCTCATCGGGCCGGCATCGATGCGGACGAGCCGCGACTGGTCATGTTTCATAGCTGTTCCTGTATAGGCAGGGGCAAGGCGGCGCCCGCGGATGCGTCAGTGCGCCGCCACCACCAGCACCTCGGCCATGGCCCGGCTGACGGTGCGCATGCGGTGCGGCAGTTCGGAATCGAAATACACGGAATCCCCGGTTTCCAGGCGGAACTGGCGTTCGCCCACATATACCTCGATGGCGCCCTTGAGCACCAGCAGGAATTCCTCGCCCGGGTGCGGAAAAACCGCGGCGGCATCGGGGAAATCCCGAGGCGGATGGACCACGAAGGGTTCCATGGCCTTGACCTTGCGCCGTCCGGCCAGCGACTCATAGTGATACTCGGAGCCCAGGCCGCCCCGCTGCAGGGCTTCGCGGTCCGCCACGCGGACCACGCTGACCACCTCGTCCTGCGCGGCGTCGTCCGCGCCCACCAGCTGCGACACGCCCACGCCATAGGCCTCCGCCAGGCGCAGCACGGTGGAAATCGATGGCTCGCTCAAGCCCCGCTCAAGCTTGGAGAGGTAGCTCTTGGTCAATCCCGTGCGCTGCGCAAGCTGTTCCAGGGACAGGGTTTGCTGGCGGCGCAAGGTGCGTAGGCGGTGCGGCAGGTCGATCATGGGCAGGCAAAGCGCAAAGGCAACAGGTAAGCATGCCCGAAACCGGCGTTGCCGTCGAGCGCCCCTGCCCCGGCCCGCCCTAGCTCAGCACTTCGGGATGCATGCGCAACGCGCGCCGCGCGTAATACGAGAAGCCCACCTGCGAGCGCTTCGGCGTCAGGATCCAGTCGTGCGCCTCGCGCCCCAGCGCGGCCGGAATCGGCTGGATCTTGCCCGCCGACATCGCCAGCAGCTGCATGCGCGCGGCGCGCTCGAACTGCAGGGCCAGCACGCAGGCCTCTTCCACCGAGCCGGCCGCGACCAGCATGCCGTGGTGCGACAGCAGGATGGCGCGCTTGGAACCCAAGGCCGCCGAGATGATCTCGCCTTCCTCGTTCCCCACCGGCACGCCCGGCCAGTCCTTCAGAAACGCCACGTCGTCATACAGCGGGCAGTTGTCCATGTGCGAGATCTCCAGCGGGACCTCCAGCATCGACAAGGACGCGACGTGCAGCGGGTGCGTATGGATGATGCAGTTCACGTCGGGCCGCGCGCGGTAGATCCAGGAATGGAAGCGGTTCGCCGGATTGGGCATGCCGCCGCCCTCCTGGACGCGCAGGTCCTCGTCCACCAGCAGCAGGTTGCTGGCCGTGATCTCGTCAAAGCCCAGGCCCAGGCGCTGCGTGAAATAGCGGTCGGGCTCCGGCGCTCGCGCCGTGATCTGGCCCGCCAGGCCCGAATCGTGCCCGCCGTCGAACAGGATGCGGCAGCTCAGCGCCAGGCGCTCGCGCAGGCTCCATTGCGGCGTCTCGAACTGGCGCTGCATCTCGTCCTTCGCCCGCGCGATCAGTTCGTCCTTACCCAAGTGCATCGTATCGGCCATCATGTCTCCGTCATGCCGTTTCCATCAACGGCGTAAATCCCGGCAAGGCGCGCATGCGCGCCAGCCAGGCAGTAATGTGGGCAAAGGCGGACAGGTCATACCCGCCCTGCTCCGCCATGCTCGTATAAGGGAACAGCGCGATATCCGCGATGGTCGGCGCGGTTCCCACCAGATAGGTCCGGCCCGCCAGATGCGCGTCCATCAGCGCCGCCGCCTTCATGCCGATGGCGCGCCACGCGGCCATCTCCGGATCGTTCACGCCCGCGGTCCGGCGCAGGTGGATCAACAGCCGCGGCTGCGCGAACGCATGCATGTGTTGCGTCTGCTCGAAGCTGAGCCAGCTCGCGACCTGCGCCTGCGCCAGCCGGTCCGCGGGCAGCCAGGGCGTGCCCAAGGCCAGGTACCAGAGTATCGCCTGCGACTCGGCCAGCCATTCCCCTTCCGGCGTCAGCAGCGCAGGCACCTGCCGCCACGGATTGATGCGCGCGAACTCGGCGGTTTCGAGGTCGCCCTGGACGATGTCAAAGGTGCGCCGCTTGACCGGCAGGCCCATCAATCCGCAGGCCAGCCGGACCTTCCATGCATTGCCCGAACGCAGCGTGTCGGCCAGTTCCAGCGGCTTGCCAGCCAGGGGGTGAGGCGCCTGATTCGTCATCGTCAATCCATCCTGATGTTGGCGCGCTTCACGATCTCGGCCCACTTGGCCTTTTCGCCGCCGATGAAGCGCTGGTATTCGTCCGGCGTACCCGTGTAGAGCTGCGTGCCCTGCGCCGCCAGGCGTTCCTTCAGCTCGGGCGAGGCCAGCGTCTTCTGCAACGCCGCATTCAGCGCGGCCAGCACGTTGGGCGGCGTGCCCGCCGGCGCAAAGAAAGCGTTCCAGGAGCTGATCTGCAAAGCGGCGTCGCCCACCTCCACGCTGGCCGGCACCGCCGGCGCGGAAGGCAACCGCTTGTCCGACGCCACCGCCAGCGCCCGCAGCTTGCCCGACGCCACATGCGGCATGATGACCGGGCTTGCGTCCATCACCACGTCCACCTGCTCGCCGATGGCCGCGTTCACCGCCTCGCTGCCGCTCTTGAACGGCACGTGCACGATATCCACGCCCGCCGTCAGCTTCAGCAGCTCCAGGCCCAGGTGCGGCGAACTGGCGTTGCCCGCCGATCCGAAGTTCAACCTGGCCGGGTTGGCTTTCGCGTAGCTCACGAATTCGCTGAACGACGCCGCCGGCAAGCCGGCCCGCACCGCCAGCAGGTACGGCGATCCGGACACCATGCCCACCGGCGCGAACTTGTCCGCGTCATAGCCGAGCTTGCTGTAGATCAGCGGGTTCACGACCTGCGTGCCCACCGTCCCCATGAAGATCGTATAGCCATCGGCGGGCGCCGTGGCCGCCATCTGCGCGGCGATCACCCCGCCCGCCCCCGGCCGGTTCTCGACCACGATGCCCTGCCCCAGCACATCCCCCATGCCCTTGCCGACCTGGCGCGCCACGATATCCGTGATGCCGCCGGCGCCAAACGGCACCACCAGCCGGATCGTCCGCTCCGGATACGCCGCCTGCGCGCCCCCCGCCATCCCCGCCGCCATCGCCAGCGCAGCCACCATGCCCAAGACCTTCATGCCATTCCCCTTGATTGCGCCGTGTCGGCTCTAATGACACAAAGTGTCCTATAGAGCATTGATTTTCCGCAAGAGAAATGTGATTGGGGAAATCCCTGAAGAGCAGGACTGCAGGTTGAAGAAAGGCGAACTTCACGATAAGCCCGATTAAATTCGCGCAATCGGATGGATCGTTGCGACGCCAAGTCCGGAATGCGCGTCCCTGCGCAAGCGATGCGGCATCGAGAAGGCCCTGGCCAGCCAGGACCCGGATCTCAAGCCACGCCGTGCAATGAGCGATAGGTCAGGCACTCCTCGACGCCGAAGCGGCCGTTCTCGCGTCCGAGACCCGAATCGCGCCGCCCGCCAAAAGGCGTGGCCAGATTTTGGGGCGCCCCATTGACGATGACCTGCCCCGTTGCCATTCGTCGGGCAAAGGCGGCCGCTTTCGACGCGTCCGATGACCAGACGGCGCCTGACAGGCCATAGCGCGTCGAGTTGGCTAGCTCCAGCGCCTGATCGACCGTGTCATACGGCATCAATGCCAGGACTGGCCCGAATACTTCTTCCTGAGCAACCTCAAGGGCCGGCGAGACATCCGACAGCAGGGTCACCGGGCAATACCAGCCCCGGTCAAAGCCGACCGCACGACCGGGGCCGCCCGCGACCCGTCGTGCGCCCTGTTGCAAGGCTCGCTCGACCATGGCATTGACGCGGGAAAACTGCCGCTGATTGGCGACCGGACCCAACCGGGTTGCCGGATCCGCCGGATCGCCCAAGGGCCAATCGTCGAGCAGCGCGCTCAGGCGCGCTTCCACCTCGGCAAGACGGGCGCGCGGAACGATCAAACGGGACTGGCTGACGCATGCCTGCCCTGAGTTCGCCAACGCCATGCGCAATGAAGTGCTCACGGCAGCCTCCAGGTCCGCATCGGGCAGCAGCACCGATGCCGATTTGCCACCCAGTTCCAACGTGACCCGCTTGAGGTGCTGCCCTGCATCGGCCATGACCGCCCGTCCGACCGCAGTGCTGCCGGTGAAGCTGACCTGATCAACGCCAGGGTGCGTTGTCAACGCCCGGCCCACCTCGGCGCCGCCCCAGACCAGATTCACGAGGCCCTTTGGCAGCGCGGCATCCTGACATGCTTCGATAAACTGCCAGGCCGCCCCCGGGGCAAATTCGCTGGGTTTCAGCACGACCGCACAACCGGCGGCGATGGCGCCCGCGACCTTCGCCACAATCTGGTGCAGCGGGAAATTCCAAGGTGTGATCGCTGCAATGACGCCCACTGGAACTCGCTCGACCAGCCCATTGCCAATCCGCTCTTCCCAAACGATGTCATCGAGCGCCGCGCGGGCAAACGCCAGGCCTTTCAAAGCCATGGGCACCTGCATGGCGGCCCCCAGCCAGACCGGGCACCCGATCTCAAGCGCCAGGCTTTCCACAATGGCCTGCGAACGCGTCTGTACGGCGGCGGTCAGGCGGTCCAGAACATCACGCCGGTCTTGCAGGCTGGACTGCGCCCACAAGGCCTGCGCTTGAACTGCGCCGAGCACGGCATCGTTCAAGTTTTCGATCGAACACTCTCGCACGCTGCCTTGCAGCGCCTCTGTTGCGGGATTCTGCACATGGGCGAAGACCGCGCCATCGCAAGACAAGACATTCCCGCCGGAAAAGTACGATTCATAGTGCATCAAATCGCCCCATCCAACGGATTGGCCGGCGCGGCGGGTCCCGTCATCCCTTTCATGGGCTGCAGACGCAACAAATGCCAGGGACTGGGCACAACGCCTATCTTCACTTCGATCATGACTGGCCCCCTGGTGTTCATCGACTGTTCGACCAGCGCGCCCAGGGCCTCGGGGGTTTCCACCTGCTCGAACGGCACCCCGAAGGCCTGCGCGAGCAGGCGAAAATCCGGATTGCTCAGTTCGACCGCCACCTCGGCGCCGAACTCCCGGCGCTGAATGGCGCGAACATTGCCATAGTGGCCATCGTTGAAGACGATCAGCGTCACCGGCAATTCATACCGCTTTGCCGTCGCCAGCTCCTGCAGATTCCAGCCGAACCCGCCGTCGCCGGTAACGGATACCACCCGGCGGCCGCAGCCACCGACGGCCGCGCCCAGCGCAACCGGAAAGCCGTAGCCCAACGTCCCTTGGTAGCCGGGGCCAATATAGGTGTGGGGCTGATAAACCGGGAAAGCGATTCGCGCCAGATAGCCGATCTGCGTCAGCTCATTGACGAAGATAGCGTCATCAGGCATTGCCTTGCGCAGCGCATTGACGTAGTCCGCCTGGGGGGAAATCGAATCGATCTGCGCTTGGGCCCAGCGCTTTACCGCCAGGGCATCGGACTCCTTTAACACCGCGCGCTTTTTCAGAAACTCGGCAAGCCGCGGCAGTTCTTGCGCGGCATCGCCAATCAGCGCCACATCCGGCATGCGCGGCGGCGTCACATCGGCAGGATCGATATTGAGATACACAAAGCGCACGCCCTCTCCCTGCGGCCAGGACGCCGTCGGCGTCATCGCGTCGATAAAGCGGCTACCCACCACGACGATGACATCAGCGTGCTGAAATACGGCGCGCCCGGCCAGCGAGTTCATGGACAAGGGATGACGGTCGGTCAGCGCGCCACGGCCATTGTCGCTGGCAACGACCGCCGCACCGATCTTCTCGGCCAGCACGCGCAAACCCGCGGCGCCAGCAGGATTATTCACGCCGCCGCCCGCGTAAATGACGGGAAATCTGGCCCCATTGATCAGCGCTGCCGCGGCCTGGATCAGCTTCTCGTCGACCAGCGGCACGGGCGCCGGATGGGTACTGCGCTCGTTGTCCTGCTCAACTGGCGTCTGCAGGTAATCATGCGGGATTTCAACGCCCACCGGCCGCGGGCGGCCGGTATTCAACTGCGCGAACGCCGCATCCATGGTCGACGCAATATGGTCGGCCGACTCGACCATGGCGTTCCATTTCGTCAGGCCGGCGACAAAGCCGGTCTGGTCCTTGATTTCGTGCAGCAGACCATAGCCCTTGCCCACACCCTTGGAGTGGATCTGCGGCGTGACGAACAGAACCTTGGAGTTCGATGCATACGCCGTAGCCAGCCCTGCGCCTGTATTCAGGGCGCCCGGCCCGGGCACCACCATGGCTGCCCCGATCTGGCCTGACGCCCGAAAATAGCCGTCAGCCATGTAAGTCGTGGTCTGCTCGTGACGCGGCACGAATAGATTGATCTCGCTACTGCGCTGACGCAAGGCGTCAACCGCCCAATCCAGCTGGATTCCAGGGATGAGAAACAGGTCTTTGATGCCGTGCTGGATCAAATTTTCCACCAGTGCGTGTCCGCCGGTCTTGATGGTCATTACGGGTACTCCTCGCTTGCGTGTTCTAGAGGTCGAAGATGCGACCTGGATTGAGAATGTTCTTGGGATCGAGCGCTTGCTTGATCGCCTTCATGGCTGCCAGATCAGCCGGGCTGCGCGCCCGGCCCAGCATGGCCTTTTTCTTGCGGCCGACGCCGTGCTCGGCCGTCACCGTGCTGCGGTAGTCGGGCAGCAGGCTGTACAGCGCGGCTTCAACCCGCTGCCTGACGTCATCGGAGTGGCATGGACCGATGCACGCATGCATGTTGCCGTCGCCGGCGTGGCCGAAGAAATAGGCGTTTACGGGAAGCGCCTGCGCCGCCAGATTGGCGCGGGCCGCCCTTACAAAAGCGTCGTAATCGGCCACCGGCATGCCCAGGTCAAAGCCGGCGTACGGACGGATGCGGGCCTGTATTTCGCCCACGGATTCTCGTATTGCCCACAAGGACTGCGCATCCTTGACGGAGCTGGGCAACACCACATCGTGAACCAAACCTTCTTCCCAGGCCTGCGACAGCACGGTCTCCAGCAAGGCTGCCAGCGCCGACTCGTCATCGCCTTCCAGCTCGGCCAACACGGCGCGGGACGCGGCAAAGCTCTCAGGCAGGGTCCGACTGGCGGTATGCGCGGCGATGGCGGCGTCGACAAATTCAGGCCACATCACCTCAAATGCCGAGAGCTTGTCGCCGAAACCCACCCGGCAATAGCGCAAGAGATCCGCAATCGCCACCTCGGGCGACAAAGCCAGCAGCGCCGTCATGCGCACGGCCGGTGCGGGAACGAGGCGCAGCGCGAGCTTGCTGATCACCCCCAACGTGCCTTCGCTGCCGACCAGCAACTGCGTCAGGGAATAGCCAGCATTGTTCTTGACGAGGGTGTTGGCCGGACCGAGCACTGACCCGTCGGCCATGACTGCCTCCAGCCCCAGAACCAGATTGCGCGTGTTGCCATACTTGATCACCCGGCATCCGCCTGCATTGGTCGCTGCGTTGCCGCCAAGCTGGCACGACCCCCGCGAACCCAGATCCAGCGGAAATGCCCAGCCTTCGGCTTCGACCATGGCTTGAACTTCGGCCAGGATCATGCCTGCCTCGACGACGATGACACCCGCCTTGCGGTCGAAGCTGACCACCTGGTTCAGGTTTTCCAGCGAAAGCACGTGCTCGCCGTCGCCCGGCGCGGCTCCGCCGGATACGCCGGTCCGGCCTCCCTGCACCGCAATCGGGGCCCCGGTCGCATGATGGCCGCGCAGCCACGCCGACACGTCATCCACCTTGCGGGGCCGGAATACCGAGGCAGGAGTGCCGTATCGCGTTCCTGTCCAGTCGTGCAGATAGCGCTCTTCAATGCTCACCGCACTTCCTCTTGCAAGGCCTTGAGCAATCGGGCGTTGTTCTGCTCAGAGCCGATGGACACGCGCAACCAGGCCGGCAGCCCGTAGCCGCCAACCGGCCGGACAATGAGACCGTGCTGCTCCAGTCGCTTGGCCAAGGCCCCGCCATCGCCCACCTCGACAAGGACGAAATTCGCGTACGAGGGCAGATACCGCAGGCCCAGCGCATCAAAACCGGCATAGAGTTGCTCGCGACCTTGTGCATTGACCTCCACGGTCCGATCCAAGAAGTCCTGATCGGCCAGTGCGGCGATGGCGGCGGCCTGCGCCACGGCAGTCACCGAAAAAGGCGCGCGCAGGCGCCGCAGCATGGCCGCCACCTCGGCCTGGGCCACGCCGTAGCCGACGCGCAAGCCGGCAAGGCCGTAGGCTTTCGAAAACGTCCGCGTCAACAAGACGTTCGGATGTTTGCCCACAAACCCGAGCGAGTCCGGCCCATCCTGTTCCGGCAGGTATTCGACATAGGCTTCGTCGAGCACCGCCAGGATGTGCGACGGCAGCCGCTCCAGGAATTCAGCCAACGCTCGCTGCGGCACGCGGGTGCCGGTGGGATTGCCCGGATTGGCCAGATAGATGACCGCAGTATCGGGACGAATCGCAGCCAGCAACTGCTCCGGGTGCACGGTGAAATCGGGCGAGGGCACTTCGATGCCCACGGAGCCGGCCCGGTGCACGGCGTTGACGAACGCCTGGAACGAGTATTGCGTGTAGACCGCTGACCGGCCCGGGCCGAGGAACGCCGCGGCGACGATGGCAAGCAGGCTTTCCGAGCCTGCCCCGACCACCACTTGCTGCGCGGCCACGTCAAGCATCTGGCTCAGCGCGTCGACCAAAGCCGTCGCGTCGTTATCGGGATAGAGCGACAAGTCCATCGCGACATTGCGCGCCGCCGCCAGCGCAAGCGGACTGGCGCCCAGCGGGTTTTCATTGGACGCCAGCTTGGCGATGCGCTCCACCGGCATGTCGAGGCGGCGCGCAAGGTCTTCAATCGGCAAGCCGGGGATATACGCCTTCAGGCTGGAGATATGCGCCGGGACGTTGGGAGAGTAAGTCATTTTTTGCCTATTGCTCTATTGCTATTCAGGAGTGAAACCGGATTCCTTGATGACGGGCCCCCACATTGCCAATTCGGCATTCAAGCTATCGCGCAAGGCCTCATGCGGCATGTAAGCGGGTTGAAGCACCAGTTCATTCAAGCGCTTGACGACCTCGGGACTGCTCAGCACTTTCCGGAACGCTGCGTCATACCGGGCCACCACCTCGGGCGGAGTACGCGCTGGCACGAAGGCGCCAAACCAGCCTTTCACATCCATCCCTTTGATGCCCTGCTCTTCGAGGGTGGGAATATCAGGCGTCAACGTGTAGCGCTCGGGGCTGAAGATGCCGAGGATCCGCAGCTTTCCGGTGCGCGACTGCTCGTAGTGGTCGACGAGGGTGTCCACGCCTGCGACGACATGCCCGCCCAGCAGATTCGTGATCAGCGGCGCACCACCGGCAAAGGGCACGTGGGTCCATGAAATTCCTGCATTCGCGGCATAAAGCAGGCCGGAGAAGTGAGCGAGGCCGCCGGCGCCCGAAGAGCCGTAATTCGCCTGTGCCGGATGGGCCTTCAGCCAGTCGGCCAGGTCTGCCGGAGACGCGATTCCCGAATTCGCGGCCACGGACAAGGCAAAGGGATAAGACACCAGCCGCGCTACCGGCGCGAAATCCCGGCGTATGTCGAAATTGAGCTTATCGGCGTACACCAGCGTGGCGATGGTGGTAACCGAATTTGGCACGATCATGAGATAGCTGCCGTCCGCCTTGGCCGCCTTGGTATAGCCCGCCGCAATACGCCCTCCCGCGCCCGCCCGGTTGTCAACCACCACCGTCGCGCCGAGTTCTTTGGACAAGGGCTGGGCGAGCAGCCGCGCCACGGTATCGACACTGCCGCCCGGGGGGTAGCCAACCACCAGATTGATGGTGGATGGCGCGTCGGCGGCAATGGCCGCGCTTTGTCCGATAGCAAAACCGAACGCACAGCACAGGCTGGCTCTCAGCAGTTTGAGCATGTGATTTCCCTTGGGTGTTTTGTTGGTCATTGGCGGGCTATCTTGTCGATCCACCCTGCTGACGGTCAACGCTCAGCGGCACATCGCGATTACCTCCGGCAATCGGGGGGAGATACGAACCGCGCCATGGCGCCAGTTCAGGCGCATGTTGCCTAGGGATAACCCCGAAGCGCCGCTTATGCCGGTTTCAGAGAACGGACGAGCCGCCGCTGCCGCCGTATCATTGCGAGACGCCGTTTCGTTCAGCGCAACAAAGAAGGGTTTTTTATTTTGGCCATGACACTGCAACAGCTACGGGATTTCCTCGCCGTGATTGAACACGGGGGATTTCGCGCAGCCGCTCGCGCCCTCGACGTGTCTCAGGGCGGACTTACCAAGAGCATTGCAAAGCTCGAAGACGACTACTCCGCCATCCTGGTTCGCCGCGACGCCAAAGGCCTGCAACTGACCCCAGAAGGCGAGGCACTTGCTCCCATGGCCCGGGCCGTCATCGTCGAGGCGGACCGAGCGTCCAACTGGCTACGCCAAAGCAGCGAAAAACAACGCCCAGCGATCAGCGTCGGCGTGTCAATCGATCCCGCGCTACGCCTCGCCCCGACCGTCTTCAGCGATTTCCGCCGCAGCAATCCCAACGTCGCCCTGCATCTCACCCACTCGGTGACCAGCGACCTGCTGATGCATCTGCGGGATAACCGCATCGAACTCGCGCTGGTCCGGCTGTCCGGGACACCGGACCCGGCCCTGTCCGAAGACTTGCACATCGAGCCCCTATATGAAGGCGAGCCCGTAGTGCTGGCGCGTTCCGGCCATCCCCTGAACGATGTGGCCAGCGTTGCCGTTCTCAACACCTATGACTGGATCGTCGTCGGCGGCGCGCCTGACGAGAAGTCCGGCGACGCCAGCCTGGTGGAGATCTTTGACCGCTATAACGTCGGCCGCCCGCGCGTGGCCGCCTATTCTTCGTCGCTGTTTGACGCGGTATCGCTGCTGCTGCATTCGGACTACCTGGCTCGTCTGCCGCTCGTGGTGCTGCACCACCCCCTGGTCAAGGGCAAGCTCAAGCCCATCAAGGTCAGCGAACACGTTCGCCCCTACACCGTCGCGCTGGTCTATAAGTCTGGCCGAAAGCTGAGCCGCGAGGCGCAACTGCTCTGCGCCATGATCTCGTCCTTTGTACGCATCGACAACGCGCGCAAAGGCCTTCCGAATCCGGCCGCGCCTGCAGGCTGATTCCTCCGTACAGCGATTGCCAGCCGCAATCGCGATGCATGCTCCGCAATTGACCCTGTCCAGCGAGCGGAACACCATTCCCTCGATTCGTAAATGAGCGCGAACTCGGCGGCATTGTCCGCCACGCAGGCTTGATCGCAGGACCGCCTCCTCGCAGCCTCTCGCGTGCGGCCTCGTTGCGCGGCAACAGAGCCGCCGAAGCTCACGCCCCATAGCGGAAAAAAACCCCATCAAGGGCGCTTTTTTTACACGTCCGCAGAATCAGCGCTGTATGGCGCCCACCTGCTTCACCACGGCGCCCCACTTTGCCGTCTCACGGTCGATGTAAGTGGAAAAATCCGCCGTATTCAAATAGGCCGGCTCGACGGCCAAGGTGCCAAACTCGCCGACCACCTTGGGGCTCGCCAGAATGCTCTTTACGCGCGCGGACAAGGTCTCGACGACGGCAGGCGGGGTGCCGGCCGGTGCGAACAGTCCCAACCATCCGCCCGCCTCGTAGCCTGCATGCCCCGATTCCGCAATGGTCGGCACCTCTGGCGCGGCGGCGGCGCGTTTGGCGCTGGTCACCGCCAGCGGCGTCACCTTGCCGCCCTTGATCGCGCCAATCGCGGATGTCAGGTCCACGATCGCCAGCGGGATCTGACCCGCCATCACGTCGGTCAGGGCGGGTGCGCTGCCGCGGTACGGAACCGCCACCATCGTGGCATTGATCATCGATCCGTACAGCACGCCGGCCAGATGATGCGACGTGAACTGGCCCGATGTTCCGTAGCTGATGCCTTTATCCTTCACCGAGGCGGGGCCGACATCGCCCAGCGTCTTCAAACCAGACTTCTGGCTGGCCACCAGCACCAGCGGGATATCCGCCAATCTGGCAATCGGGGCCAATTGCTTTTTGGGATCCAGCGGGGCGGCGTCCGGAAGATGCTGATTCACGGAGATGGCGCCGGTCGCGCCAATAGCCAAGGTATAGCCGTCAGGCGCTGCGTGCGCCAGCGCAATCAAGCCGGTCGTGCCGCCTGCACCGGCGCGGTTCTCGACCACCACCGGTTTACCCAGCGCCTGAGAGAGCTCGCGCGCCACCACGCGCGCCACGCCATCGGCTGACGCACCCGGAGCAAAGGGCGCTATCAGGGTAATCGGCTTATCGGGATAGGTTTGGGCGTAGGCCCCTGACGCCGCGGCCAGACAAGCGGCGCCCATCATGATGTTGACGCAGGCATTGATTTTCACTGCGTTGTCTCCTGGTTTTAGTATGAGTTTTTCACTGCACAGGTCCCGTGCAGCGAAGCTCGTATTTTTGAACCACCATCAGCATGCCGCCAGCCATCGGAAGCAATCGCGATTGAAGAAAGGAATCGCGATTGCTCAGGCCCGCCGGATCAGGGACGCATTGAGTTCAGCGAGGCTGCCGACACCCAGAAGCGTCATTGTTCGGCGCATTTCATCTTCAATAATGGACAGCACGTGCGCCGCGCCTTGCGGTCCTCTGGCCGCCATTCCGTACAGCGTGGCCCGGCCAAGCCAGATGCTGTGCGCCCCGCACGCCAGCGCCTTGATGACATCGCTGCCGCGCCGGAAGCCGCTATCGGCCATCACTGTCAGGTTCTGCCCTACTGCCTGCGTGATCATCCCCAGCGCCTGCATCGGGCTTTGCGCGCCGTCGAGCTGGCGGCCACCGTGGTTGGACACCACGATCGCATCCAGGCCGTGTTCCGACGCCAGCCGCGCGTCCAGAACGGACTGCACGCCTTTCAGAATCAAAGGGCCAGGCCAGGCCTGCCGCAGCCAGCGCACATCGTCCCAATCGATGCGCCGCTTCAGGTGCGTCTCCATGACGAACGGCTCTTTACGCGAATAGGGGAAATTCGCGAGCCTGGGCTGCCCATGACGCACCATCTGCCAGGCCCAACCGGGATGCCGGGCAAAGTCCAGCAGTTTCTCGGCATCCAGCCTCAAGGGCAGGCGCGACCCATGACGGAGACTTGCTTCACGCTTTCCGGCGCAGGGCGTGTCCACGGTCAACACCAAAGCCGAGTAGGCTGCGTCTCGCGCGCGCTCCACCATGGCCTCTGTGGCGTCCCTGTCGTTTAGCAGGTAGAGCTGAAACCAGCGTGTCGCGCCGTTATCCGTTTGCCGCGCGACCTCCTCGATCGACATGGTCGACGCCGTGGACATGATGTACGGAATTCCCGCCTGCGCGGCGCACCGAGCAAGACCGAGATCGGCCTGCGGCCAGAACAGGCCGGCGAACCCGGTTGGCGCGATGGCCAAGGGAAGACGCGAAGGGATGCCAAAGGTGTTTATCGCCAGATCGACATCGGCAGCGGCCACTCCCTGAAGCACGCGCGGTTCAAAATGGATGTCGTGCAGATTCTGGCGGTTCAGCCGGCAGGTAAGCCCATCCTCCGCGCCGGGGTCCAGGTAGTCGAAGGCGATTCTTGGCAAACGCCGACGCGCCGCCTGCCGATAATCCTCGACATTGACGAATTTCTTCATGAGGGGTCCAAAATGACAGAAGGCGCATGACCTTCCGCGGGTCAATCCGGCGTGATTCGCAGCCTCCGTGGCATACGGGTCGGCCAGTCCCACCCAAAGGCACGGGCCTTCTCACACAAACCGGAAGTTCAGTTTTCCAAGCGAGCCGTAATCGGCCTCGAAGGCATCGCCCCGACGCGCCGCCACCGGGCGCGTAAAGGATCCCGCCAATACGATCTGACCCGGTTGAAGGCTCTCTCCCCACGGCGCAAGCTTGTTGGCCAGCCAGGCCACGCCGACGGCCGGATGGCCCTGCACGCCGGCCGCCAGGCCGGTTTCCTCAACGACGCCGTTCTGTCGCAGCACGGCGCCGCACCAGGGCAGATCCACGGCATCCGGGCGCACCTTTTCGCCGCCGATGACCACGCCGGCATTGGCGGCGTTGTCGCTGATGGTGTCGAAGACCTTGCGCATTGCCTTCGTGTGCCGGTCAAGCTGCTCGATGCGGGCATCGATGATCTCGATGGCCGGCGTAACGTACTCGGTGCTTTCCAGTACGTCCTCGACCGAGACGTCCGGTCCCTTCAGGGCGCGCTTGAGCACAAATGCCAGTTCAACCTCGACGCGCGGCGCGATGAAGCGTTCCGTGGGCAGGTCCAGCACGCTTCCAGGCTCGCAGGTGTAGAGCATGCTGTCGAGCAAGGTGCCGTAGTCGGGCTCGTCGATCTGGCTGGACAATTGCATGGCGCGCGACGTGAGCCCGATCTTGTGGCCGATGACCTGCCGGCCTTGCGCGCGCTGCATGGCCACCCAGGCGCGGCTGATCCGATAGCCGTCTTCCAGGGTGATCTCGGGATGGCGCTTCGAGAAATGCTCGACTTGCTTGCCGGTCTTCTCGGATTGGTCGAGTTCGGCCGCCAGCGCCTGAATCAAGGTATCGCTTAGCATTACTTTCCTCCTTGCTGAAACAGCGCGTGCAGATTTCCGAATTTCGCGTCATAGGCCTGCTGGCCGATGTCGACCTGGAAGGTCATGCCGACCCGCCTGGCTTCCAGCAAGGTGTCCAGCTGCGAGCGGGCTGCGGCCGTAATGGCGTCGCCCGCCGCCTGAATCACGGAATCGCTGCGGCCGGCGCCCATGCGCAGGTTCAGGTACACAAACCCGTAATCGCCGGACTCGCCGCCCGCAAGTCCTGCCGCGCCGTTGTCGGCGACCGCATGATGCGCCGCCGGGTAAGCCAGCACGCGGATGCCCCCCACCGGAAAAACAGCCTTGCCCTCCTCGTCCCTGACCTCACGCATGGCATCCGCCAATGCTCGGCAGACCGCCGTCATGTCCACGGCCGGTTCGAGATTGCCTGAATAGAGAATCACCAGGTGCGGCATCTCATTCTCCGAGCGGAGTGACGGGGAAGATGGCGTTGATCTGGCCAGTCCCCGAGCTGCCGAAGTAAGGCGTGACCACCTCAACCGGCGCTTCGTATTCGGTCCAGCCCAGCGCGCCAAGCAGCATGGCGGTGTCGTGCATGCCGCCTTCACCCCAGCACTTGTCGTTGTACATGGCCAGCATCGGGCAAAAGGTCTTCCAATCCCCCTGCTCCCAGAGTTCGACCACGCGCCGGTCCACCTGCTCCAGGAACGGATCCCAGACCTTGTTCATGTACTGAGGAGCCGTGCCGTTCTCGGCAAAGTGATGGCTAAGGGAACCACTGGCAAGAATGGCGACAGTGCCCTCGTAACGCTCTTCGATGGCCTTGCGCACCGCTCGGCCAAAGCGCACGCTGGTATCGAGGTCGTGCCAGACGCACCAGCCGGAGATGCTGACGACCTTGAAATGCTGGTCGCTGTTCATATAGCGCATTGGCACCAGAGTCCCGTACTCGAGTTCGAGCGTCGTGTCGCTATGCGCGCGAGTCGCCACGCCCATTTCGTTGGCGACTTCGGCAATCAGTTCGCCCAGCGCCGGATTGCCGGGATACTCGTAGGGCAGGTTCTTGATGAAATGCGGCAGCTCATTGCTCGTATAGCAGCCGCTGAACTTCGGCCCGCAGTTGATGTGATATTCACTATTCACCAGCCAGTGCACATCGAACACCACAATGGTGTCCACGCCCAGTTCGCGGCAACGTCGGCCGATTTCGTGATGCCCGTCTACGGCCGCCTGGCGGCAACCCTTGTTCGGGCCGTTCTGTTCGCTCAGATACATCGACGGGACATGGGTGATCTTGGCGGCAAGCGCGAGTTTCCCCATGATCAGGCTCCCCAGTGCGGAATGTGATGGCTACCCATCGAAACGGCGACGTTCTTGGGTTCGCAGAAGACTTCGTAGCTCCAGGTGCCGCCTTCGCGGCCCGTACCCGACGCTTTGGTGCCCCCGAAAGGCTGCCGCAGGTCGCGCACGTTCTGGCTGTTCACGAAGCACATGCCGGCTTCGACGGCGGCGGCAACACGATGGGCACGGCCGATGTTCTCGGTCCAGACATAGCTGGACAGGCCGTACTGGATGTCATTGGCCAGTTCGATGGCATGCGCCTCGTCACGGAAGGGAATGATGCAAGCCACCGGCCCGAAGATCTCCTCCTGCGCAATCTTCATCCGGTTGTCCACGTCGGCAAAGACCGTCGGCCAGACAAAGTTTCCGTCGCGCACGCGCGTCGGCAATTCCGCGGCGTACGAGGGGCGGTCCAGACCGCCGCACAGCAGCGTGGCGCCTTCTTTGGGGCCCAGCTCGATATAGCCGCGGACCTTGGCCATGTGGGCTTTACTGATCAAGGGACCGACAATCGTCTTCTCATCGAGCGGATCGCCAACCGTAATCCGCTTGGCACGCTCGGTGAACTTCTGCACGAAGTCCGCATAAACGCTTTGTTGCACGAGGATGCGGCTGCCGGCAGTGCAACGCTGGCCGTTGTTCGAAAAAATCATGAACACGGCGGCATCCAGTGCGCGGTCCATGTCCGCGTCGTCGAAGATCACGAAGGGACTCTTGCCGCCCAGCTCCATGCTGAACTTCTTCAAGCCGGCCGACTGCACGATGCGATTTCCGGTCGCCGTCGACCCCGTGAACGACACGGCTCGGACATCTGGGTGCGCCACCAGCGGTTCGCCGGCGTCCTGGCCGTAGCCATGCACCAGGTTCAGCACGCCGGCGGGGATGCCCGCCTCAAGCGCCAGTTCGCCCAGACGCGCAGCCGTCAGCGGCGACAGCTCGCTCATTTTCAGCACCGCCGTATTGCCAAAGGCCAGGCAAGGCGCGGTCTTCCAGGTGGCCGTCATGAACGGAACGTTCCAAGGGCTGATCAAGGCGCAGACCCCAACCGGATGGAACAAGGTGTAGTTCAAATGGGTCGGCGTCGGATAGGTATGCCCGTCGACCCGAGTGCACATCTCGGCGAAGTAGCTGAAGTTGTCCGCGGCCCGCGGCACCAGTTGCTTGCCGGTCTGGCCTATGGTTTGGCCACAATCGTTGGTCTCGGTCTGAGCAAGCTCCGGAACATTGGCCGTGATCAGCTCACCCAGCCTTCTCACCAGGCGCGCGCGCTCGGTGGCAGGCGTAGCCGCCCATTTCGGAAAAGCGGCCTTGGCCGCGGCCACGGCGGCGTGCACTTCCGCCTCGCCGCCTGATGCGACCTCGGCCAGGACGTCCTGCGTCGCGGGGTTGATCGTCTCGAAGTACTGCTTGCTCTCGACGGACTTTCCGTCGATCAAATGTTGAATACGCATCATCGTTCCTTATCGGCCAAACACTGAATCACCAACAATGGTGTTGGAGAGGGAACCGATTCCCTCGATCTCGCAGACCACCACGTCGCCTTCGTTGACATTCACCACGCCATCGGGCGTGCCGGTCAGAATCACGTCGCCCGGATTCAACGCCATGAAACCGCTGAGGTACTCGATCAGCGCCGGAATGTCGTTAACCATGTTGGCGGTGCTGCCCCGCTGGGTGACCTCGCCATTGACGCGCGTGCTGAGCGCCAGGGCATGCGGATCCGCCACCTCGCCGGCATCGACCAGCCAGGGGCCGAGCACCGTGCAGGTATCCCGGTTCTTGACACGCAGATTCGGCCTGTACCAGTTTTCCAGGTAGTCGCGGATGGCGTAGTCATTGGCCACCGTGTAGCCCGCCACATGCGCCATGGCGTCGGCAGCACGTACATTTCGCGCCGGCTTGCCGATAACGACCGCGAGCTCGCACTCGTAGTGCATATAGGTGGCGTCCGCAGGGCGTCGCGTCTGGGCCTGATGACCCACCACGGCGCCTGGCCCCTTGAAAAACACAAGCGGCTCGTCTTTGCTGGTGACTGTCAGCTCCTTCGCCAACTCCTTGACGTGGTCGGCATAGTTCAGCCCCAGCACGATCACGGTGCCGACGTCGAACGGCGGCAGCCAGACAACCGCGTCCTCGGCCAAGACCCGGCCATCGGCCAATTGCAGCCCCTCGGCATGCGGGGTCGCGGTATGGACAGCGCCGGCATAGGCAACACGCGCGGTTTTCATTGGGTGATTCCCTCCAGGGTCTGCATACCGGCGGTCGCAAGGGAGAACGTCTGCCCACGGCGCACCAGGGGACCGTCGATGCGGGCGCCCATCAAGAGCACGTCTCCCGCCGACAAGGTCATAAAGTCCGTGACGTCGGCCAGCAAACGGGCCGCCGGACGAATCAGGCCTCGCATGGACACCTGTTGCGCGAACTTGCCCTCGATACCGACGTCGATGGTCAGTGCATCGGGATCCAGGTCCGCGGCGATCTTTCCGCCCAGCAGGCAGGAACGGTCGCGCGCAACAAACCGCACCGACGGACGATAAAAAGTTTCGTGAGGGATTGTCATATCCGCCACCAGCAGCAGCCCGCTGACGTAATCCAGGGCCTGCCCGGCGGCGACCCGGCAGGCGGTCCGTCCGATGACCAGCCCAATGGTGGCTCCCAAGCGCAATGCCTCCTCGCCCTCCGGGATCACCACGGCCTGACCATCGGGCACAAGCGTGTTGCGCGGCTTCATATACAGCACCGGCCCTTTCGGCGGCGCTTTGTGGGGCGGCTCGTGCGCTGCAGCTCCGATCTGCTCAAGAGCGGACGGTTGATTCAGCAGCGCGCCGTAAACGACGCCGGACAGCCGATATGGCTTCTCGTCGTAGACGGGGAATTGCGGCATGGATGCCTCCTGCAAGAGTTGAAAATCCGGGTGGAATCAGTCGACCCTGGCGCCCGAGGCGCGCACGACCTTCGCCCAACGCTCACTTTCCGATTCCATATAGCTGGCGAGCTCCTGCGGCGTGCTGGTACGGACCGACATGCCGTCATCCTGGAAGCGCTTCACCACGGCCGGATCGGCCAGCACCTTTCCAAGCGCGGCGTTATAGGCCTGGGTGATCTGTGCGGGCGTTCCGGGCGCTGCGACCAGGCTTTGCCAGGCAACCGCCTCATAATCCGTCGTGCCCGGAACACCGGCCTCGCGCACCGTCGGCGCATCGGGCAGAGACGCGAGCCGGTGCGTTGACGTAACCGCCAGCACCCGCAGCTTTCCAGCCTTGATCTGCGGCAGCACAGGCGCCAGGTCGGCGAACATCATCGATACCTGACCGCCCAGGAGGTCGTTGAGCGCGGCAGCCGACCCCTTGTACGGCACATGAGTGAGCGATACGCCGGCCGAAGTCTTGAACAATTCACCCGCGAGGTGTTGCGGGCTGCCATTGCCCGCGGAGCCGAAACTCAGGCTGCCCGGGTCCCGCTTGGCCAGCGCCACCAGCTCCTGCAAGGTGTTCGCCGGAACCGACGGGCCGACCACAATGGCCAGCGGCACCTCGGCGACCAGGCCCACGGGCGCGAAATCGCCGGGCCTGTACGGAAGCGATTTATAGAGACTGCGATTGATGGCCAGCGTAGTGCTGGTCGCCATCAACAAGGTGTTGCCATCAGGCTGCGCGCGCGCAACCGCCTGGGCGCCGATGATCGTGCCTCCGCCCGCGCGATTCTCAACAACGATGGAACGGTCCAGTTCTTGCGAAAGACGTTGCGCCACAATGCGCGCCAGAATGTCGGTGGCCCCGCCCGGCGCATAGGGGACGACCAAGGAAATTGGCGGCTGCGCCACCGCCAGGCCGCTCGAAACGGTCAAGGCCCCGGCGCACAGCGCCCGGGTCACTCTCAACAGGAAGCTCATTGTTGTCTCCATGATTTTGTTCTTGTGAATATCAGGTTGGGCCAGCCCGCGGCCGCCCCGGGCTAGCTCACTCAGGCGAGGGCACCTCGCAACTGGTCTAGCAGTGCGCCGCAGTCGGAAGGCAAGGTGTCCGCGCGCCAAGCCACGTGCTGATCAGGGCGGGAGATCAGCAATGCATGCCGATAGGCCTGCGGCGCCGCGCCGGCCGGAACATCCAGCACTGTCAGCGGCAACCCCCGCTCCGCCGCGGCATCCAGCAATGGCTGGACATCGGCGTCTGTATCCAGGCGCAGCAGGCAGTAATCCGGCCCCATGGCGTCATACAACGAGCGGCCGCCCGGCAGGACAAAGTGCGGCGTACGGCAACCCGGCACAGTGGATGGCGTGAAACTGCCCATCGCGTAGCCCGGATGCGATTCTCCGTCGTAGACGATGAGCGGCGATTTATCGTAGAAATAGCCAAAGTTCAGGCCCGCGCAGCAGTATTGCTGGACGTTCAGCTCATAAGCCCGGCGTCCGACTTCCTCGCGCACGGCGCGTCCAGCATCGTCTTGCGCTTCGATGTTCTGTGGCACGATGCGGCGTTCGGTCGCCATGGCGTGCGCGTGATCCATCACGAAGTACGAGACCTGCGAGGTAATGGGGTGGCGCTCGGCTACATGGGCTTCGAGGATATCCGGGGCGCCCCAGCCGTTGACCACGGCCGCCAGTTGCCATGCCAGATTGGCGGCGTCCGCAATGCCGGCATTCATCCCGTAACCAGCGTAAGGCACCCAGAGATGAGCGGCGTCGCCGCAGATGAAGATGCGTCGGTCGCGGAACCGGTCGGCCACCAGACGCCGCCCGAACCAGTCTTCCCTGTTGATGACCTCGTACTCGAAGCTGTCATCGACGCCCAGAATCTGACGAATGCTGCGGTCTCTGTCCACAGACTCGAAGTCAGGTTCGTCCTCTTTCAGGTAGTTGTGGATCAGCCAGAGCTCTTTGCCATCGATGGCGTACATGTTGCCGCTGCGAACCGGGCTGAGCGTGAACGTAGCCCACGCCGGCTCGTGCTTGAACATCGACAGAAGTTTCGGGGCGCGAATGTACGTGGACTGCACGCGCTGGATGACGGCATCGCCTACCAGCGTCGCGCCGATAGCCGTTCGGATCTGCGAACGGCCGCCGTCACAGCCCACCAGATAGTCTGCCTCGAAGGTCAGCGCTTCGCCCGTTTCCAGGTCGCGCGCTCGAACCTGAACGCCGGTGGCGTCCTGGCTGACGCCGCTGACCTCCACCCGGCTGCGGATGCTCAGGCCCTGCATGGACTCGGCGTGCGCAAACAGAATGGGTTCCAGATAGATCTGGTTTATCCGATGAGGAGGTTCCATCGTCGGCCAATCGGTATCCGGCCCCGGGTCATGCCGAAGGCGGCCGGCGCGGCTTGGAATTGGAATCCTCGTAAGCTCGATGCCCGTGGCGCTGGTGCGGTAGGCGACATCATGCGGATACTCATCGGGAAGCCCGCCCGCGCGCACGGCATCGGCGACGCCCAGACGCCGGAATACCTCCATGGATCGCGCCGACACATGATTGCACTTGACGCTCGGCGCTTCACCGCGCGGGCGTTTTTCAAGAACCAGCACACCGACCCCACGTGATGCCAGGTCCATGGCCACCGTCAAACCGACGGGGCCGGAACCCACCACAATCACGTCATGCTTTTGCCTGCCACCCATAATGTTTTATCCGTTTGATTTCGAACGAGGCCAGTGTAGGGAGGCGTGGATGGGCATAACAAACGAGACTTTCTTATGCGTTTATAAAAAACTTTAATAAGTTTGATAAATCGCAAACAGCTGCGTGACGAAGAGCCGCTCCAGGCCTTGACGACGGGCATTTCTGGATGCTATTCGGCCAGCCCGACAACTTCCTCGCAGTGCAGCAATTCTGCTTCCTCGGGACCGTCATCAAAGTGGACCTGAACCCAGATTCCGTCTCCGATGTTGTCGACGATTTCGGCCCTGCGGCCGTCCTTGAGCGCCAGTCGTTGGCCGACCTGCAAGTTGATGAAATTGATCATGAGTGTTTCCCGTGGGTCAGGCCCAGCTCAAAAGAACATCGTGAGGTTCTTCGCCAGCAGTACGTTCTGCGGCAAGTGAATCTCGCGGCGCACCAGTTTCCAGCCTCCATCCGACTGGCGAAAGCGGTCGTATCGGCGTCCGGCGAAGAAGTACTCTTCGTACTCGCATCGGTTCTGGTACATGAGGAACCGGCTTCGGACATCGACCTCCAGACCGCCTTCGTGCGTATCCTGGATGGCGGTCAGTTGCACATTGCTGACCATGCGGGACAGCCGCGACAACGGCTCCTCGGCCCAGTGAACCCCCGTCATGATCTGTTCGGCTCGCTTGCTGAGCGTCCACTTCCCTTCGTTGAACCAGCTCATGTGCTCGTCGAGGCGCGTCTTCTCATTGCTTTCGTGCTTCCCGAACTTGACGTTGAAGTGCATAGGCATGAAGTAGACGAGATCATCGGCCAGTGTCTCCAGCCAATCCGCGAACCGGCGAGAATCAAGCAGCTCGCATTCGTCATAAAGGTGCTCTTCAATTTCCGCCTTCAAGGCGTAGTAGCGCGCATCGCGCGCAACCGTGGCTGCCGTGGGCTTTTCCGCGTCAATCAACTGTTCATTCATCTCACTGTCCTTTGTTCTACGGCCGGTTTGGCACCGGTCCTCCTTGATGGGCGAAGCACCCGACATCGACCACAGTGCCCGAGATGGCCGCGGCGTCATCGGATAGCAGAAAGGCCACGGCGCCCGCCAGGTCCTCGCCGGTCGCCGGGCGTCCGGCAGCCGTTCCCGGCGCCGGACGACGTTTGAATACGGCTTCATCTCCGCCAAAGCGGCCGAGGCTCATGCCGGACACGATGCCGCCCCCGCCCGGAATGGCGACGTTGACGCGGATGCGTTCATGGAAATGGTCGTAGGCCATCGCCGACGACAGCGCCAACACGGCACCCTTGCTGGCGGCATAGACGGCCATATTGGGTTTTCCGTAGCCCGCGCCGGATCCGATATTCACAATGGACCCACCCCCTTGCTCGCGCATCGCCGGAATGACCTGACGGCTCATCAGGTAAATGCCTCCGATGTTGACCTTGAGAATCTGCTCAAACACCTCGGGCGAGGTATCCATGACGGTTCCCAATGGGCCGATTGCCGCGTTGTTGACCAGGCCGTCGATGCGCCCGAACCGTTCCAAGGCGCGCTGCGCCACCGCTGCGGTCTCGCCTTCGCGCGACACGTCGGCCTCCATGAGTTCGACACGGCCCGACAGGCCCTCCTTGTTCAGCGCCTGCTCCAATTCACCAAAGCCGGCCGCCGAGCTTGAGACTTGGGCCTGGCGCAGTCCGAAGGCCAGGACCTGGTGTCCACGGCGCGCCAGCAACACCGTGATGGACAGGCCAAGCCCGAACGTTCCGCCCGTGACGATGGTGACAGGGCCGCTCATATCGCGAAGCTCGCGGGACCGTTGTCATGCTTGCCCAACAGCACATCCCAATCCGCGCCGTTCATGTAGTCGCGCCAACGCCGGTAGTACTGCCGCGGATTTTCTTCACTGACCTGCAGGCTGACATTGCCCGGAACGGGGCCCTGCGTCGTCACTTTGCCCAGAGATTGTTGATAGTTATAGGGATAACGCTTGGCAATGACGCCACGGCTTCCGGCAGTCGCGTAGTTCCAGTTCTCCATATCGTCCTGCTCGGTCATTCCCGCCGGACCCGAGTAGCGCATGTAATAAGTGCGAAGGAAGTCTTTGACCTCTTGCGGCGCGTTCGCATCCACCAGGAAGAAGCGCCAGGCTTCGGTCGATTCCGGGCCGTGCGGGTGCCAGACGCAAAGACTGCGCGGCTGCTTTCCATGAAATGACAGGTTGGGATAGATCGTTCCGACGAACGGCACCAGACGGCTGCGCTCTACGCCAAGGCGGCGCTTGCGCTCCTCGTGGCAATGACGGAAGTAATCGGCAACCACGCGGTTGTTCTGGAAGGTGTCAACGAATGGCGAGTTCTCGGGAACGATGGCGCTATGCACGCCATGGCCGGCGGGAAAGTTGACCCACAGGTGCTGCGCGTACTCCAGTTCGTTGTCACGCCGCCCTTGCACCCCGACTTCAGCGCTCGGGCCAATGCCGATGAGATCGACCGAGCGGTGACTGACGTTGTGATAGGTATCGCCCAGAAAATTCTCGGCTGCGAATTTCCAATTGCAGGGGATGATCCATTTATGCACCCCGACCAGTACTTCCGAACCGCCTTCGCTGCCATCTCGGTGATCCAGCGCCAGGTCAAGGTGAGTCTTGGCATCGCCGAGATACGTCAGGAAGTCGGGCGCATCCTTGTCCCACGAGGCCCATACCGTGCCTTTGTAGAGCGCCAGCTTTGGAACCTCGATCAATGACCAGTTTTCTTTCTCGAGGCAGTCTTCGTAGATGGCCTTGTACTGCGGCACGCCAAAGAGCTTGCCTTCGGTGGTGTAGCTCCAGCTGTGGTACGGGCAGGTGAAGAGTTGCGTGTTGCCGTGGTCGTACTGGCAGACCTTCATGCCGCGGTGGCGGCATGAATTCAGGAACACATGCACCTGCTTTTTCTTGTCGCGCGTCAGGATGACGGATTCGGCCCCCATGCGCGAGGTGTAGTAGTCGCCCGGATTGGGAATCTGGCTTTCATGGCCGACAAAGAGCCAGGCGCGCGTAAACACCTTCTCCAGTTCTTCCTGGAAGACATCTTTGTCGGAAAAGATCTCGCGGCTGATGATGCCGCTCTTCAGGTCAACCATGCGGTTGTAGACAGAGCTATTCACGTTGCATTCCTGTTTGCTTGGAAAACGGGGATTCAGTTGAAGCGTTCACACAACATGTCGCGCCGTGACAGGCCGGCGGCGTGCGCCGCCTGGCGGCCGGCTTCCACCATGGCTGGCGGTCCGCAAAGGTAAACGCGGGTGCGCGGATCAGCGTCCAGGGCGGCGATCAGATCCGTGGCATAGCCTTCATGACAATCCGCGGTCGGCTCGGCCTCGGCGGCGAGACGGACTTGCAGTTCCGGCCAGGCTTTGCGCAAGGCCTCAAGTTTCTCGGTGGCGAAGAAATGGGCGCCGCTGCGCACCCCCACCAAAAGCGTGGTCGGAATCGCCCGCGCGGCGTCGTTGCCGGCAAGCGCCGCGAGCATGGCCAGAAATGGCGCGAGTCCGGTTCCGCCCGCGACGAACAGGCGCGGGCGATCTTCGCCTCGCAGAAAAAAACTGCCGTGCGGCTCGGAAATTTCAACGGCGGCGCCAGGCGCGGCGGTCTGTTGCAGCCAGGTAGAAAACCGCCCCCCTTCAACCAGGCGGATGTAGAAACGCAGGTTTCTTTCGCCCGACAGGCCCGCCATCGAATAAGAGCGCCATTGCTCCTCGCCTTCAGGCCGGATCCGTACATATTGGCCGGGCTGGAACTCGACGCCCTGTTCGAGCTCGATCTCCAGCATTACGGTCTCCCGCGCAACCTGCTCCAAGGCCTTGACCTTGCCGACCACCGGCGGCGCCTCCTCGGCCATGGCCTCGGCTGAGTCATAGCCCAGCTCGACGACACAGGGTTCGGACACATGGCTGACGCAGCACAGGATGGCGCCTTCGGACCTGTCGCTGTCCGGCAGGACCGCGCGGTCGTACTTGCCGAGCTCCACCCGTCCCGAGACCAGGCTGGCCACGCAGGTGCCGCACTGTCCGTTGCTGCAATCCGTCAACAAACCCAGGCCCGCTTCCGCAGCCGCGTCGACGACCGTCTGCCCGGCTTGCGCCAGAATGCGGCGCGACGCGCCGTCGGAGAACAACAAAGTAAGGGGCACATTGCTCATGATTTCACTGTCCATCAGTCGACTTTGATGTTTGCCGCCTTGGCGACATCGGTCCATTTGGCGATGTCGTCAGCGATGCGCCGCTGGAGCGCGGGCCCATCGACATTGCCCACTTCCATCCCCAACGGGCGGTACTTTTGGGCGGTATCGGGGTCGGCCAGGATGTCTTTCAACGCGGCCTGCAGCGTGCTTACGACCTCGTCGGGCGTATTGCGCGGAACGACCAGGCCGGTCCAGACCGGCACGTCGTAGCCGGGCACGCCCGACTCCGCGATGGTCGGCACATCGGGCAATACCGATGAGCGCTGCGTGGTCGTCACCGCCAGCGGCTTGAGCTTTCCCGCGTTGATCTGCGAGATCGCGCCAGCCACATCGACAAAACCAATGTCCACCTCATTGCCGAGCAACGCGGCCACCAGGGGGCCGGTGCCGCGATAGCTGACCTGCACCAGGGACACGCCTGCCTGCCGGGCGTAGTACTCGGCCGCGAGTTGGAAGGTGGAAGAGCCCACGCCATGGGTGAGCGCGCCATCGGCATTGCGGGTGGCCGCCTTCTTCAGGTCGGCGAGTCTCTCGCCCTTGAAGGATGCATTGCCCACCACGACCAGCGGGAACGAACCCAGCAGGGCCACGGCCTTGAAGTCCTTTTGCGGGTCGTAGCTCAGCTTGGAATACGTCGCGGGATTGATGGTCAGCGCGCCGCTGGACGCGACGAAGATGGTGTAGCCGTCGGGCGTTGCCCGCGCGACGTAGTCGGCCGCGATGATGGAGTTGGCGCCGGCGCGGTTTTCGACCACGAAGCTCTGCTTCAGGCGGGTTTGCAGCTTGGCGGCGATCAGCCTGGCCAGGATGTCGTTCGTGCCGCCAGGGGCGAAACCGACGACGACGCTGACCGGGCGGTCCGGGTACTGAGCGGCCGCTTGCGACACCGACGCCGCGGCCAGGGCGCATGCCGCCAGCCCCCTGCGCATACAGGAAATCCTCATTTCTTTGTCTCCTTTGGGCTTTGTTTTGGTTTTGTTATTGTTGTCCGTCTGTCGGACTACGGTCTCATTATACGTACAGAGTTCGATTCTGCAATACCCCCTTTTGACGGGGCCGCGCATCGGCCCGCGCCCGTGTACGACTGTGCAGCGGGGTAGACTTGCCAGCTGGAAACCGGGAGAACGCCTTGAAGGCCGACGAAAGCAGCAATATCGAAAATGAAGACAAGGGCGAAAAAGGGACGGATAGCGTCCGCGCCGTTAATCGGGCCCTGGATATCCTTCTTGCCTTCAGCCGCCAGGATTCCGAACTGACGGCCGCAGAGCTGCTGCAACGGGTAAAGCTCAGCCGCCCGACCCTGTACCGCCTGCTCTACACGCTGGAGACCAAAGGGTTCATCACGTCGTCCGGGGACCCGCAACGCTTCCGGCTGGGGCCTGCCATTGCACGGCTGTCGCATGTGTGGACCGAGACCCTGGACATCACGGCCATTGCCGAGCCCATCATGCGGGCGCTCTGGCACGAGACTCAGGAAACCGTTGCCGTGTTTGTCGAGCGCGCGGACATGCGGTTATGCCTGGCCGAACTTCCCAGCCCGCAACCGCTCAACTTCAAACGCGGCGTGGGCTATCAGGAACGGATCGCGGTGGGCGCAACCGGCCGCGCCATCCTGGCTTTCAAAGCCGACGCCCAGGAGAGACTGGATGATTACCTGCGCGGTCTGGACGTGGATCGCAAGGCGTTTGCGCAGAGCCTGGCCGAGACACGGGAACAAGGCTATGCCGTCAGCCGCAATGAGTTGATTGTCGGGGCAGTCGCAGTAGCTGCACCCTTCTTTGATCGCAAAGGTGTCGCCGGTTCGATCGGCCTGTTCGGTCCCGCCACGCGATTGGACGAAACCGTGGTCAAGGCCCTGGGCGAGCGCGTCATGCAAAGCGCCCGGGCGCTTTCGCGCCAACTCGGCGTGGGCGACTCGCAGTAGACCAGTCAGCCCAGCGCGATGCGCGGCAGCATGTCCGCAAACGCCTGGGCTGACGGCGACAAGAGGCGATTCTCCTTGCACACCACCGCCAATACGCGGGGCACGACCGGACGGATCAGTCGGCGAGCAATGAGATTGGCGTAGTGCGTGGAATGCACGATGGAGTAAGGCACCACCGCCACACCCAGGCCATTGGCGGCCATGGCCAGCGCGGTCGTCAGCAAAGAAACCTCGTAGGCAATGTTGAGCTGCACGTCCGCCGCCACCACGGCGCGATCGATCGCGCGCCGCACGCCGTAACCTGGCTGGACGACGATCAAGGGCATGCCCGACAATTGCTTCCAGCTCATGGATCGGCGCGTCGGGAAAAACAGCCCGGTTGCCACGGCGCACAAGGTGTCGTCGAGAATTACCTTCTGCTCGAGGCCCGGCACAGGACCTTCGAGCGACCCGATGCCGAAGTCCACATGCTCGCTCAAGACGCGATCCGTGAACTCCGCGGGCGCGCAGTCATTGATCGACACGATCACCTGCGGGTGCAAGTTCAGAAATTGCCGGATCGCATTGGGCAGAAGGGTTTGCGCAATGGTGGATGTCGCCGCAATCCGTACACGGCCGCGCCGCGCCTGCGCCAGGTCCTGCATGCAATCGCCCAACGCCACCAGCTCAGCAAGCGCTCGTTGGGCATACGCGATCGCCTCGGCCGCCGCCGCGGTCCGGCGCAACGAGCGCGTGGTTCGATCGAACAGGCGCACACCAAGCTTCTGTTCGAGCTCTTTCAACAGGAGCGACACGGCCGGCTGCGTCAGGGCAAGCGCTTCGGCAGCGGCCGATAGGCTGCCGGTTTGATATACCGCGATGAACGCCCGAAGCTGGCGAATCGAAGGCGTTTCCCGAAGCGAGATGTTGGCTTGATAGGACATGGAAGTACTCGGATCGACCAAAGGCATTTTATCGAGGACTGGCCGATCCCCAGCAATAGACAGCGGGCCGCCCCTATCGGAAGCCCGCGTCTCCGCATCGGCTCAAGCAGGCGGCCGATTCAATATGCGTTCATAGTGAAGAAGGTCTTCTGGCGAGAAACAGCAGAAGATTACCTCTTGAACAGACGAATCCCACGCCAGGCTTTCGCGAACGCTTTTGACGGCTACCTCGGCCGCCAACGCAATGGGATAGCCGTATATGCCGGTGCTAATGCTTGGAAACGCAATTGAAGCGATAGCCCTTTCTTCCGCCAGCTTAATGCATCGGCAATAGCAGCTCGACAGCAATGCGGGTTCTCCGCTGTCTCCGCCTCTCCATACCGGGCCCACCGTATGAATGATGAATTGAGCGGAAAGACGATAGGCTTTGGTCACTTTCGCATCGCCCGTCTTGCAGCCGCCGAGCAGCCGGCATTCATGCACAAGATCCGGGCCTGCGGCGCGATGAATCGCGCCATCGACTCCGCCGCCGCCAAGCAGGGACGAGTTTGCCGCATTGACGATAGCTTCCACATGAAGCTTCGTAATATCCGAATGGATTGCACGCAGACGTGTGGACATATGCTGCTCCTTGCAAGCGTGAACGCAGTCGGCGCAGCAACAATGTAGCGGGCTCATGCGTGCATTCGCTGCTTTCGGCAGCGCTGCTGCATTGCGGTTTCAAGAGGAGCCAGACTGCGATTTCCCAAAAGAAATTGTAGTTTGGCGCCTTTGTTGCTGCCTGACCATCGGCGCGCCCGTCTCGGGCAGCTTCACTAAGCCGCGACGTCGTATGACTGTTTGCCGCGCACGATCTTGAACCGCCGAACGCTTGACATGCCCAAAAGGTTATTCGCGGCGCCGCAATCTGGCCCTATTAAACTCCGCAGCCTCAACAAAAACCGAACAAGGGGCGCAAGAATGTCGCATCACAAACGCCGGCAGAAGGACCAGAGGAAACGTTTGCGTCCCGAGACCTTAGCGGTTCTGGTGGCGAGCGCAATCAGTGCCGCCGTGGCGACTGCGGCGGCGCGAGCCGATGGCGGATATGGAAGTCCGGTGGGCTCGGGTCCGACGCTGACCGCCGGAGGCTTGGGCGGTGTCGATGGCACGGCGGCCGAAGCCACGGGCCGCCCAGGCAGCATCGGCAGCGGCAGCAACGCCGGTTCGGCTGGCGGCGGCGGCGCGGTGGATCTGGACACCGGCAATGGCGCCGCGGGTGGCGCACGCGGTCCGGGCGATAGCGGTACGGGCCTGGGACAGGCGCTCGGCCTGGCCGGCGCAACCGGCAGCACGGGCCAGACCTTCGCCAGCGCCGCCGTCATTGCCACCAACGTGACCGGCGGCACGGGCGCAGCGGGCGCCAACCCGCAGAACAACGTCAGCACCTCGGGCGCAGGCGGAGGCGGAGGCGTTGGCGTGTCGGCCTTGGCAGACGTGACCGTCACAGGCGGGGTCACGGTGCGCGGCGGCGCCGGACGCGCCCAAGCCAACGCCGGCAGCGGTGGCGGCGGCGCCGGCATCTTTTCGATTGCTCAGGTCAATGTGGAAACCGGCGCAACCGTGATCGGCGGCGCCGGCGGCGGCGCGACGGTGACCGGTGGGGCGGGCGGTGGCGCGATGGGCGTGCTGCTCAAGGCCGGCGCCGGCCTGGTGAACGCGGGCGCCATAGTGGGTGGCGCGGGCGGAGCCGGGAGCGCGGTGACTGCCAATGGCGGCGGCGGCGGCGGCGCCGGCGTACAACTGACGCACGGCGGCACCGTCGTAAATCTGGCCGGCGGCTCCATTGCCGGGGGCGTGGGCGGCGCGGGGCGCGTGATTGGGGGCCAGACCGGCGCTGGCGGCGCGGGCGTCAAGGGCGTCGACGTCACGGTCATCAACGCAGGCACCATCACGGGCGCCTTGAGCGGCGCGTGGTCGGGCGCCGGGGCGCCGGCCCGCGTGCAGGCCGCCGCCGTGGCGTTCATCGGCGGCGTCAACACGCTTGAACTGCAAGCCGGGTCGGTGCTCAACGGCAACGCCGTGGCATTCAGCCGCGCCGATACCTTGCGCCTGGGCGGGGACAATGACGCCGGCTTCAACGTCGCGGATCTTGGCGCAGCCGGCAGCGCAGCCAGCTATCAGGGTTTCGGCGTTTTCGAGAAGCGCGGCGCCAGCACCTGGACGCTAACGGGCGCCACGGCCGAAACTACGAACTGGACCATCCGGGATGGCGCGCTGTCGATAGCCAGCGATGCCAGTCTGGGCGCCAGCGATGGCAAGGTAACGCTGAATGGCGGCGCCTTGCGCACGACGACGGTCATCGGCACGGCCCGGGATATCGAATTGGGGCTCGGCGGCGGCACCCTGCAGACCGATGCCGACCTGGAAAGCACCGGCGCGATCGGTGGCGTGGGCAAGCTGACCAAGACCGGCGCGGGAACACTGACGCTGGTGGGCGCCAACACGTATTCCGGCGGCACCGATATCGCCGGCGGGACGGTAGTAGCGTCGATCGCCAGTCTAGGCACCGGCGACATCCGCAACGATGGCGCGCTGGTGCTGGCGCAGGATGCGAACGCGGTCGACGGCCGGATCATCGACGGCATCGGCACGCTGACCAAGCAAGGCAGCGGCCGCGTGGTGCTCAACGGCGGCGGCGCCATGTCGGGCGGCACCCGGGTGCAAGCCGGCGCACTGATCATCAACGGGGCCTTCGCCAACTCGGCGGTCACCGTGGCGTCGGGCGCCACACTGGGCGGTAGCGGCAGCGTGGGGGCGACCACCGTGCAGACGGGCGGCGCCATTGCCCCAGGCAATTCCATCGGCACGCTGCGCGTCAACGGCAATTACGTACAGCAAGCCGGTTCGACCTACGTCGTAGAGATAGGCGGCGCGTCGGCGGACCAGATCGCGGTCAACGGGACGGCCACGCTGGATGCCGGCGCGGCCATGTCCGTGGTCAGGACCGGATCCCAACTCTACAAGGCGGGCACGTCCTACCAGGTGCTGGGCACGACGGGCGGACTGACCGGCACCTATGCCGTCAGCGGCGACATGGTGGTCACGCCGTTTCTGAGCCTGGCCGAACGCTACGACGCGACCAACGCCTACCTGACGGTGACGCAAACCGGCGACGTGGAGGACGCTGCCGAGACGCCCAACCAGAGCGCCACCGCCGGCGGCGCGACGGGCACCGTGGTCTCGGACGCGCTGCTCAATTCGCCCACCTTCGATGCGGCGCGCAGCGCGCTGGATCAGTTGTCGGGCTCGGCCCTGGCCTCGGCCAAGGGGGCGATGCTGTACGACAGCCGCTATTCGCGCGACTTGGCCATCGATCGGTTGCGCAACGCGTTCTGCACGGAAGGCGCAAGCGAACCGCACGAGCGCGACGGCAGGACGAACGGCGACACCTGTGGAAACGGCCGCGTCGCCTGGGGCCAGACCTGGGGCGGCTGGGGCCATACTAATGGCAACGGCAACGCCGGCGGCATCGACCGCGATTCGGCGGGCTTCGTGGTGGGCGTGGACGTGCCAACGGGCGCGTGGCGCGTAGGCGTCCTGGCGGGCTACAGCAGTGGCCGCTACAAGGTCGACGATCAGAACGCTCGCAGCAGCACCGACGACTACCATCTGGGCGTCTACGGCGGCACGCAATGGGACCGGCTCGCCTTGCGGCTGGGCGGCGTCTACACATGGCATGACATCGATTCCGCGCGCGACGTGAACGTCGCCGCGGTGGGCGGGCGCATGAAGGCGGATTATCGCGCCAACACCGCGCAGGCCTTTGCCGAACTGGGCTATCGCCTGGGCGACGGCCCGGTGACGATGGAGCCCTTCGTCAACCTGGCTTACGTCAATCTGCACACCGACGGCTTTACCGAAAGCGGCGGCTTGGCCGCGTTGCGCAGCCGTGGCGGCGACACCTCC
The DNA here is from genome assembly GCF_042721735.1 of Achromobacter sp. NPDC058515. NCBI lineage: Bacteria > Pseudomonadati > Pseudomonadota > Betaproteobacteria > Burkholderiales > Alcaligenaceae > Achromobacter > Achromobacter sp. NPDC058515. The sequence goes on from NZ_JBHXNI010000007.1 coordinate 224,593, forward strand.
ACGACCTTCTCCACGCTGGGGTTGCGGGGATCGTCGCGGATCGGCGCCGGCTCCGTCGACGCAACGGTGCGCGGGCTGGTGGGATGGCGCCGAGCATACGGCGATATCACGCCGCAGTCCCATGTGTCTTTCCAGGGCGGCGATGTCTTTACCATCAGCGGGGTGCCGCTAGGCAAGGACGCCGTGGTGATCGGCGCGGGGCTGGACTTGCATGTCACGTCGCGAGTCACGGCAAGCGTAGCGTTCGACGGGCAGTTCGGCGGCGGGGCAACCGACCGTGCGGTGAGCGCCTCGCTGCGCGTCCTCTTCTAGAGAAATGGGGGGCTAACGCGCGTTCGGAACGGTTTCGGCTTGTACGGATCCTTCCGTCATCTCCCCGCCACCGCTGCCCGAGCCTGCCAGCTCGCATTGCGTGCGCCGTAGATCGCCTACGACTGCGTCCGGCCAGGAGTGGACAGAGACCGCGGCCCACCGCGTGGCCGCTTCGGATAGGATATTGGCGCACGTCTCACCGCTCACCTCGAAGGAAGATGCGGTTAGAGTTATTGGGAGGCCTACAATTGTCGAACTTCTGCGGATGTCACCGTCGTCTCAGCGTCGAGCGCCAATGATAGGGCTTGCTTCTGCGCGAGACCTTTTCTAGGGAACAATACTATTCCATGGCGAATTTCATCTGGAACCGATCGAAGACGGGCGAGCACGACCATCTTGAGGCTATCAGGAACGGATTGGCCAGTGCGCACACGATTTGGATGTGTTCTGGTCATCTAAAGGCCGGCGGGATAAAGGCGATTGCTTTTGAACTGAAGAAGGCCATGAAACGCGGAGCCCGAGTGACTTTCTATTCCAACGACAAACACACCGAGCAGGACGCCGCTAGCGCATTGGCCACACTCGGTGTCGAGCATATCGTCGTAGATCACAGTCGTTCATATCTCCACACGAAGCTGTACTGCTTCGAGACGGACGATCTATATTCCGCAATCGTCGGGTCAGCCAACATCACGAGTGCCGCGCTCACGTCGAATGAGGAGTTGTCTTACCTTGTCAGTGGTATCAAGGGAGACCCTTAGCATCAGCAGCTAGCAGCGTATCTGGCTCATTTGGACCTCAGATGCCGCAGCAACGAGGCATCCAAAATCGATAAAAATGGGAATCCGATACCGCTTGTTTATCGATGACATCCGCAGGCCCCGTCTTCTAGGATTGGGGACGGCTTCAGGCTAAAGTGCCTTGTTGATATGGATCGAAGAGGAATTGGGTATGTCCGACGTAAGCCCGCTTTTTGACGACAACGCGGTTTACAGAACCTTGCTGGAGTCGACCAAGGCAATTCCTTGGAAGATCGATTGGGCCACGATGAAATTCGCCTATATCGGCCCCCAGATTGAGGCATTGCTGGGATGGAGCTCGGATAGTTGGGTAAGCGTCGAGGACTGGGCCATGCGCATGCATCCCGAGGATCGCGAATACGTGGTGAATTTCTGCGTCGCCCAATCCCAGGCCGGCGTGGACCATGAGGCGGACTACCGGGCGCTGACCAGGGACAACGGCTATGTGTGGATTCGCGACGTTGTGCACGTAGTGCGCAATGGCAAAGGCGAAGTCGAAGCGCTGATCGGCTTCATGTTTGACATCACCGAACGCAAGAAGACCGAGGAAAAGCTGCTGAACTTGCAAAAAGAGCTGGAGGTCCTGTCCTTCAAGGATGGTTTGACGAATATTGCCAACCGGCGTCGCTTTGATAGCAGTTTCGAATTGGAGTGGGACCGCGCGCGCAGCGAACGACAGCCACTGTCCGTATTGTTGTTCGACGTCGATTTTTTCAAGCAATACAACGATTTGTACGGCCACACTCAGGGCGACAAATGCCTGGTGGAGATCGCCCAGACGCTGAGTCTGGCGCTGGATGGCCCGCGCGATCTTGTTGCGCGCTACGGAGGTGAAGAGTTTGTCGTGCTGCTGCCTGAAGCCGATGCCGAGGGGGCCCGGAAAGTCGCTGAACGCTGCCAGCGATTGCTCCAGAAGAAGGCTATCGTGCATGCACTGTCGCCGCATGGCAGGCGCGTCACCGTCAGCATAGGAGCCGGCACGGTGGCGCCGGGCGGGCAGGCGGAGCGTGCCGCCTTCATCAAAGCCGTGGATCAGCAGCTATATGTGGCCAAGAACAACGGGCGGCACCGTATCGAGCATGTGCAGTTGGAGACCTGAGCGCCCAGGTTTTCAGTTGAGAGACCTGTAACGGCTACTGCGCACCACCGGCGACGCCAGATACATACGTCGCCAAGGCCTGCACATCAGCATCGCTCAGCGCATCAAAAGACGGCATGACGCCGATGCCGTTGCGCACGGCCTGGGCCACGCGGCTGGCGTCCGGCTTCAGTTCATCCAGGTTTGGACCGATGGTGCCCGCCGCGCCGGCGTCGGCCAAGGTGTGGCACACGGCGCAGGCCGGCGTCGTGGCCTTCATGAATAGCGTGCGGCCGGCTTCGACATCTTTCGGTTCCGCCGCACATGCCAAACCGCCGGCCAGGGACAACAGGCCCGCCGCCGCGGCGGACAATAGCCGCCATCCGGCCGGGCGGCAGCGCGCAACATGCCGCGGCAACGTACTGTCCATCGATGCCGGCACGACTAGGACACGCTAACCGTCAGGCCGTGATCGCGCCAACTGCTGTTGACATAGCCGTCCACGTTTTCGACCCGCGCTTCCACCTGCACATTGCCTTGCGAATCTTCGACCCGGCTCACCAGCACATGCTGCCCGGCGGACAATTCGACGGGCAACGCAAACTGACGCCACGCGTACTTGCCCAGGTCCGGTCCGATCAGCGCCGCCTGTTTCCAGGTCTTGCCTCCGTCGATGGACACGTCCACCCGCTTGACCGCATGCATGCCGCCAAAGGCCACGCCGCGCACCACGGCGCGGCCGGCCTTGACGGCCTGGCCATCCGCGCCGGGGGTGGTGATCCAGGACTTGGGCTCCATGCCCCAGACCGAAGGGTTGCCGGGGCCCGGCTTGGAGCCTATCGGCGCGAGGCGATAACTGGTCTGCTGGATTTTCGCGGGGCTTTGTTCGGCGGTGAAGGCCAGCCGCTTGATGTACTTGACGTTGTTCACGCCGGTGTAGCCCGGCACGATCAGCCGCAGCGGACCGCCATGGGCCAGCGTCAGCGGCTCGTTGTTCATTTCCCAGGCCAGCATGGCGTCCTGCATAGCCTCGCGAGGCACCGAGCGTTCCACCATCAGGGTCTTGGGATCCAGGCCTTCGGGCAGCGATTCCCCGCCCGTACCCGTCATGTAGCTGGGTGCGCCGTCCACGCCGCCCAGGTATTCGACCAGGGTGCGGACCGGAATGCCCGTCCACATGACGCAGCCGGCTGCGCCGACCTCCCATGGCGTGCCGCTGGGCTTGTGGGGAAAGAACTTGCGACCGTTGCCGGAGCATTGCAGTACCGTGGCCAGCGTCTCCACGCCCAGTGTCTTGAGTTCGCCCACGGTCAGTGTGCGCGGTTGCTTGACGCCCAGTATTTCCACTGTCCAGGCATCGCGGTCGTCCAGGATGGACGCGTTGGGCGGCGGCAGGTTGTTGCGGACGTAGAGCTGGCGCGATGGCGTGATGACGCCGTCGCCAAACGCGCTGCGCCTGGTTTCGATGGTGTTGGCGCTGTGCACGATGACGCTGTCGGCGTCTTTCCAGGCCGCATACGGCGGCAGCGGCTTGGCCGCCGGGGCGGCCGGTTTAGCGGGGGAGTCGCTGGCGCGCGCGATGATTGGGGCGCCCAGGCCGGCGGCAGCCAGGGCGCTGGCGCTGCCGGCCAGCAGGCGGCGCCGCGCGGGGTTGTGGGGGGATGTCTCCATGGCATGCCTCTCTAGTGGCCGCGCTCTTGCGCCGCGGACGCGGCGCTGTGCTTATCTTGGCCCGCCGGGGAGCGGGCTTCTGCATCATCGGCAATACCTTTCTTTATGTCAACAGGTTCTAAAGAACTATAGATTTATGAATAGTTCAGATATAAGAATTTCGAATATCACTCTGCCCTGCGAGTCAACCTGCATAGCTGCGGATAGCCGGCGTGCCCGGGTCCCAGACCACCATGTGGCTCGCAAGGCGAACATCAAGCTTGAATGAGTCCGCCGCGATTGCTCGCGGCGGTCCCTTCACGGCGTCGCCGGCCTGATGTTCTGGTTATGCCGGAACAGGTTCTGAGGGTCGTACCGGGTCTTCACCTGGACCAGCCGGTCGAAGTTGGCCCCGTAGGCGGCGCCCAGCCGTTCCGGTTCGTCCTGCGTCATGAAGTTCACGTACACCCCTCCCTGCGAGTACGGCTCCGTTGTCCGGAACAGCTCGCGCGCCCAGGCGATGCAGCGCTCGTCGTCCTTCGGATCATCCCATCGCCCATGGACATTCATGGCGAACTGCGCCGCGCGATGCGGATAGGCGGTCGTGGGGACGGGTATGCGCATCGGCGCGCCGGCGATATGGCCAAGGAAGATCTCGCACTGCGGCGACGGCAGGTTCTCCACGGCTGCAATGATGGCGTCGATCAGCCCGTCCTGCAGCTCCCCCAGGTTGTGCGACTTCCAGTAATTGCGCGCCCCCGGGGTCAGTAGGGGATCGAAGGCCTTCTGCCAGGCGGCGTAAGGCATGGGACCCAGGTGTTCGCCGTAGGGCTGGCCCCACTCCCGCACCTCTTTCACGGCGTCCGGCCCCTTGTCCAGGCCGCCCGTGTAGCACATGGCGAAAGCCACTATCGGCTTGCCGTGCACCGCTTCCGGCAGGAAAGGCAGCGGCGGCGCCTGCCGCAGAACGGCCCAGACCGTCAGTTCTTCAGGCATCGCCGCAAGCGCGGCGCGATACTTCAGGAGCGCCTGCTTGCCCTGCTCCAGCGGCAATACCACGAGCCCGCCATAGATCTGCGGCCCCACGGGATGAAGCTGGAACTCGAACATCGTCACCACCCCGAAGTTTCCGCCCCCGCCACGGATCGCCCAGAACAGGTCCTCGTTGCCGCTGGCGCTGGCGCGGACGACCTTGCCGTCGGCGGTGACCACGTCCGCCGAGACCAGGTTGTCGACGGTCATGCCATGCTTGCGGCTAAGCCACCCGAAGCCGCCTCCCAGGGTCAGGCCGGCGACGCCGGTCGTCGAGTTGATGCCCAAGGGCACCGCCAGGCCGTATGCCTGGGCTTCGTGGTCGAAGTCGGCCAGCGTGGCGCCGGGCTCGACATAGGCCCTGGCCAGTTGGGGATCGATCCGCACCGATTTCATCGGGGAAAGATCGATCATCATCCCGTCATCGCAGACCGCCGTGCCCGCGATGTTATGGCCGCCGCCGCGCACGGACACCACCAGTTTGTTGTCTCGCGCGAAATCCACCGCGCGGCGCACATCCGCCGTGCCGGCGCACCGCACAATGACGGCGGGCCGGCGGTCGACCATGGCATTCCAGACCTTGCGGGCATCGTCATAGCCGGCATTGTCAGGCGCCAGGATCTGGCCTCTTACCGAGGCTCTCAGGTCATCGAGGGCGCCACTGGACAGTTTGCTCATCACACACCTCCTTGAAGGTGATGGACTGCACAACGTCTAAAGTAAGCCGTCTATATCCGTGGGCGCGACATGGAATATGCCTCCTGCGCAAGGGGCCATGACCTCAAAGCACCAGATGCCCGGCACACGCCGCGCGGGGGTAAGGCGGCAGACGCCCATGTCGTGTGCTGTAGCGTGCGTGACTAGAAAGTATAGGCCTCTGCCGTGCGCAGGTCAGCGTCTTCAAGAGCCGTCGCGCGCAGGGGAAGATTGCGACGCGTCATTTTTCATGACGCCGCGTATGTTCAGCGCGGCCAGGCCAAGCTGCAAGGCGATGAGCGCGTAGGCGCCATCGTGCCACCCCCAGGCCACCCACAGGACATTGCTCAGCAGGAATATCCAGAACCCCGCGTTGCGCCTGGCCATGCCCAGCGACGCCACGAGCCAAGCCGCAGCCAGCGACGCGGCCATTGCCGGCCACTGCAGAAAATCCCATATGCCGTCCATGCTCTACCGTCCGTGGGTGACGCGCGCGGGCGCGGCTGACTGCTGCTTCAGGGCTTGCTGCGCGCGCCTTGCCCCCGGTTGCGTTGGCTCTGCTGATCCTGGCCCGTGCCTATCTGCGATACGTGGCCCTCCTTCTTGCTGCGGTTCTGCGTGTCGCGATGGCTGGCCTGCTCGGTGCGCGGCGTGTCGTCCTCGCTCGCGTTGGGCTTGTTTTCCTTGGACTTGGTCATGGTCTAGCTCCTGTCGTTGGCTATCTGGATATTCCCAGCAAGCATCATTCCCGGCCGCGCGCCCGCGTCATGTGTCGCCGGCCGGGCCCGTGGGCCCGGCCTGGCGCGCCTGCGCCGAACCGGCGACGCGGATCCGGTTCTCCACATCCTTCACGCCCGCGCACGCGTCGGTGCAATCTTCGACGCGGTGCTTGGTGGGGCGGTCAGGGACCGTCCCTTCCAGGATCGCCTTTCCGTCGGTGACCGTGACGGAGACGTCGCTGACATCCAGGCCGCTGTGCGCCAGCGTTTCGCACACGTTCTCGCGCACCCGCTCATCCGAGCGGATGTAGCCCTTGGGGTCGGTCCGCTGCGAACCCCGGTCCCGCCACGCCGTCATGCCGCCGCCATATCCGCCGCGCTCCGCGGTTTCAAAGGACATGGGCTCTTCGCGTCCCGAGGGACGGTCCCCGTAGTACCCGCCTTCGTCGTCGCCAAATGATGTGGGTCCCTCATATCCGGAATCGCGCGCGCCGTAGACCTGCTGCCGCTGATACGACGGATTTTCCTGCGAGAACCCGCCATAGCTGCTCTGGCCCGGATCCGCGCTGCGGCTGCGCACGGGCTCGCGGGTCGCGCGTGTGCCAGGCGCCGGGCGTGTCCCCTCGCCCTGATAGCCAAAGGAAGGCGCGGGGTCTTGCCAGGGCTCCTGATCCGCGCCCCGGCCGTATGCGCGCGGATCGCGGCCTTCCTGGCCGCCCGGACGGCCGCGCTGCTGCGCGGGACGATAAGGGCCGCGGGCCTGGTCCGCCTCCCGTTCCCGCTCGGCGTCGTCGCCGCGATATCTGGGCATGTACCTCGGATCCTTGTTCATCGCGTGTCTCCTTCAATTGAGCAAATTCGCGCGGGCCCGGCGCCAGGCCGTTCCCTGGTCAAGCTCGGGCAGCAAGTGCTGTGCCGGAACACGGGCGGCGCCGCGCGCCTGCCTACTTTCGGCGGCGTCTATGCCCTGAAAGGCCGATAGGCCAACCCCGCGCGCGGATGCTAAGAATGAAGCACCAGGAACGGGCGCATCCAGCCCCGGGTCAATCGCCGGATCAGGGAGTAAGACCAAGCGACATACAGGAGGTGCATATGGCTTCAGGGTCAAGGTTGTCCGATGTAATCGTCAAGCTGCCGGACCGGTCCACGTGCCGCGTCGAACGGCGTCTCATCGTGAAGCGGAACCAGGATGTCGCGCCGGTGCCGCAATACGTGTGCACGTTGCCGACGGGCGAGCCTGTCACCTGGCTGGGAGGCGGAAAGTACCGGCTTCCCAACGGCGCGGTGGCGGTCGCCGTCGCGCACAGGCCGCCCGATAGATAAGCCTTGTGCCGGGGGGCATCAGTCGCCCGTCCCCCAGCCCTGACGCAGCGCGCAGGAAAACCCGCCCTCGACGCGGGAGTACGGCCGGGCGCTGGTGGTCACGCGCGGCAGGCAGGTCCAGGCGATGCGCGCGCCGCCCTGCTCCAGCTTGTCGACCAGGGCCTGGTCCTCGCTGCACGACAGGCCCATGAAGCCGCCTGTCCTGCGGTACGCTTGCGCCGCGATACCCAGGTTGGCGCCGTGCACATGCCGGTGGCCTTCGCGATCCTGATAGTGCTGCGCAAACCGCAAGCGCGCCCGCTGCGCGTGCGCGCCGTGCTCCTCCCAGCCGGTCACCGTCACCGTGCCGCAGACGACCTCGGCGCCCAGGGAAAGCTGGTCGACCAGCCAGCCCTCCGACACGCGCGGGTCGGCGTCCGTGAAGGCGAGCCAGCGGGCGCCGGCGTCCAGCAGGTGCCGCGCGCCCAGCGCGCGCGCCACGCCGACATTGCGTGCCTGGATGGTCAGGCAATGCACGGGCCAGGCGGCGGACAGCTGGGCGGTGCGATCGCGGCAATGGTCCAGCACCACCACGATCCGGACGGGTTCCGCCGACAGGCCCGGGTGGCGGGCCGCGCGCATCGCCGCGCGCAGACAGGCCGCGATGTGATGTTCTTCGTTGTGCGCGGGAATGCAGATTCCGATCATGGGCCGCTCTCTAGGATTGCCTGCGCCACAGGTCCAGGCGGAATTCCGCTTCCTCGTGGCGCGCCGTCGGAACCAGCCCGGCAAGCGCCGCCATGGCGTCATGCAAGACATCGGTGGCTTGCGCGCGGTCGCTGAAGTCCGCGCGCCAGTGGCAGGCCGCGAGTTCGCCCCCCTGCGCAAGCGAGGCATCGACCGCATCCAGGAATCGCGCCAACGCCGCGGCGTCCAGGTAGTACGCCAGTTCGGACACGACGATCAAGTCGAAGCCGCCCGGCGGCGTCGGCGGCCATTGCCCCGGCAGGTTCAAGGTCAGGACGTCCACGTGGCGGATGCCGGCGTCGGCCAGCCGCGCCCGGCAGCGTCCGATGGCGGCGCTTGCGACGTCGACGGCGCAGACGCGGTCGCAGCGTTGCGCCAGGCGCAGCGTCAGGTCTCCGGCGCCGCAGCCCGGCTCGAATGCATGGCCATAGCGCTCCCTCCCCAGGGCGGCAAGCAACAGCCCGCGCTTGCGGCGTTCGTACCATGCGCCCGCAACATTCCAGGGGTCGGCGTGTTCGCGGTAAAGCCGTTCAAAATGGTCGGCGGCTACAGATCCCACGGCGCCTCCCGCAGCTTGAGGATGGCGCCGCCATGCGCGGCCTGGTCGCGTTCCGCGTGGCTTTGCCGGATGAAGACGGGCAGGTCGGCCATCATGTGCGCAAAACCCGCATCGCGGCACAAGGGCCCCGCGCCCAGCGCCCGCGCGGCGCGCTCCAGCACTTGCGCGGCCGCGGCTTCCACGGCCAGGCGGGCTCGGGCGCAAGCCGGCGCGCAGGGGTCTTCGGGGTGCGAGTCGATGTCGGCGGCGGTCTCGCGCAGCACGGCGCGCGCTTGCGCCAGCGCGACGTCGATGGCGCCCAGGTGCGCCAGACGGTGAGGATCGGGCGAGTCCGCCGGCAGCGCCCCGCGCAGGTACTGCGCAATCCGGGTCAGTCCGCCGTACCAGCAGGCCGCGACGCCCGCGCCGCCATGCAGGAAGCCTGGCCGGCGCACATACGCGTCCGGCGCGCCCACCGGCACGCCCACGGCGTCCTCGAAGATCACATCGACGCTTGCCGCTGCCCGCATGCCAACGGCGTGCCAGCCCCGGCCGGTGATCGCGACGCCGGCCTGATCGAGCGCAACGGCGACCAGGCACGGCTCTCCCGCCGGACTCCATCCGCTCACCAGGGCGTGGGTGAGCGCCGCGGCGCCCGAGCACCAGGCCTTGGTCCCGCGCAGCGCTGTCGAGCCGTCAGCCCGGGGGTGGATATCAACACGATGATCCGGCGGCTCGGCGCACCAGACTCCCCACAGGCGCGCCTCCCGCAACGCCGTCGGCGCACGCAATTCGGCCAGGATGGCCAGCGCGTCCGTATGTCCCTCGTAGAGCTTGGCCAGGCTCAGGTCCACCGCCCCGACACAGGCAAGCGCCTGCCAGCGCGCCAGCGTGGCGCCGGAGCCCGGCATGGGGAGCTGGTCGCATCCGCCATCCGCCAGCGCGCGCAGCCAAAGCCCGGGATCCAGCGGCGGCTGGGTCTCGGCCAGGATCTGGCGGATCGCCCGCACGGAAACGGTGGGGGTGGAGGCAAAGCCCGGGCGGACGGTCATGGCGGGAGGCGGCTGCGATAAGAGGTCGCCTTATCCAGCAAGCGCCGTGCCCGCCGTTACGACGATGGCGGCTCTTGCGGCGCCCGGCCGAGCGGCAGCGCGGCGCCTTCCACGCAGGCCACCAGCGCATCGCCCCGGCCTGCGTAGACACCATGTCCGCCCGTGAAATCGGAGAACGCCGGCAGCACGGTGATTCCCGGCCTCAGCCAGAACGCCGGCCAGCTGCGCGGCACGCCCGGCACGCGGGTCTTGGGATGCACATGGCCCGCAATCACATGGCGGCCTCGCGGATCGGCCTGCGGCAGATGGCGGAACAGGAACGGGCCGTCTTCCTGCGCCTCGCCCAGTTGGCGCATGCCGAAAGACGCGCCGTCCAGCGCGCGATCGTGGTTGCCGGTCAGCGCCGCCACGTCCAGCCCAGCATGCTCGCCCCGCCAATGCGCCCAGGCGTCGCGCCAGGCGGCCCGCGACGCCGGTCCGTGCAGCACGTCGCCCACGATCCACAGCTCGCGCGCCGCGGTCTGTTCCACCAGGCGCGCCAGGCGCAGCAGGTCATCCTGCGTGGCGCCGCTGGGCACGGCGATGCCGGCCCGCCGGAACACGTGGCTCTTGCCCAGATGCAGGTCCGCGATGATCAGCCGCGAGCGCGCGGGCCAATGCATGGCGCGCCCGCCCAGCAGGACCATGGGCTCGCCGGCCAACGCGACGCAAAGCGCGTCATCGGGCGATTCGGGCATAGCGCTTCTCCAGTTGCGCGGCGGCGCGCTTGACGCGGACCTGCCAGGTTTCCGTGCTGATCTGTCCGCGCAGGCTTTCCGTCCACAGGGGAAACGACAGGGGCGTCAGCGCCCGCGGTTCGGCAAGCGCCAGCGTCCGGCCCTCGCAGTCCTGCAGCGCAGCCAGCAGGCGCGGCGCTTCAAGCTGCAATTCGAAGACCTCGCGCTCGGCCTGCGCCAGCAGCAGATGATCCGGGTCGTAGCGGCGCAGCACGTCGTAGAGCAGGCCGCTGGAGGCCTGCTCCTGGCGCAGCGAGCGCGCCGCCCTGCCGGGCAGCGACGGCGTCAGCAACCCCGCGACGCGCGCGATCTCGCGGAACTGCCGGCGCGCCAGTTCGCCCAGGTTGACGCCATCGCGCAAGTCTTGCGCCATGCCATCCGGGCTGAGCAGCCGCCGCAGCAGCGCGTCGTCCAGCGCGGCGGATTCCGCCAACGTCAGCATCAGGCCGTAGTCATTAACGGTGTAGGAAAACGTATTGGCAGCCAGCCTGCCCCAGCGCAGCGCGATCATGGCCGCCATGCCCTCGTGGACGGCGCGCCCGGCGAACGGGAACAGGAACAGGTGCATGCCGCGCCGGGTGCCGACGCGCTCGGCCACCAGGCGCCCGCGGTCCGGCAATGCGCTGGCCTGCCCCTGGATCCGCAGCAGCGCTTGCACGGCGCGCATTTCAGGGTGCGAACCCGGATGGGCATAGAGGCTTTCCACTTCGCGCGCCAGCTGCGTGGACAAGGGCATGCGCCCGCCCTGCCAGGTCGCGACCGGACCGTCGCCGCCCTTGGCCCGCCGCACGTAGGCGGTCATGCCTTCCAGCCGCACGAGTTCCAGCGTGCGGCCCGCGAACTGGAAGCGGTCGCCCGGACGCAGGCGCGCCAGAAAACCCTCCTCCACCGAACCCAGCCCGCCTCCGCGCAGATACTTCACGGACACGGCGCCGTCGGCGGTGATGGTTCCGATGGACAGGCGATGACGCAGCGCGATGCGGCGGTCATGCACGCGGTAGCAGCCGTCGTCGTCGCGCACGACGCGGTGAAAGTCCGGGTACTTGGCCAGCGCCCGGCCGCCCTGCACGATGAAATCCAGCACGGCCTGCCAGGTGCCGGGGTCCAGCGCGGCATAGGCATGGGTGCCGCGGACTTCGAGGAACAGCGCATGCGCGTCGAAGCCGCCGCCCAGCGCCAGCGTCACGGCGTGCTGCGCCAGCACATCCAGGCTGCCGGTCGGCGGCGGCCGCGATTCGATTTCGCCGCGCGCAATGGCCTGGCGGGCGGCGGCATATTCGATCAGTTCCAGCGCCTGGGCCGGCACGCAGATGACATGGCCCGATTCGCCCGGCCGGTGCCTGGCGCGGCCCGCCCGTTGCAGCAGGCGGGCAACGCCTTTCGGGCTGCCGATCTGCAGCACTTGGTCCACGGCGGGAAAATCGACGCCCAGGTCCAGGCTGGAGGTGGCCACCACGCAACGGACCGCGCCGTCGCGCAAGCCCTGCTCCGCCGCGGCCCGCAGCCGGGGATCCAGCGAGCCGTGATGCAGCGCCAGCGTGGCCGGGTCCTCGGGCCAGATCGATTCAAGCGCGCGATGCCACAGTTCCGCCTGGGCGCGGGTGTTCGTGAACAAGAGGCTGGCGCGCACGTCAAAGAGGCGCTTGAACACGCGCGGCAATTGCGACAGGCCCAAATGCCCCGCCCACGGCATGGCGCCATCGCGCTCGGGCAACAGGGTGGCGACGGTGATCTTGCGCGGCCGCGCGCCCGCAACCAGCGGACTGCCGGGCGCATGCGGCAGCAGCACCGAACGCGCTTCTTCCAGGTTGCCGAGGGTGGCGGACAAGCCCCAGGTCCGCGTCTCTGGCGACAAGCGCCGCAGCCGCGCCAAGCACAGCTGCAGCAGCACGCCGCGCTTGTTTCCCAGCAGTTCGTGCCATTCGTCCACCACGATGCAGCGCAGGGCGCGAAAACGCGCGGACGCGTCCGCATAGGACAGCAACAGCGCCAGCGATTCCGGCGTGATCACCAGCACATGCGCCTTGCCCTGGCGGGCGAGCCGCTTGTCGCGCGCGCTGGCGTCGCCCGTGCGCAGCGCGACGGTCCATGCAATATCCAGGTCGCCCGCGGTTTGCGCCAGGGCGCGCGCCGTGTCGGCGGCCAGCGCGCGCAGCGGCGTGACCCACAGCACGCGCGGCCCCGCCCCTTCCGGCGCGCGCGCCGCGCCGGCGTCGGCCAGCGCCTGCAGCAAGGGGCCGCCGAACGCCGCCAGGGTCTTGCCGCTGCCGGTCGGCGTGTGCAGCAGGCCGGATTCGCCCGCCAGATAGCGGCGCCAGGTCTCGCGCTGGAATGCCGCCGGCTTCCAGCCGCGCGCCGCGAACCACGCCGCCAGCGGCGCGTCCCAGGCCCGGCGCTGCGCGCTCATCGCGCAAGCGCCTTCAGCGTGTCCAGCTGGTCGGCCTGCCCGGCCGCCTTGTCGTGCCGCCAGCGCAGGATGCGCGGAAAGCGCACCGCCACGCCGGACTTGTGCCGCTTGGACAGGTTGACGCCTTCGAAGCCCAGCTCGAATACCTGCACCGGATCCACCGAGCGCACCGGCCCGAAACGTTCGCGCGTATGCGCGCGCAGCCAGCGGTCCAGTTCCAGGATCTCCTTGTCGTCCAGCCCGGAATAGGCCTTGGCGACGGGCACCAGCGCATCGCCCTGCCACAGGCCGAAGGTGTAATCGGTGTAGAGCGTGCTGCGGCGGCCGTGGCCCGATTGCGCATAGAGCAGCACGGCGTCGATGGTGAGCGGATCGATCTTCCATTTCCACCAGTCTCCGCGCCGCCGGCCGCTTTGGTAGGCGGCGCCGCGGCGTTTGAGCATGAAGCCTTCCACCCCGCGCTCGCGCGACTCGGCGCGCAGCGCGCCGGCCTCGTCCCAGCTGGACGGCGCCACCACAGGCGACAGCCGCAAGCGCGGATCGGGATGCCGGCGCAGCAGCGCTTCCAATCGCGCGCGGCGTTCGGCTTGCGGCAGCTCGCGCAAGTCTGTTCCGTTCAACTCCAGCAGGTCGTAGGCCAGCATCCGCACCGGCGCCTCGGCCAGCCACCTGGGGCCGGGCTTCAGGCGCTGGATGCGGGTCTGCAAGGCGGCAAACGGCATGGGCTCGGACGTGTCGTCCTGCCAGGCCAGCAGCTCGCCGTCCAGCACGCAGTCCACGTCCAGCGCGGCGGCGGCGGCCTCCACTTCCGGAAACCGGCCATCCAGGCGTTCTTCGCCGCGCGACCAGAGCGCGACCTCGCCGTGGCGCCGTATCAGCTGGGCGCGGATGCCGTCCCACTTCCATTCGAGCAGCCAATCGCCGATAGCGCCGAGGCCGGCCGGATCGCCTTCCAGCGGCGACGCGAGGAAGAAGGGATAAGGCTGCTGGCGGTCGCCGGGCAGTTCTTCCGCGCTGAGCAGGTCCCGCAGGAACGCCGGGCTGGGCGACCATGCCCCCAGCATGCGCTGGGCGATCCGCGCGATCGGCACGCCCGACATTTCGGCCAGCGCCTGCTGCACCATGCGTTGCGGCACCCCGACGCGCAGCGCGCCGGTCAGGAGCTTGTTGAAGACCAGGCGCTCTTCGAACGGCAGGCCCAGCCAGGCCGCCACGATGACCTCGCGGCGCTCGGCCTCGTCGCGATTGGCGACCGGCACCAGCACCTCTTCGATCCAGTCCGCCAGGCCGCGCTCGGGCGCCGCCTGCGCCGGGTCGGGCACCAGCAGGGCCAGGGTTTCGGCCAGGTCGCCCACCTGGTCGTAGCTGGCGTCCACCAGCCATGGCGGCGTGTCCGAGGCCGTGGCGGCCCAGGCGCGCATTTCGCCCACCGCGGCGATCTTGCGGCGCGCGCTGGTGACCTTGCCGCCCGCCAGCAGATAAAGCGCCCAGACGGCGTCGCGCGGCGGCGCATCGCGGAAGTACGCCACCAGCGCCGCGCGCTTGTCCAAGGTGGCGGTGCTGCGGTCCAGTTCCTGATACAACGCCGCGAATCGCTTCATGCGTGGTTCCGTCTCTAGGGCCTGTTCACACTAAAAGGAGCCTCGCACAGGCCCTAGTCGTCCTCGCCGTACTGCGTGGCCAGTGTTTCGGCGGCAATGCCGGACTCGTTCAGCGTGCGCACCAGCGCGTCCGTGTCGCCATGCGTGGCGATCACGCGGCGCGCCCCGGTCTCGCGGATGGTGCGCAGCAGGTCCGGCCAGTCGGCGTGGTCGGACACGACAAAGCCGCGGTCCATATTGCGGCGCCGCCGGTTGCCGCGCAGCCGCATCCACCCCGAGGCAAAGCCGTGCTGCGCCTTGCGAAACCGCCGCAGCCATGCACTGCCCGCGGCCGACGGCGGCGCCAGGACGAGTTCCCCAGCAAACCCCGTGCCCGGCGCGCCGTCGGCATCGATGACCAGGCGGGTGTCGGCCATGGCGATGCCCGCCCGGCGGTACACGTCGACGCCCGCGGCAATGGCGCCGTGCAGATAGGCCGGGCGGTCGATGAAGGGCTTCAGTTCCGCCAGCACCCGCTGCGCCTTGCCCAGCGCATAGCAATACAAAATGGCGGCCTCGCCGCGCGCGGCGCAATGGTCGCGCCATTGCGCGATGTCGCGCGCCACGTCGGCGGCGCTGGGCCAACGGTAGATCGGCAGGCCGAAGGTCGCTTCGGTAATGAAGGTATCGCAGGCGACGACCTCGAACGGGCTGCAGGTCGGATCGGGTTGGCGCTTATAGTCGCCGGAGACGACCCAGACCTGGCCTTCGGCCTCGATGCGGACCTGGGCCGATCCCAGGACGTGGCCGGCCGGATGCAGGGACACGCGGGCGTCGCCCAGGATGAAGCCCTGGCCATAGCCGTGGACGCGATAGTCCTGGTCCCCCAGGCGCCACTGCAGGATGGGCAGGCCTTCCGCGCTGGTGTGATAGCAGCCCATGCCCACGCGGGCGTGGTCGCCGTGGCCGTGCGTCAGGACGGCGACGTCCACGGGCCGCCAGGGATCGATGTAGAACCGCCCGGCCGGGCAATACAGGCCTTCCGGACGCAATTGCACGATGTCGCGCATGGCATGCTCCCGATCCGGCGCGGCGCAAGGGGCGCCGCGGACCGCGTTGCGACAGTTATACCGCGAAGCCCCGGCGGCGCGGACGCGCAGGCGTTCAAGACGTTCCCGTCAGCGCGCCGAAACCTTCGGACGTGGAATATAAACTTCGGAATCAGATCAAGCATGCGATAGCAGGTAGTGTCGTAGTGGATCACACACCAAGGAGCATCAATGCGAACCAAGCACATCCTGACACTCGTCGTCCTCGTCGTCATCGCTTCCGTCGCGCTGTCGGTCGTGCCCTGGTAGAGGCGCTTGATCACATCATGTCCACGCTGCCGTCCCCCTCTTTGCTTGACGAGACGCTGCGCGCCGTCGCGCGCCGCTATCGCGTGCCGCCCATGCCCGCCGCAACGCCGGCGATGCAGGAATCCGATCCGGCGACGGCGCTCGCGATTGCGATCGAGCAGGCCCGCGTGGCGCTGCTCGGCGGCGCGGCGCCGGACGCGGCCGTCAAGCGCCTGTTCGTCGAATCGCTTGCGCGGCTGATACGTGAAGCCATGCGCGCCCCGCAAGGCGATCCTGTCTTTCAGGCCATGGCGCTGCGCCACCGGGCGCCACGGGTGCGCGAGCATGCGTCGCTGTCCGCGCACGCCGGCCAGGACCGCCGCGCCGTCCACACGGCCATCAATGGGATCGCGCATCCCGGCAAGCAGCAACGCCTGCCGCCCGGCCCGCAGCGCGAGGCATTGGCGCAATTACACGCCGCGGCCGGCTCCGCGTCGTGGTCCGCGCTCGCCGCGATTGCGCGGCATGTCCTCGCCCTGCCCGAGACCGGGCACGATGCGCCGGTCAGGCGCGGCCTGACGCAATTGCTGGACGATCCCGGGCTGGCCCGCCTGCAGCGCCTGGATGCCCTGGCGTCGGATGAACTCGTTCAGCAGTATCAATCGCTGTGGGACCGCAACGGCCCCCGCCCGGGCAGCCCTGCGGCCGCCGCGCAAGGCTCCGCGTCGCGGCGGCGCGGCGCCGCGGTCGAAGCGCTGGCCGCGCAGGCGCTGGAGGCGCTGGCCCGGCGCCTCGGCGCAGAGACCGGAGCGCCCTACCGCGTTGCGACCTCGATGCGCGTGCCGGCGTCCATGCCCGGCAGCGCCGAGCGCGCCAAGACCGAGTGGGACGCGGCGCTGCTGCGGCAAGCGCCGATTGCCGATGCGACGCCGGCCTGGGACGTTTGTTTGCTTGTCGAGGCCAAGGCCTCCGTTGATGCCGCCACCACCGACCTCGCGCGCCTGCTGCGCGGGTTGCGCCTGCTCGCGCAGGCCGACGCAAGCGTCGCCTATCCGTTTGAATGCGGGCAAGGAACGCTGCGCCTGACCGGCGCATCGCTTAGCGCGCTGACGACCGACGAAGCCGGTCTGGCCAGAACGGTGCTCTATTGCTGCGATGCGCCCGCCGAACCGGCGCCGCGCCTGCTCGGCGCGGCCGGCCGGATGCAGCTCTTGTCGGCGCAGGCCAGCCTGGAATTCGCCGCGCGCCTGGCGGACGGGCAAGCCGTGGAGGCTCAGGACCTTGAGCCGCTCTGGCATGAACTGCTGACATCGCGCCAGTGGGGCGCCGTGTTGAACCAGTACCCGATGCTGCGCCAGGTGCGCGACCTGATGGTGCACACCGACGACCTGCTGGCCGCGGTCAATGGGCCGCCGCCAAGTTCCTGTCCCAGTCCCGAAAATGCCGCTCGATGTGCTCTCGAATGAAGTCGGCCAGCACGCGCGTCGCCATGGACGGAAAGCGGTTGGGCGCGGTCAGCAGATAGATGGCGTCGCCCACCCCTTCGGGTTCGAACTGCGGCAGGACCTCAATCAGCGTCCCGTCGCGCAACTGGCTCCACACGGCATAGCGGGGCAGCAACGCGATACCCAGTCCCGCCAGGACGGCGTCGCGCAGGAACGGGTAGTCGCCCGATTGCAGCCTGGGCGCAATGCGCAGGATCAGCGGATCTCCATGATCCGGCTTCAGGCGCAAGTCAAACCGGCGCCCCAGCGATTGCGGCGAAATCAGGTCGCAGCGGCCAAGCTGCTCCATCTTTTGCACCGGGCCGTTTTCCGCCAGGAAATCCGGTGAGGCGCACAGGCACCACTGGATGCCGCAGACGCGGCGCGCGACGTGGTCCTCGGGCGGCGCGGAAGTGATCTTCAGCGCAAGATCGACTTCCGCGGAGATCAGGTCCCCGATGCCGTCGTTGATGTGCACGCGCAGGGAAATATCGGGATAGGTGCGCGCAAAGTCCAGCAGCACGGGCGCCAGGTACAGATGTCCCAGGCCTGTCGGAAGCCGGATGCGCACATCGCCCCTGACGGCGCCATCGAGGCTGTCGATGGCGGCCTGCACCGCGCGCATTTCGTCCAGCAGGCGGATGCCGTGCTGGTAGAGCAACTGGCCGGCCTGCGTCAGTTCGACATGGCGGGTGGTCCGCCGAAAGAGCTGCGCGCCCAGATCGAGTTCCAGCCGCTTGAGCCGATGGGACATGTTCGATCGCGTCATGCCGCAGCGCACGGCCGCGGCGCTGAGGTTGCGCGACTCCACCATCGCCACGAACAGTCTGACCAGATTCAGGTCGGGCATATTGTCAATCATGATTCACCATTCAAGGCACAAACAGGTGGATTGTCCAATGTCGTCAGCGAGTCTAGCATCGACCGCATTGTCCTTCTCTTATCGCATCCCATGCCGACCACGCCATTCGACCCTGCTTGCGGCCCCTATTCAGGCCTGCGCGTGCTGGACCTGAGCCAGGGGATCGCGGGCCCCTATTGCGCCCAGATTCTCTGGCAGCAGGGCGCCGACGTGGTGAAGGTGGAGCCGCCGGATGGCGACTGGGGCCGCCATGTCGGCGTGGTGCGCGACGACCAGAGCGCGCTGTCGATCGCCTACAACGTGGGCAAGCGCGGCGTCTGCGTGGATGCGCGCCAGCCGCGGGGCCGGGCCTTGCTGGCGGATCTGGCGCAACGGGCCGACGTCGTGATCCAGAATTTCCGCCCGGGCGTGGCCGAACGCATGGGCGTGGGCTACGACAGCCTGGCCGAACGCTGCCCCGGCCTCGTGTACGTGTCGATCAGCGGCTACGGACCCGACGGCCCCAGCTCGAATGCGCCCGCCTCGGACTCGGTGATGCAGGCCGACAGCGGCCTGATGTACGCAAACCAGACGCCCGATGGCGAGCCCCGCCGGATCGGCCTGCTGATGGCCGACATCGCCACCGCGCTGTATGCCGTTCAGGCCGCCAGCGCCGCGCTGTACCGGCACGCGCGCAGCGGCCTCGGCCAGCATGTGCAGCTGAGCCTGTTCCAGGCCTGCGCCGCCTTGCAGGTCAACGATATCCTGGCGTTCGGCATGGCGGGCGAACGCGTGGCGGGCGCGGTCAGCGCGCCCAACGGCGTGTTCGATACCGCGGACGGACGCTTGTCCGTCCTGGCGCTGAACAACGACCAGTTTGCCCGGCTTTGCCGCGCGCTGGAGCGGCCCGACTGGCTGGCGGACCCGGCGCTTGCCAGCAACGCGGGGCGCATGGCGCAGCGCGAGCGCCTGCATCGCGAGCTGTCCGCGCAACTGGCGGCGCGGGCCACCGGGCATTGGGTGGAGCGCCTTGCGCGCGAAGACGTGCTGCACGCGCAGGTCCGGAACTACGACGACCTGGCCGCGCATCCGCAAGCGGTCCATGCCGGTTTGCTGGAGCCCCTGGCCCAGCGCGGCGGCAAGCCCCTGCCGTTCGCGCGCGTGCCCGCCACGGCGGCGCAGAGGCCCTTGCAGGCCGCGCCCGCGGTCGGCGAGCACACGGTTGCCGTGCTGACGGAATGGGGCGTGCCGGCCGCCGACATCCAATCCCTGCTGGACGCGGGCGTCCTGCGCCAGGAGAAACGCTGATGCGCGCACTCATCTGCCATCGCCATGGCCCGATTGAAGACGTCTTGCCCGGGGACATGGCCGACGCGCCCGCCCCCGGCCCCCACGAAGTCACCATCGCCGTCGAGCACGCAAGCGTCAGCCACGCGACGAAGCTGCTGATCGAAGGCCGCTATCAAAGCCGGCCGCCGCTGCCCTTCGCGCCCGGCACGGAAGCCGCCGGCCGCGTCCTGGCGTGCGGCGCGCAAGTCTCGCGCCTGAAGCCGGGCGACAGGGTGGTGGCGCTCGCGCGCTGGGGCTGCTACGCGGAACGCCTGACCCTGCCCGAGCATACCGTCTATCCCGTGCCGGATGCGCTGCCGCTCTTGAGCGCCCTGCCCATCCCGATCTCGTACGGGACGGCCTACTGCGCCTTGCTGTGGCGCGCCGCCATGCAGCCCGGCGATGCGGTGCTGGTGCTGGGCGCGGGATCGGGCGTCGGCCTGGCCGCCGTGGAAATCGCCTCGTCGCTGGGCGCCGTCGTGCTGGCCTGCGCCAGCACGGACGCCAAGCGCCAGGCCGCCCTGGCCGCGGGCGCCGCGCATGCGTTTGCCGCCGACGAAAACCTGGCGCGCACCGTCAAGGCCGCGACGGACGGGCGCGGCGCCGACATCGTGCTCGATGCGGTGGGCGGCGCGGCGTTCGAGCGCAGCGTGCGCGCGGCGGCGGCCAATGCGCGCATGGTGTCGGTGGGCTTCGCCAGCGGCCGCGTCCCCGATGTGCCGCTGAACCTGCTGCTTGTGAAAAACATTGCCCTGCATGGGTTTTTCTTTGGCCGCTACATAGGCTGGACGCCCGCCGACGAACGCATCGTCCACGCACCCGCCATGCAGCGCACGATGTCCACTTTGTTTGACTGGGCCCGCAGCAAGCGGATCCGGCCAGCTGTAACGGCGGTCTATCCGATCACCGGTCTTGCCGCAGCACTCGCCGCCCTGGAAAGCCGACAAGTCGTCGGCAAGGTGGCGATCAAAATAACGACGGAGACAAACCCATGCACCCCACCCTCGCCCGACGCGCCCCCGGGCCGCGCAGCCCCCGCCTAGCGCGGCGCCTCCCCACTCTCGCCGCCGCCGCGCTGGCCGCGGGCCTTGCCTGCGGCTCGCCGGCAGCGCTGGCGGCCGACGCCGCGTTTCCCGACAAGCCCATCACCATGGTCGTGCCCTATCCCCCGGGCGGGCCCACGGACATCGTGGCGCGCCTGGTGGCCGCGGAAATGTCCAAGACCATCGGCCAGAACATCATCGTGGACAACAAGCCCGGCGCCAGCGGGATGATCGGCGCCGATCTCGTGGCGCGCGCCGCGCCGGACGGCTATACCTTCCTGGCCAATGCGTCCTTGCACGTCATCAATCCGTACATCTATGCGTCGATGCGCTATGACGCCTTCAAGGACTTCGCGCCCATCACCCAATTGGCGGACGTGCCGCTGGTGCTGGTGGTGCCGCAGGCCTCCAAGGTCCGCACCGTCCAGGACCTGGTGGCGCTGGGCAAGACGCAGCCCCTGAACTTCGGCTCGGCGGGATCGGCGTCGGCGCAGCAGCTCGCGGGCGAGTCGTTCAAGGTGCGCTCCGGGCTGCCCATGCAGCACGTGCCCTACAAGGGCA
Organism: Achromobacter sp. NPDC058515; assembly: GCF_042721735.1. Lineage (NCBI taxonomy): Bacteria > Pseudomonadati > Pseudomonadota > Betaproteobacteria > Burkholderiales > Alcaligenaceae > Achromobacter > Achromobacter sp. NPDC058515. The sequence goes on from NZ_JBHXNI010000007.1 coordinate 245,877, forward strand.
GCGCGCCGGCACTGACGGATCTGGTGGGCGGACAGATCCAGCTGATGTTCGACTCCATGCCTTCGGCGATGCCGTTCATCAAGTCCGGAAAGCTGCGGGCGGTGGCGGTGACGACGGCGCGCCGGGTCGACGAGCTGCCCGACGTGCCGACCATGGCGGAGTCCGGCTTCCCCGGTTTCGACATCAGCACCTGGTACGGACTATGGGCGCCCAAGGGCACGCCGCCCGGGATAGTCGCCAAGCTGGCCGACCACGCCGCGCGGGCGCTCAAGCAGCCCAACGTGGTGACGCAGTACGCGGGGCTGGGGGCCAAGCCGGTGGGATCGGACCCGGCGGCCTTCGCCCGCTTCAATGTCTCCGAGGGCGAAAAGTGGCGGGACATCGTCAAGGCGGCGCAAATCACGCCGCAGTAGTGGGAACCATGCGTGTTCCGGGCCGCGCCGCGACGGCGCGGCCGCGGACCGTCACCACGAATACTTCAGCGTGGCCAGCACCAGCCGCCCCGCGCCATAGGTGCAGGCGGTGGACGTCACGCAGGTGCCCACATAGGTGCGGTCAAACAGATTGCTGGCGTTCAGCGCCAGCGTCAACCCCCGCATCGCCGGCTGCATCTGGCCGAAGTCATAGGACAAGGCGGCGTCGACCAGCGTGACCGCCGGAATCCGCAGCGTGTTGGCGGGGTCTCCCCAGTCGGCGCCGATGTAGCGCACGCCGGCGCCCAGGCCCAGGCCCTGCAGCGGCCCCTGCTGCACCTTGTAGCCCAGCCAGGCCGCCGCCTGGTGCGCCGGCGCGTAGTACTGCTTCTTTCCTTCGCGCGACTCCGGCACGCCGTTGACGATGTCGGTGTTGGCGCTTCGCGTCACCACGGCGTCGACGTACGAGTACGAGGCGATCAGGTCCCAGCCCCGCGCCAGGCCGGCCTTGCCTTCCAGCTCGATGCCGCGCGCGCGCGTCTGGCCGGTCTGGGTCTGGAAACCCGGCGGCCGCCCCGGCGTGGTGTCGCTGGTGAGCACGTTGTCCTGCGTCAGCTGGTAGGCGGACAGCGTCACCATGCTGTCGCTGCCGGGCGGCTGGTACTTCACCCCCGCCTCGATCTGCCGGCCCTCGGACGGCTGGAACGGGTTGGACTCGAAATCGGTGCCGCCCGTGGGCGAGAACGACGTGGAGTACGCCACATAGGGCGCCAGCCCGCTGTCCATCAGATAGGTCAGTCCCGCCCTGCCCGTGAAGGCGGAATCTTCCTGCGTCGCCTTGCCCGACGTCAGCTGGTTGCGGGTGGTGCTGCTTGCCCTGTCGTAGCGGCCGCCCAGCGTCAGCAGCCAGCCGCCGTACGAGATCTGGTCCTGGAGATACACGCCGGACTGCTCGGTGCGCTGGCGGGCGTCGATGCGCGGAATGAGGTCCCGCAGGCCGGGGCGCGGCTTGCCATAGACGGGGTCGAACAGGTCCAGCGCCGGCACGCCGGCAATGACATTGGCGAACTTGTAGGTGTCGCGCATGTCCAGGTAATCGAAGCCGGCCAGGAGTTCGTGTCCGACCGGGCCGGTGCCGAATCGCGCGATCGCCTGGGTGTCGACGTTCAGCGTCGCGCCCGTGCCCTGCCCTCTCGTCATGGTGCGCGACCATGTCCGCATGTCGACGGGGTTGAGCATGTAGCCCGCGGCGGTGCGCGCCTCGCCCCGCATGTGGCTGTAGCGCAGCTGCTGCTTGACCGTCCAGGTGTCGTTGAACGCGTGCGAGAACAGGTAGCCGGCCGAGTACTGCTCGCGGTCGTAGGTGTCCCAGCCCGGCTCGCCCGGAAAGCGGTCGCGCGGGATGCGGCCGTTGGGATTGGAATAGAGCGTGCCCGCCGCGGGCAGGTTGCCGTACAGCGGCACCTGGTGGTCCTTCTGGTAGAAGCCCAGCAGGCTCAGCGAGGTGGCCGCCGAAGGCCGCCATGTCAGCGCCGGCGCGACGAAAGTGCGATCGTCCTCGGTGTAGCGCGAAGACTGGGCCGCGTCGCGCTGCAGCGCGACCAGGCGGTAGCTCCATTGGCCGGCCTCGTCCACGGGGCCGCTCAGGTCCAGCGCGGCCTGCGCGCGGCCATAGCTGCCCGTCTGCAATTCGATCTCGCGCTGCGGCGTAGCGGTGGGCAGCTTGCTCACCATGTTGATCAGGCCGCCCGGGTTGTTCTGGCCATACAGCACGGACGACGGCCCCTTGAGCACCTCGACCCGCTCCAGTCCGTACGGCTCGATCTGCAGCATGCCAAAGCTGTACGCGCCGAACGGCAGCCGGGCGCCGTCCAGGTTGTTGCGTGCGCCAAAGCCGCCCCGCAGATAGATGTTGTCGTAGCGCAGGTCGGTGCTGCCGCCCGGGGCGTAGACGCCCGGCGTGTAGGCCAGCGCCTCGACGATGCTGCGGGCGCCGCGCGCGGCGATCTCGTCGCGCGTAACCACGTTGACCGCCTGGGGAATTTCCAGGATCGGCGTGTCGGTCTTGGTGCCGGTGGCGCTGCGCAGCGCCACGATGCCGGCGACCGGACCGTAGGCGGATTCGCCCGTGCCCTCGACCCTCAGCGCCGGCAGCAGCACCGTGGGGCCCGCGGGAAGCACGCGCAGCGTATACACCGTGGCGCCGTCGCGCCGCGCCGCCAGCGGCGTGCCCGCCAGCAGCCGCGCCAGCCCCTCCTCGACCGGCCACGCGCCCTGCAGGCCCGCCGTACGCATGCCCTCGGCCAAGGCCGGATCGAACGACAGATTGATGCGCGCCGCCCCCGCGAAGGCGGTGAGCGCCGGTCCCAACGGGCCGGCGGGGATGTCGAACCGCGTCGGCGCGGCGGCGGCCGGCGGCGTGGCGGCGGCGGATTGGGCCTGGGCAAGCGGCGCGGCCGCGGCCAGCGCGGCGCATAGCGCGCCCGCGGCGGTCCGGCGCAGCGGCCCGGCCGCTAGGTGTTCAAGTAAAGACATGCTGATCCCGACAAGGTGCAAGCGAAGGTGCTCTATGGACTTGTCGGATGAGAAAAAAAAAGGGGCCAAGAAAATGCCGCGCACGCTTCGCGCGCTTGCTGCCCCCCAAGGGGGCTTTTTTTGTCTTGGGGCGGCCCAGCGACAAAAATGCCCCCACGCCGCGCACGCTTCGCGCGCTTGCTGCCCCCCAAGGGGGCTTTTTGTCTTGGGGCGGCCCAGCGACAAAAAATCTCCGTCGCCACTTCAAGACGGCACGACGCTGACCCAATAGCGCGTGCGATACGCTACCCGCACCGGCAGGCTGCGCGACACGGCCAGCAGCACCGCGTCGGTGTCGTCCACCTGGAAGCCGCCGGAGATGCGCAGGTCTGCCACCTCCGGATCGCAGCGCAGCAGGCCGGGGCGGTAGCGGGAAAGCTCTTGCAGGAAGTCCGCGAGCCGCATGTTGTCCGCGTACAGCACCCCGTCAAGCCAGGCTTGCGGCGGATGCGGGCTGGCGGCGGGGGCATCCGCCGCCACGGCGGAAAAGTCGGCGCATTGCCCGGCCGCGAGGACCACGCCCGCGGGCGCGGCCCGCGGCAGAAGCTGCACCCGGCCTTCGATGACCGCGACGCGGCTGCGCGCCTCCATCTGCCTCACGGTGAAATACGTGCCCAGCGCCCGCACGCTGCCTTCGGCGGTGCGCACCAGCAGGGGCCTGGGATCCGGCGGCTCGGCAGGGGCCGTGCGCAGCAGTATCTCTCCTTCCTTGAGCCGCAGCAGGCGCTGCGCGCCCGTGTAATCCAGGTCCACGGCGCTGGCGGTGTTTAGCACCAGTACGCTGCCGTCCGGCAACGCGATCCGCCGGCGCTCGCCGCTGCGCGTGGCGTAGTCGGCGGTCCATTGCCGGGGCGCCGCCTGCCAGGCCAGCCAGCCGGCCGGCGCCGCCGCGATCAGGCCGGCCAATACGCGCAGGCCGGCTCGCCGCGACACCGTCGCATCCATCGTGGCGCGGCCCAGCCCCGACGGCAGGCCGCCCAGCTTGGCCAGTACCGACTGGGCCCGCGTCCAGGCGCGGTCGTGCTCGGCGCTGCGCTGGCGCCAGCGCTCGCAGGCCTGGCGGTCGGCTTCTGAAAAGCGGCCCGAATGCAGCCGCACCAGCCAGTCGGCGGCCTCGCCGGCGATTGCGGGGTCGATGGAGCCCGGCGCGGCGTTCATGGCGCGGCCAGGATGCAGTGCGTGAAGGCCTCGGCCATGTAGCGCTTGACGGTGCGCACGCTGACGCCCATCTCGGCGCCGATCTGCTCGTAGGTCAGCCCGTCCAGCTGCGACAGCAGGAACGCGACCCGGACCTTGTCGGGCAGCGCCGCCAGCAGCGCGTCCACTTCGCGCAAGGTCTGCAGTATCGCCAGGCGCTGCTCCTCCGACGGCGCGTGGCGCGCCGGCAGGGCGGCCAGCACATCCAGGTACGCCTGCTCCAAGGCATGGCGCCGGTACAGGTCCACCATCAGGCGCTTGGCGATCGTCGTCAGGTAGGCCCGGGGTTCGCGCAGGTCGGGCATGGCGCGCCGCCGGTAGGCGGCAAGCAGCCCCACGAACGTGTCCTGCGCCAGGTCCGCCGCGTCCGCGCTGTTGCCCAGGCGGCGGCGCAGCCATCCGAACAGCCAGCCGTGATGCGCGTCATAGAGACGCTGCACGGCGACGGCGGGGGTCTGTTCGGTGATCGGCATGAAGGTTGGCGCAATTAGCTGAATAGGAAGCAGTCGCAATTATCACGGTTAACCCGCCCCATGACAACGCCGGCCTCGCGCGGGGCCTCCGCCCGGCTTGTTGCTCATAAGTCCTGGTAATGCGCCGAATAAGAATTCATAATTTTTTTTATGCCGCAGGCCCGCGTATAACTGTCGGTTCATATCGCCCCGCTTCCCGGGCGAGCCGTGAAAATGCCGGGCAACCGCGGCCGGCGCAACGAGCAACGTCAACCCAGGGGTCACAGGCATGAAGGCATACTTCCACGACGATCAAAAGCTCCACCATCCGCAGACGTACTTCTCGCGTGGCAAGATGCGCACGCCGCAGGAAGTGCCCTCGCGCCTGGACGGCCTGGTGCAAGCGGCCCGCAAGCTGGGCTTCGATGTAGAAACGCCGGCCGACCATGGCGCCGGCGCGCTGTCGGCCGTGCACTCGCTGGACTACCTGCGCTTCCTGCAAAGCGCGCACGAGGACTGGAAAAAGCTGCCGGGGGACTGGGGCGACGAAGTCGTCTCCAATGTGTTCGTGCGCGAGCCCAACGCGCTGCGCGGCGTGCTGGCGAAGGCGGGGCGCTACCTGGCCGACGGCAGCTGCCCGGTCGGCCCCAAGACCTGGCATTCCGCCTACTGGTCGGCCCAATGCGCCATTGCGGGGGCCGAGGCGCTGCTGGCCGGCGACCGCCATGCCTACGCCATCTGCCGCCCGCCTGGCCACCATGCGCGGCGCGACGCCGCGGGCGGCTTCTGCTACCTGAACAACGCCGCGATTGCCGCGGAGCGCCTGAGATCGAAGTTTTCGCGCGTGGCCATCCTGGATACCGACATGCATCACGGGCAGGGCATCCAGGAAATCTTCTACGCCCGCAGCGACGTGCTGTACGTGTCGATCCACGGCGACCCCGAGAACTTCTATCCCGTGGTGGCGGGCTTCGAGGACGAGCGCGGGGCCGGCGAAGGCTATGGCTACAACATCAACCTGCCCATGCCGCACGGCTCGCCCGAATCGGTGTTCTTCGACCGGCTGGCCCAGGCCCGCCGCGCGATCGACCTGTTCCAGCCCGACGCCATCGTGCTGTCGCTGGGCTTCGACATCTTCGAAAAAGACCCGCAGGCCATGGTCAGCGTGTCCGAGGACGGCTTCGAGCGCCTGGGCCGCGAGGTCGGCGGCTTGCGGCTGCCGACCCTGATCGTGCAGGAAGGCGGCTACTACATCGAGGGCCTGGAATCCAACGCGACGCGCTTCTTCGGCGGACTCGCAGGCGCCTGAACCCATGCCCCAGCCGTCCTCGCGCAGCCCCGCCTCCCTGCCCCTGGCCCCCGAACGCATGGACTGGAACCTGCTGCGCACCTTCATGTTCGTGGTGCAGGAGCGCGGCGTGGGCCGGGCGGCGCAGGCGCTGCACCTGAGCCAGCCCGCCGTCAGCCAGGCGCTCAAGCGCCTGGAGGATGCCGTGGGCGGCACGCTGCTGCACCGGCGCAATGGCGAATTCCGCCTCACCGGCCTGGGCGACGAGATCTACGCCATCGCCCGCGACATGTACGGCACGATGGCCCGCATCGAGCATGCCGCCACCCGGGACCAGGCCGATGTCGCGGGCACGCTGCGGCTGCTGGTGATGAGCAAGGTCCAAAGCCCCGCCTACGACGATTTCCTGGCGCAGTTCCATCGCCTCCATCCCAGGATCGAATTCCACATCGAGGTCCTGCCCAGCGCCGCCATCCTGGATGCCCTGGGCAAGCGCGTTCCCGCGCTGGGCATATGCCTGTGCCGCAAGCCCGTCGACGCGCTAGAGCGCCGCCTGTTCCTGCGCCACCGTTACGCCGTGGTCTGCGGCCGCCATCATCCGCTGTTCGCGCGGCAACGCGTCGGCATCGAAGACCTGATGGACCAGAATTTCGTGTGCTTCACCAGCGACCAGATCGGCGACACGCTGTCGCCGCTGACCATCTTCCGCGACCAGCAGGGGTTCACCGGGCGGATCGTCGGCACGTCCCCCAACATCGAGGAGATCCGCCGCATGGTGGTGGCGGGCATCGGCCTGAGCTTCCTGCCCGAGCACCTGATACGCCACGACGTGGCCAATGGCGAACTGCGGCGCCTGCCGCCCGCCGACACCGTGGCCGACATCGACGTCTTCCTGGCCTGGCACAAGCAGCGCAAGCTGACGGCGGCGGAAGCCGCCTACCTGGACGCGTTCGAGCGATTCCTCTGCCGCACGCCGCTGGACTCGCGCGCGGGCTGAGCGCGCGGGCTACATGCGCGCCACCGGCAGCCGCAACGCCACGCGCCGCTCCGCAGGCAACCCGTGACGCGCCTCGGCCTCCAGCACGCCCGCAAGCCGGGAACCCGGCCATGCCGGCTCCTGCCGGAACCCCAGCCTGGCGTACCAGGGCGCGTTCCACGGAACATCGCGAAACGTCGTCAAGGTCACGGCGGACAAGCCGCTGCCCAGCGCGTGCGCGCAGGCCTTTTGCACGAGCTTTTTACCGATGCCCATTTGCTGGGATCCCGCGTCGACGGCAAGCTCCCAGATGTGCAGCTCATCGCCGAATACTTCCGCGCTGAGAAAGCCCCGCAGCGGCCCGCCGGCCGCCTGCGCAACCCAGACGGTCCCCTGCGCGATGAGCCGCCGATGCGCGGCTTCCGGCAGCACCTCGTCGTCGGCGATCCATTCCAGGCCGGGCACGGTCCGGAACAGATTGCCCGCGGACGCTTCGAGCGCGGGCAGCATGGCGGCATCTTCAAGGCGGGCGGGGCGAACGGGCATTTCCATTGAGGGTTCCGGGAATCCTGGCGCTTCGGATTCTACGCCGCGCGAGGCGATGAGCAGCGCGCCCGCCGCCGGACCGCCGCGCCCGCGCCATTCATGAGCCACGTTGCAAAGCCTATGCGCAATCCAGTGTCTAATCACCCCCTCCCTCGCGGGATAAAGTCCAGGCTGCGGCGGGCTCCCCGCCGATCCGTCCCGAACCACAAAGACCCTCAGGATTACCTACGTGTTTCATGTCATCACAGGCCTCATCGGCCTCTATGTCATCTGGCGCTTCGTCTGGCCGCTGGCCTGGCCCCGGACGGCAAGGCTATTGCTGGCGGCCCTGGTGCTGCTGGCCGCCGAGCATCACCTCGTCACCCGCAACTTCTTCGGCACCATGGCTTCGCCCGAAGTGCCCGCCGCCGTCCTCATGGCGCTGGGCTGGGCGTTCGGCGCGCTCATCCTGCTGGCCTTGTTCCTGCTCGCCAAGGACGTTGCAGGCCTGCTGCTGTCGGTCTTCTCTCGCGCGCGCGGCCGGGCGCTGCTGTCCTGCCCCCGGCTGCGCGCCGGCTTTGCCGCCGCCGCGCTCGCGCTGTCCGCCGTGGGCCTCTGGCAGGCGGTCCGCGTGCCGGACGTCAAGACGATCGAGATCGCCCTGCCCGGCCTGCCGCCCGCCTTCGACGGCTTTCGCATCGTTCACCTGACCGACCTGCACGCCAGCCGCCTGCTGCAGGCGGACTGGATGGAGGCCATCGTCGCGCGCGCCAATGCCCTGGAGCCCGACCTGACGCTGATCACCGGCGACCTGGTGGATGGAACGCCCGAGGCGCGCGCCGCCGACGTGCTGCCCCTGCGCAACCTGCGCGCCCCGCAGGGCGTGATCGCCATTCCCGGCAATCACGAGTACTACGCCGAATACCTCGGCTGGCTGAAGGCGTTCGAGCAGTTGGGCCTGCGCATGCTGCTCAACGAGCACGTGGCCATCGAACGCGACGGCCAGCGCCTGGTGCTGGCCGGCATCACCGACAGCGCGGCGTCCCGCGTCGGGCAGCCCCTGCCGGACATCGCCGCGGCCATGGCGGGCGTGCCGCCTTCGGCTCCGGTGATCCTGCTGAGCCATCGCCCGGTCGGCGCGGCGCGGCACGCGCAAGCCGGCGCCGCCCTGCAACTGTCCGGCCACACGCACGGCGGCCAGATCCTGGGGCCGCACCTGCTCACCCAATGGGCCAACGAAGGCTACGTGTCGGGCATGTACCAAGTCGGCGGCATGCAGCTCTACGTGAGCAACGGGGCGGGCCTGTGGAACGGCTTTCCCATCCGGCTGGGCCGGCCTTCCGAGATCACGCGGATCGTGCTGCGCGCGCGTCCGCCGGCCTAGGGGCGAACCGGATCGCGCACGCGGCCTGGGGCGGACCCCGGCCGGCCTGCGGCTGGAACCGTGGCCCGTTCCGCCTCCTGCAACTGCCGCCACAGGATCTTGCCGGTGCTGGATTTGGGCAGGGCCTCCACGAACTCCACGATGCGGGGCGCCTTGTACGCCGCCATGCGCACGCGAGCCCAGGCAATCACTTCGTCTTCGCTGGCGCTGGCGCGCGCCTCCGGGCGCAGCACCAGCAGGGCCTTCACGGTTTCTCCGCGGCAGTCGTCCGGCACGCCGATCACACATGCCTCATGCACGGCCGGATGCTCGTACAGCGCATTCTCCACCTCCGCGGGCCAGACTTTGTAGCCGGACGCGTTGATCATGCGCTTGAGCCGGTCGGTGACGAAGAAGTATCCGTCTTCGTCCACCCGCCCCAGGTCGCCCGTGCGGAAGTAGCGCTGCCCCTCCAGCATGAAGAACGCATCGGCGTCGGCCTGCGGATTGTTCCAGTATCCCAGCATGACCTGCGCGCCCCGCGTCGCCAGCTCGCCGACTTCGCCCGCCGGCAGTTCGGCCAGGCTGACAGGGTCCACGATGCGCGTGTCCACGCCGAAAGTGGGCACGCCGATGCATTGGCGCTTGTTGCGGTCCATGGGGTTGCAGTGCAGGAACGACGCCGTTTCGGTCAGGCCATAACCCTCGTTGAAGATGATGCCGTAGCGGTCGGCCAGCATCGCGGCCACGGCCTGCGGCATGGGCGCCCCGCCGCCGCACAGCAGCGCCAGGCTGGACAAGTCGTGGTCCTCGATGCCGGGCTGCGCGAAGAAGTCCACGACCATCGCGGGCGGAGCCGCCCACACGCTGACCCGATGCCGCGCCATCAGCCGCGCGGCGACCTGGCGGTCCCAGCGCGGCAGCAGCACCACCGTCGCGCCCAGCAGGATCGGCAGGTTCATGCAGTTCTGCATGCCCAGCAGGTGGAACATGGGCGCCACGCCCATGATGACGGCCTCGGAAGTCAGGCCGCGCCATAGCTGCGAGCCGACCAGCGACGCGCCCAGCGTGCCGTGCGTGTGCCGGCAGCCTTTGGGCCGGCCGGTGGTGCCCGAGGTGTACGGCAGCAGGCACAGGTCCCGGGCGCCCGCCCGGTGCGGCAAGGGCGCGGCGTTGACCGCCAGCGCGCCATACCAGGGCACGCCGCCGGGCACGTCCGGCGCGCGCCGGGGCGCGGCGATCCATTCCGGCGGCGCCGGCTCTTCGCGGCTTGCGCCCAGGTAGTCCGAGTACGTGTGGACGATCACGCGCGCCAGCCGGCCGTCCTCGACAAAGCCGGAGAGACGCGCGCACAGCTCCTGCGCCGCAAACGCCACCTTGGCCCCGCTGTCGTCCAGGTAATGCGCCAGTTCGTCCGGCGTGCTCATCGCGTTGACCGGCACCACCACCGCATCGGCCCGCAGGATGGCGTAATACGCGATGATGAACTGCGGGCAATTCTGGCTCAGCAGCAGCACGCGGTCGCCGGCCTTGACGCCCGCGCAATGCTGCAGGTATCCCGCCATGGCGTCGGCCTCGCGCTTGACGCGCGCATAGTCCAGCATGGCGTCGTAGAACACGATGGCCGGCTTGCCCGGATAGCGGGCGGCGGACGCCTCCAGGTTGAAGCAGAGGCTGGACTGGGGCTGGCTGATGTCCTTGGGCAGGCCCTTGGGCCAGTACCGGTAATGCGCTTGCTGCATGCCTGTCTCCTGTCACCCGTTCCCGCGCCGTGGCGCGCCGCGTCAGGCGGCCATGCCGCGCGCGATGATCTCTTTCATGATTTCATTGGAACCGCCGTAGATCTTGCCCACCCGCGCATCCGCGTACATCCTGGCGATGGGGTATTCCAGCATGTACCCGTAGCCGCCATGCAGCTGCAGGCACTCGTCGATCACCTGGCAGTTCATCTGCGTGGTCCACCACTTGGCCATGGCGGCGGTGGACAGGTCCAGGGTTCCGTCCAGCTGCCGCGCGATGCAGTCGTCGACAAAGCGCGCCGCGACCGTGGCGACGGTCTCGCACTCCGCCAGCTTGAACCGCGTGTTCTGCATGTCGATCAGCGCCTGTCCGAAGACCTGCCGCGTCGTGGCGTAGGCGACGGTTTCGTCGATGGCGCGCCGCATGGTGGCCACCGCGCTGACCGCGATCAGCAGGCGTTCGCGGGGCAGCTGCTGCATCAGCTGCGCAAAGCCCCGCCCTTCGGCCTCGCCCAGCAGGTTGCCCTCCGGCACCCGCACCCCGTCGAAGAACAGTTCGGCCGTGTCCAGGCTTTTCTGGCCCAGCTTCTCCAGCAGGCGCCCGCGCCGGAAGCCCGGCAGGCCCTGCGTTTCGACCATGATCAGCGACACGCCCCGGGACCCCGCCTGCGGATCCGTCTTGGCCACCACGCAGACCAGGTCCGCGTGCAGGCCGTTGGTGATGAAGGTCTTCGAGCCGCTGACCACGTATTCGCCCTTCTCCTTGACCGCCGTGGTGCGCACGCTTTTCAGGTCGGAACCCGCTCCGGGCTCGCTCATCGCGATGGCGCCGACCAGCTCGCCGGTCGCCATCCCGGGCAGCCAGCGCTGCTTCTGCGCCTCGGTGCCGTAATTCAGGATGTAGTGCGCCAGGATGGCGCTGTGCACATTGTTGCTAAAGCCATGGACCATCGCGCGCGCCTGCTCCGACGCCACGATGGCCTCGTGGGCGAAGCTGCCGCCGCCGCCCCCGTAGGCTTCGGGCATGCTGACGCAAAGCAGTCCCATCCGGCCCGCCTTGCGCCAGATCTCGCGGTCGGCGTGCTGCTGCTTGCGCCACCTTTCCTCGTCGGGCGCGAATTCGTTTTCGAACAGGCGCCGCGTCGAATCCTGGAACAACGTCAGGTCGGCGTCCATCCAGCCTTGCCGGGGCGTATCCATCGCGTTCTCCCGGCCGCTCAAGGGCGGCCGCCGCCCACGACCAGGACTTGGCCGCTGACATAGTTGGATTCGGGCAGGCAGAACAGGTAGACCGCGCCCGCCGCTTCAGCCGACGTGCCGGCGCGCCCGATGGGGATCAGGCTTTCGGCGTTCTTGAGCACCTGCGGATTCACGCCCACCTTGATCCGCCGGCCTTCGATGTCCAGCGTGGCGTCGCCGTCCGCGGCGGCTTCGGTCAGGCGGGTCTTGATCAGCCCGAAGGCAACGCTGTTCACGTTGACCTTGTAGCGCCCCCATTCCTTGGCCAGCGCGCGGGTCAGTCCGTTGACGCCGGCCTTGGCGGCGGCGTAGTTGGCCTGGCCCGCGTTGCCCATCACGCCGGAGGTCGAAGAGATGTTGACCACCTTTCGGAACACCTCAAGGCCCTGCGCGGCTTCCGCCTTGGCCGCCTCGCGGATGAAGCCGGAGGCGGCGCGCAATATGCGAAAAGGCGCGGACAAATGCACGGCCAGAATCGCGTCCCATTGTTCGTCGGTCATCTTCTGGATCACGTTGTCCCAGGTGTAGCCGGCATTGTTTACGATGATGTCCAGGCCCCCGAACGCCTCCACCGCCGTGCCGACGAAACGCTCGGCAAAGCCGGCCTCGGTCACGCTGCCGGCGCAGGCCCGGGCCTGCCCGCCCGCCTTGCGGATCAACGCCACCGTTTCTTCGGCCGGCCCCGGGTCCAGGTCATTGACCACCACCTTCGCGCCCTCGCGCGCCAGCTTCAGCGCGATCTCCTGCCCGATCCCGCGCCCCGAGCCGGATACCAGCGCGACCTTGCCTTCAAGCGTTCCCATCGACTCTCTCCTGGTCTGTCTTCATGCGACGGCCAACACGGCCACGCCGCTCAACCTGAGTTCCCCGCCCTGGCTGCGCGCATCCAGCCGCACCCGCAGCCGGGTCTCGCCGTGCGCGTCGCAGCGCTCGACGACTTGTCCCGTGCAGCGCACCTCGTCGCCCACGTGCGTGATGGCCACGAAGCGCACCGCGAGTTCGCGCAGCGCCGATTGCGGCGCCCAGTTCGTCAGCAGGCGCGCCAGGTAGGCCGCCGACAGCATGCCGTGCGCGAACACGTCGTCCATGCCCGCCGAACGCGCAAAGTCCAGGTCCACGTGGATCGGGTTGTGGTCGCCCGACGCGCCGCAGTACAGCGCCAGCGCATGCCGGGTGACGGGCCCCGCCGTGAAGCCGGGCAGCGCGTCGCCGGGCCTGGCGTCGCGGTTCATTCTTGCGTCCATCGCGCCCCCTTCCTAAGGTGTGTTGCGCACGACGGTCGTCGCCCGCAGTTCGGCCACCAGTTGTCCGGCCGCGTCCGTCACCCGGGTCTCCCGGACGACGAACTCCAGCGCGCCGCCCTTCTTGGCGTAGATGTCGGCGATGCGCGGCGCAAAGCGCAGGACGTCGCCGGCATGCGCCATGGCGTGGTACACAAAGGCCTGCTCGCCGTGCAGCACGCGGCCGATGTCGATGCCCAGCAGCTCCCGCATCGCGCCCGGCCGCGGGCTGTCCATTTCCAGGCAGAAAAAAAATGTGGGCGGCACGGGCAGCGCGGGATGGCCCGCCGCGCGCGCGGCGGCTTCGTCGGTGTAGACCGGATCGTCCTGCCCGGTCGCCTTGGCAAAGAAGCGCAGCCGGCCCGCTTCCACCGTGGCGGAGAACACGGGCAAGGCGGCGCCGATATGGCGGGTGTCCAGCATGGCGGTCTCCTCAGGCGGCCTGGTACAGCGTCACCACGCACGCGCCGCCCAGCCCCAGGTTGTGCTGCAGCGCCATCCGCGCGCCCTCCACCTGGCGCAGCTCGGCCTGCCCGCGCAACTGCCAGACCAGCTCGGCGCATTGCGCCAGCCCGGTGGCGCCCAAGGGGTGCCCTTTGGACAGCAGGCCGCCGGACGGGTTGGTCACGACCCGTCCGCCGTAGGTGTTCTCGCCGTCCATGATGAATTTCTCGGCGGCGCCCTCCGGCGTGAGGCGCAGGCCTTCGTAGGTGATCAATTCGTTGGCGGTGAAGCAGTCGTGCAGCTCCACCACGTCGATGTCGGCCGGATCCACGCCCGCCGCCTCATAGGCCTGGTCGGCCGCCGCCCGCGTCATGTCATAGCCCACCACCTTGCGCATGTCGCCCGCGCTGAAGGTCGACGGCGTGTCCGTCGTCATGGCCTGCGCGGCGATGCTCACGCCGGGCGGCAGGCCATGGCGCCGCGCAAAGTCTTCCGAGCACAGGATGGCCGCCGCCGCGCCGCAGGTCGGCGGGCAGCACTGCAGCCGGGTCAGGGGATCGAAGATCATGGGCGCGGCCAGCACCTCGTCCAGCGTGACGGGCTGGCGGAACACCGCGTAAGGGTTGCGCGCCGCGTGCTGGCGCGCCTTCACCGAGATGCGCGCAAAGGTGTCGGGCCGGATGCCGTGTTCCTTCATGTAGTCGCGCCCCGCCCCGCCAAAGAACTGCGCGGCGCGCGGCTTGTCCGCGTCATAGCCCTGGAGGCCGCTCATGGACGCCACGAATCCCGCCAGGGGCGACGGGCGGTCTTCATACACGCCTTTCAGCGCGCCCGGCGCCATCTGTTCGAAGCCCACGGCCAGCGCGCATTCCACCGCCCCGCTCTCCACCGCCTGGCGCGCCAGGAACAGGGCCGACGATCCGCTCGCGCAATTGTTGTTCACGTTGAAGACGGGAATGCCCGTCAGCCCCACCCCGTACACCACGGCCTGGCCCGACGTGGAATCGCCATAGACGTAGCCGGCGTAGGCCTGCTGCACGGCGTCGTACGGCACGCCGGCGTCCTTGAGCGCTTCGCGCACCGCGCGCCCGCCCATCACGGGATAGGATTCGCTTGCGCCCGGCTTGCTGAACGGGATCATGCCCACGCCCGCCACCCATACTTTTCGATTCATGCCTGTTTCTCCTGATCGGAATCGGCTCGCGGACGCCGCGGTCCAGGGTCCTGTCCAGCGCGGCGCCTTGCGCCCAGCCTTCGCCTTGGCCGTAGCTTCCCGCCTGGCGCCCGACGCGGCAATGGCCGCAGGCGTCAAACCGATTGGCGGAAAGTGTCAGGGGCCTGGTGCTCGCCGGCAGGCCCGCACACGAGGCGGTTGCGGCGATACTCGCCCGGCGATACGCCGGTCCATTTCTTGAATGCGCGGTGAAACGTGCTGCATTCGGAAAAGCCCAGGCGCTCGGCGATATCCACCAGCGACAGCTCGTGCCGGCCCAGGTATTCGACGGCCGCATCGCGCCGCAGATCGTCCTTCAACACCTGGAACCCCTGGCCCTCGTCGCGCAAATGCCGCCTGAGGGTTTGCGGGGTCATGGCCAGTTGCGCGCTGACCTGCGCGAGCGACGGCAATTCGGCGGACAAGTCGTTGCGCAACAGGCGGCGGATGCGGTCGGTCAGCGTGGCGCGGTCCTGGTACTTCACCAGCAGGTCGAAGGGCGCGTTGGCCAGGAACAGTTTCAGGGTCTGCGCATCCTGCACCACGGGCAGCGCCAGCCAGCGCGCATCCAGCCACAGCCCGGTCGCCGGCTGCCCGTAGCGAACGGGCGCGTAAAAGACTCTTTGCGCGTCCGCGCTGCGCGCGCCGCCGCTGTAGTCCACGCCCGTGATCGGAATGCGCCGCGCCGCCAGCCAGTTGGCCACGCCCAGCGTGAAGAAGAGAAAGGTGCGTTCGCCATACCATTGCGTGCCGTGCCTGGCGCCGCGGGCGTCCAGCACGATGCGCGCGGTGTCGCCGGCGACGCGCAGCCGCGCGGTGAAATCGCGCAGCACGCCGTGGTAATAGCGGGACGCGACGCGCAGCGCCTCGCCCACCGTGGCCTCCTGCAACGCCAGCCGGCAGGCGTGGCCGAATGCGCCCAGCGGCACGGGGTGGCGTCCCAAGCCCAGGAAGTCGTCCCGGGTGGCGCGCCGCAACATCCGCAGGATCTGCGCGAACTGCGCCTGCGACACCCGCGCCATCGGCGCCTGCAGCAAAAGCGGCGGCACATCGGCGCGCGTCAGGACGCGATCCACGTCCACGCCCCGGCTTCGCGCGCCTTGCAGGAGCTGGGCGATATGCCCCACGGCGATGGTGTGATGGGTCATGGAGGAGTCCAACGTCGGGACGGACAGCGGTCTGGCCGATGGTAGCCAAAGCGCCTGCCCCGCGGAATGCCCGGCGTGAGCATTCCCGCCAAGCGGAATCATCGATTTCGCCATTGGTTCGCCGCAGAGCCGCGCCTAGACTGGCCCGGACCCCTTGCAGGCCCGCCTCTTCGTATTTGCCGGAGTCCCTCTTTGGATACGCCGAACACCGCCCCGCTCGCCGGAGTCAGGATCCTGGACCTGTCGCGGCTGCTGCCCGGCCCGCTGGGCGCGCAGTATCTGGCCGACCTGGGCGCGGACGTCGTCAAGATCGAAGACCCGCGCACGGGGGACTACGCGCCACCGCCTTTGCGCGCCGTGTGCAACCGCAACAAGCGCGGCCTGCGGCTGGACCTGAAGCACCCCGACGGCCAGGCGGTGCTGGCCGTGCTGGCGCGCGACGCGCACGTGGTCATCGAGAGCTTCCGGCCGGGCGTGGCGGCCCGGCTGAAGGCGGACTATCGGACCCTGTCGCGGCACAATCCGAAGCTGGTGTACTGCAGCATCACGGGCTATGGACAAGATGGCCCCCAACGCGACGCCGCCGGCCACGACCTGAACTACGCCGGCTATGCGGGCGTGGCGGACCAGACGGGTTGCGGGCCGGACCAGCCGGCGCTGTCCAACCTGCCGATGGCCGACATCCTGGGCGGCTCTCTGACGGCGGTGATGGGCATCCTGGCCGCGCTGTACGACGCCCAGCGCAGCGGACGCGGGCGCTATGTGGACATCGCCATCGCCGACGGCCTGCTGGCCGGCGCCGTCGTCTCCTTGGCCACGCTGAACGCCCGGGGCGATACCCGGCCGGCGGGCGCGGACACCCTGTCGGGCGGCCTTGCCTGCTATGGCCAGTACCGCACGCAAGACGGGGGCTATCTGGCCGTGGCCGCGCTGGAACCGAAATTCTGGGCCGCGCTGTGCCAGCGGCTCGGCCGCGCCGACCTCCTGCCGCTGCACCGCAGCGACGACGCGGCCGCGCAGGCGCATCTGCGCCGCGAATTGCAGCGCGCGATCGGAGCGCGCCCGCTGGCGCACTGGCTGGCCGTCTTCGACGGCGCCGACTGCTGCGTATCGCCCGTGCTGAAGCTGGCCCAGAGCCTGGCGCATCCGCAGTTCATCGCGCGCGGCATGCCGCGGCGCGCCGACCATGCGGTCTACGGCCCCACCGCCCACGTGGCCAGCCCCGTGAAGATGTCCGGGTTCGATTTCGCCATTCATCGCCAGGCGCCGCTGCCCGGCGAACACACCGAACAGATCCTGCGCGAGGCCGGCTACACCGAGTCCGACGTCGCCAGCCTGAACGGGCGCGGCATTGCGCTGTAGCAACAGGCGGTGGGCGCAGCCCTGCGGCCCGTAGCGACCATAACGACTAGGACGGAGACAACATGACCGATCATCCTCGCAGCCAGGCCTCGCCCGGACGCCGCAGCCTGCTCAAGCTGGGGTTGGCCCTGCCGGCCGCGCTGGCGCTGCCGCGTCCCGCGCGCGCCGCCGGCTTTCCCAACCGCCCCGTGACGCTGATCGTGCCCTTTCCGGCCGGCGGCGCCACCGATACCCAGATGCGCGCGCTGGCCATCGCGGCCTCGCGGGAACTGGGACAGACGGTCATCGTCGCCAACCGCCCCGGGGCGGGCGGCACGCTCGGCCCGGCCGCCATGGCGCAGACCGCCGCCCCGGACGGCTACACGGTGTCGATCGTCGTGGGCACCCTGTTCCGCTACCCGTTCCTGCAGCAGGTGAACTACGACCCGCTCAGGGACTTCACCTACGTCGCCTGCATGACCGCCTATTCCTACGGCATCGTGGTGCGCGAGGATGCGCCGTGGAAGACGCTGGACGAACTGATCGCGCATGCGCGCGCCAACCCCGAGAAGATCAGCTATGGCGGCACCGGCGCCGGCGGATCCGGGCGCATCGCGATCGAGCGCCTGTCGCGCCTGACGGGCGCGAAATTCAACTTCATCCCCTACAAGGGCGCGGCCGAAGAAACCACCGCCCTGCTCGGCGGCCACATTCAGATGGTGTCGGACGCGGGCTGGGGGCCGATGATAGACACGGGCAAGGCCCGCCTGCTGGCGGTCATGGGCGACGCCCGCGCCAAGCGCGTCCCCGATGTGCCCACGCTGACCGAATTGGGCTATCCCATCATCGCGTCCAACCCCGTCGGCATCGCGGGCCCCAAGGACATGGACCCGAAGGTGGTGAGCGTGCTGCAAAAGGCGTTTCACCGCGCCGCCCGCGACCCGGACTACAACCGCGCGCTGGAAAACGCGGACCAGCCTCATATGCTGATGGACAGCGCGGCCTATACCGACTTCGCGATCCGGCAGGTGGCGGAAGAAAAGAAGTTCGTGGCCGAACTGGGGCTGAAAATGCAGTAGCGTGTCTTACAAGGCCGCGGGCGCCAGCATGCTGTCGCGCAGCCGCAGCACCGATGCGCAGGAGGTGTCGCGATGCGTCACCAGCGACAAGGACAGCGCGCCGCTGGCGTGCGCATCGGTCAAGGGCACGAACGCCACGTGCGGCGTGGAATAGGCGCGCGTCACGCCCGGCACCAGCGCCAGCCCCATGCCGCTGGCCACCAGGCTGACCAGTGTCTGCACCTGTATCGCCTCCTGGCTGATGCGCGGGGAAAAGCCGGCCTTGTGGCACAGCGCCAGCGTCACCCCGTTCAGGCCCGGCACCTTGGCGGGCGAATACAGCACGAAGTTCTCGGACCGCACGCGCTCCAGGGCGACCGGCCCGGCGCCGGCCAGCGGATGGCCCGCGGGCACCGCCAGGATCAGGTCGTCGCGCTCGACCACCCAGGAATCCAGCGCCGCGTCTTCCGCCAAGGGCCCCCGCACCAGGCCCGCGTCGATTTCATTGGCGCGCAGCATCGCCACCAGCCCGACCGTGCTGTCCTCGCGCAGGTCCAGTTGCACGCCCGGGTATTGCGCGCGGAACGCCGGCAGGCAGCGCGGCAGCAGCATGTACGTGGCGGACCCGACGAAGCCCAGCCGCAACGTCCCCCATTCTCCCAGCGCCACGCGGCGCGCGGCCTGGCGGGCCTGCTCGGAATGAAACAGCGCGCGGCGGGCGTCGGTCATCAGCGCCTCGCCGGCGGGCGTGGGGGTCACGCCCTTGGCGCCGCGCACCAGCAGCGGCACGCCCACGGCGTGCTCCAGCTTCTGGATCGACACCGACAGCGCGGGTTGCGCGATGTGCAGCGTCTCGGCGGCGCGGCGGTAACTCCCCAATTCGGCAATGGTCACGAACTGCCGAAGTTGCCGTAAATCGATAGCCATAACAGATTCCATATCAAGCAATACCGAAGCCATATTAGACGCGTATGAAGCGCACCGATAGGATTCCCGCATGACATCCTCTTCCCCCTTCCCCGCCAGCGCGCTGGGCGGCGTGCGCATCCTGGACCTGACGTCCGTGGTGTTCGGCCCCTATGCGTCGCAGATACTCGCCGACTACGGCGCGGACGTGATCAAGGTCGAAGCCCCCGGCGGCGACTCCACGCGGCGCACCGGACCGTCGCAGGAGCCGGGCCTGGCCGCCATCTTCCTGGGCCTGAACCGCAACAAGCGCAGCGTCGTGCTGGACCTGAAGCAGGCTGCGGCGCGGCAGGCGCTGCTGACGATGGTCGATCAGGCCGACGTGCTGATGCACAGCATGCGCCCGGCCAAGATGGCCGCGCTGGGGCTGGATCCCGCCACGCTGTGCGCGCGCAACCCGCGGCTGGTGTATGCCGGCCTGTACGGCTTCGGCGAGGGCGGCGCCTATGATGGCCGGCCCGCCTATGACGACATCATCCAGGGCCTGTCGGGCGTTGCCGACCTGGTCGACCGCCAGACCGGCACGCCGCGCTACCTGCCCACGGTGGCGGCGGACAAGACCTGCGGCCTGATCGCCGCGCACGCCATCCTGGCCGCGCTGTTCCAGCGTTCGCGCACCGGCCTGGGGCAGCAGCTGGAAGTGCCCATGTTCGAGAGCATGGCGTCCTACGCGCTGGTGGAACACTACTACGGCCGGCACCTGGCCGACGAACCGGGCGAGGCCGGCTATCCGCGCGTGCTTACGCCGTGGCGCAGGCCCTGCCAGACAGCCAATGGCCACGTCTGCCTGATGCCCTACACCGACGCCCACTGGCGCGACTTCTTCATCGCGGCGGATCGCCCCGATCTGGCGGAAGACGCGCGCTTTGCCGACATCTCGGCCCGCACGCGGCACATCGAAACGCTCTACGAATTGCTGGCGGGGATCGTCGCCCGGCGCGACACCGCCTACTGGCTGTCGCTGTGCGAGCGGCTGGAGATTCCCGCCGCGCCCATCAACCGCCTGCAGGACCTGGAAGCCGACCCGCATCTGCAAAGCGTGGACTTCTTCGTGCCGCTGGAAAGCGCCGGCGGCAGCCGCTACCGCTTTCCCCGCAACCCCGTGCGCCTGCAGCATTCGCAGGTGCCGGCCACGATGCCGCCGCGCCTGGGCGAACACACGCTGGAGGTGCTGCGCCAGGCCGGCCTGGACGACGCCCGGATCGCCGCCCTGATGGAAACCGGCGCCGCCCGCAGCGCATCCGCCCCACCCCCCCAAGAGAGCAAGGACCCCGCATGACCGCAGACCGCAACGCCGCCATCGCGCAGCTCGGCCAGGGCTATTACTGGCAGGACCTGGCCGTGGGCCAGCGCTTCCACACGTTTCGCCGCACGGTGACCGAGACCGACATCGTGAATTTCATCAGCGTCACGGGCATGCTGGAGACGATCTTCATCGACGCCACCTATGCGCACGGCGCCATCCAGGGCCGCCCCGCCCCCGGGGGGCTCACCTATGGCCTGATCGAAGGGCTGATCATGCAGGGCATGGTGCAGGGCACGGGCCTGGCGCTGCTGGAAGTCCACAAGAAGATGCTGGCGCCGGTGGTGGCGGGAGACACCATCTGGGCCGAGATCGAAGTGACGGGCGTACGCCCGACCTCGCAACACAACCGGGCGGTCGTCACGTCCGCCATCGAAGTCCGCAACCAGCACGGCAAGCCGGTGATGACCTATACCGCCACGCGCATGCTGGCCGGCAGGCCTGAATAGGCCCTGTCCAGGCTGCAAAGCGCCCCGCGCAGAGGGCGCTGCGGCCGCAACGCGATCCGCGTTACCTAAAAAGCACAAGGAGACAAACCATGAAGAAAGCACTGCTTGCGGCCAGCCTGGCCGTCCTGGCGTTGGGAGGCGCCGCCGGCGCCCAGGCCGCCTGGCCCGAACGCCCTATCACAATGGTGGTGCCCTTCCCGCCCGGCGGGCCCACGGACCTGGTGGCGCGCGTGCTGGCCAAGCAGCTGACCGATCAGATGGGCCAGACCGTGGTCGTGGAAAACAAGGGCGGGGCCAACGGCAACATCGGCATGCAGTACGCGGCGGCGGCCAAGCCCGACGGCTACACCGTGCTGTACAACACCTCTTCCATCGCGCTCAGCCCGAACCTCTATCGGTCGCTGGCGTTCGATCCGGTCAAGGACTTCGCGCCCGTGTCGACCACGGCCGTCATCCCGCTGGTGCTGCTCGTCCATCCGTCGGTGCCGGCGAAAAACGCCCAGGCTTTCGTCGAGTACGCGCGCCAGCATCCCGGCAAGCTGTCGTACGGCTCGGCGGGCGCCGGCAACGTCACGCACCTGGGCGCGCTGCTGCTCCTGCGTTCCCTTGATATCGACGCGGTGCACGTGCCCTATCGCGGCAGCGCGCCCGCCATGACGGACCTGGTCGGCGGACAGGTGCAGGTGATGACCAACACGCTGAACGACTCGCTGGGCTTCATTCGCGAAGGCAAGTTGCGGGCGCTGGCGGTCACCAGCTCCGCGCGCAGCGACCAGCTTCCCGATGTGCCGACGGTGGCGGAAACTGTGGCTCCCGGGTTCGGGATGGGCGCATGGCAAGGCGTGGTGGCGCCGGCCGGAACGCCGGCCCCCGTGATTGAAAAGCTGAACGCCGAAATCCTGCGCGCGCTGCAATCGCCGGAAATGCAGAAGCAGCTCAAGGCGCAGGGCGCCCAGGCGCTGGGATCGACGCCGCAGGAGTACGCCGCCTATATCAAGAGCGAGATACAGCGCTGGGGGGAAGTGGTGAAAGCGGCCAATGTGAAGCTGGACTAGGAAGGGGCGGCTCCGGTGTCTGACACCCGCAGGAGATGCGCTTCAATCTGAACCAGCGTCTCAAGGGTGTCAGACACCTCATTCAGATACCTTATTCGGCCCCGGTGTCTGACACCCGCGGGAGACGCGCTTCAATCTGAACCAGCGTTTCAAGGGTGTCAGACACCTCGTTCACCCCTAATGCCGCCAACAGCCAAACCCGCCGGCCGCAGGCGCCTGGCTGGCTTGGATCAGCGCCCGCTCAAAGGTGTCAGACACCTCATTCAGATACCTTATTCGGCCCCGGTGTCTGACACCCGCGGGAGACGCGCTTCAATCTGAACCAGCGCTTCAAGGGTGTCAGACACCTATTCACCCCTATGCCGCCAACAGGCAAAGCCCGCCGGCCGCGGGCGCCTGGCTGGCTTGGATCAGCGCCCGGCGGCCTTGGCGCTCAGGCCGTTGGCCACGCCCATGTCGGTCTTGGGCACGTCGCGGATCAGCACGCGCACGTCTTCGCCCGAGATATCGATGCTGGCGCATACCGCCTGGTTCAGCGCCGCGATCAGCGCGGCCTTCTTGGCCTCGTCGCGGCCTTCGATCAGGGCTACGTCCACGCGTGCCATGCGCTTGCCGATTTCGCCGGCCACGATCACGTTTTCCGCGGGCACTTCCTGCAGCACGATACGCACGCTGGGCGGCGGCGCGGCGATGCTCTCGACGACCGCACTGGACGCCGCCTTCAACAGGGCGGCCTTCTGCGCGGCCGAGTGGCCCTGCAGGATCTGGACATTCAAAATGGGCATGACGGCTTCCGATTTTCCGAAACAGGAGAAACCGGCCGAACTGACCGGCCAGCCATCATATCGTGACTCTGCCCGCGTGCAAGCCTTCGCGCGCGGGCAGAGTTTTTCCTCAGGCGGACGCCGATGTCAGGCGGCTTCGCCCCGGTGCTCGGGCTCGGGCTGGCCTTCCAGCTCGGCGGATGCCTCGGCCGCGACCGCCGTTTCGGCAAGGGCCGGCGTCACCAGCTCCACCACCTTCTTGCGCGACAGCATGCCCAGGAACTCGTCGTCCTCGCCCGTCACGGCAACCGGCTGGTCGCTATGCACCAATTGGGCCAGCACTTCGCCCAGGCCCGCCGTGGCCGGCACGGAGGCCAGGTCCTCGACAAAACGGGACACGTCGCGCGCGCCTTCCTGGATGGCCTGGGCGGCCGCCTTGGCGGTCAGCACGCCGGCCAGCCGCTTGCCGTCCAGCACCGGCGCGTATTCGTAGTCCAGGGCGTTCATGCGGTCCATGGCGTGCGCGGGGCGCGAACGCATGGTCAAGGTCAGGCGCGCCGGGTTGACGGCGTGCGTGGCGTTGAGCACCTTGGTGCGGTTCACGTCCTGCAGGAACGACTGCACATAGTCGTTGGCCGGGTTCAGCAGAATGTCTTCCGGCGTGCCTTCCTGCACCAGCTCGCCGTCCTTCAGGATGGCGATGCGGTTGCCCAGGCGCAGGGCTTCGTCCAGATCATGCGTGATGAACACGATGGTCTTGTTCAGCTTGGCCTGCAGCTGCAGCAGCTGATCCTGCATTTCGCGGCGGATCAGCGGGTCCAGCGCGGAGAACGCTTCGTCCATCAGCAGGATCTCGGCGTCGGTGGCCAGCGCCCGGGCCAGGCCGACGCGCTGCTGCATGCCGCCGGAAAGCTGATGCGGATACTGGTTCTCGAAGCCGGACAGGCCCACCTGCTCCAGCCAATCGCGGGCGCGCTTCTCGCGTTCGGCCTTGCCCACGCCTTGCACGGTCAGGCCGTACGCGGCGTTGTCCAGCACGGTGCGGTGCGGGAACAGGCCGAAGCGCTGGAACACCATGCTCATCTTCTTTTGGCGGAAAACTTCCAACTCGCGCTTGTTCAGGCTCACCACGTCCACGCCGTCGACCAGGATGTGGCCGGCGCTGGGCTCGATCAGGCGGTTGAAGTGGCGGATCAGCGTGGACTTGCCGGAGCCCGACAAGCCCATGATGACGTAGATGCTGCCTTCTTCGATGGACAGGCTGATGTCGCGCAGGCCCAGCGTGTGGCCGCTTTCGGCCAGCAGCTGTTCCTTGCTCATGCCGCCCTGGGCGGCTTCCAGCCATTTCTTCGGATGCGATCCGAAGACCTTGTAGATGTTCTTGACCTCGATCTTGCTCATCGCTGGCCTCCCATGCGCATGCGCTGTCCATACGATTGCGTGATCCGGTCGAACAGCACGGCCAGCACCACGATGCCCAAGCCGGCCAACAGGCCCCGGCCCACTTCCAGGCGGTTGATCCCCAGCAGGACTTCATAGCCCAGGCCGCGCGCGCCGATCATCGACGCGATCACCACCATCGACAGCGCCATCATCGTGGTCTGGTTGATGCCGGCCATGATGTTGGGCAGCGCCAGCGGCAGTTGCACGCCGAAGAGCTGCTGGCGCGGGTTGGCGCCGAAGGCGCGCGAGGCTTCCAGCACTTCGCGGTCCACCAGGCGGATGCCCAGGTCCGTCAGGCGGATCAGCGGCGGCACGGCGTAGATGACGGTCGCGATGATGGCGGGAATCTTGCCCAGGCCGAACAGCATGACGACGGGAATCAGGTACACGAAGCTGGGCATGGTCTGCATCACGTCCAGCACCGGCAGCATGCCGGAACGCAGCCAGTTCACCCGCGCCATCAGCACGCCCAGCGGGATGCCGATCAGCACCGACAGGCCGGCCGCCATGATCATCAGCGCCAGCGTCTGCATGCCGGCGTCCCACAGGCCCAGCACGCCGATCACGCACAAGAGCGCGCCCATCGCCAGGCTCAGGCCGATACGGCGGCTGACGCCCCAGGCGATCGCGATCGTGACAGCTACCACCGCCCACCAGGGCGAGTTGCGCAGCACTTGCTCCAGCCACACCAACGCGTGCAGGACAGGCTGAGACAGGGTCTCGAGCGTGTCCGCGTAGTTGGTGACCAAGTGATCGACAAAACCGTCGATCGCCCCCCGCACCTGACGGGCGGGAATAATTTCAGGAAACATGAATTCGACTCCATTCTGGCGCGCTCACCGCCCGTGTCGCCACCGGCAATCCCGGCGTCGCGGAAAACAATGAGACTTAAACAGGTGTCTGACACCTTGATACGCTGCCGCATGCCGAGACCCTCTCGCGAGGGTGTCAGACACCGCGGAAGCTGCCACCCGAGGTGGCGGCACAAGCGCGCTTGAGGGACCGGGCGCTCTCGCCCGGTCAGCGGCCATCCCGGCAAAGATGTCCGGCCCCACGGAGGGCCGGCACGCGCCACTGCGGCGCGCAGCCAGGGCCACGGTGCGTTACAGCGCGCTTTGGACGCGCCCGGCGACGTCGGCGGGAACCCACTTGGTCCAGACGTCGGGCTTGTTTTTCAGGAACCACTTGGCCACGGCGCTGGACTCGTCGCCGGACTCTTCCATGTGGGCCAGGGTTTCATTGATCACCGGCAGCGGCACCGAGACCTTGGACAGGAATTCGGTGAGCTTGGGGGCTTCCTGCGAGAACTTGGTGTTCACCGCGGTGAAGACGGGGTTGTCGGGATAGGCGCTGGGCTCGGGCTTGGCGCACTTGCTCGACGTCAGGCACTTGTGCTTTTCCGCGTCGTAGGGCGGCATGTCCAGCTTGACCAGGTCCATGGCGCCGACCAGGGGCGTGGGCGACCAGTAGTAAAAGACCACGTTCTGCTTGCGCTTGTAGGCCGACATCAGGGCCGCCTTCTGCGCCGCGCCCGTGCCGGGCGAGTACAGCGTGTAGGAGTCGTCCAGCTTCAGGGCGTGGAACAGGTTGTTGCTGGTGACTTCGCAGCCCCAGCCTGCCGGGCAGCCGTAGAAGCGGCCCTTGCCGGGCTCTTCCGGGTCCTTGAACTCGTCCTTGAACTTGGGCAGGTCGGCCGCGGCCTTCAGCTCGGGCAGGCGCTCGGCGGTGTAGCGCGGGATGTACCAGCCCTCGGCGCCCATGTACAGGTCGCCGATGCGCTTGACCTTGCCGGTCTTCTCGGCGCGGTCCCAGGGATCGGCAACGCTATTCAGCCAGATCTCGGTGTTGATATCCAGATCGCCGCGCTCAAGCGCGGCCAGGGCGGGCAGGGTCTCGGTGGGCAGGGTTTCGGTCTTGCAACCGTAGCCCTTTTCCATGATGAAACGTTCGACATCGACCAGGACCAGGTTGGATTCCCAGTTCATGGCGCCGAAATTGACGGGCCGCTTGATTTCGCACTGAGGGGCGTCGGCGGCTTGGGCCGATCCGGCAAAGGCGAACAACACGGCCACGGCGGCCAGGGTCTTGACAGGGGTAAAACGCATTGGCTTTTGCCTCCATAGGTTCAGGCACACACGCCAGGCCTGGCCTGAAGGTGCCATGGAGCTAAGGGGGTTGTGCGGAAGACGGGCAGAACCGCCAATACAAACCGACACTAGCAACAAGACCGTCCGCGAGGATGCGGGGTCTTGCAAGACAGGAGTTTCAAAAACGAGGTTTTTGAAAACCCACAGAAAGTGAACAAACTGAACGAAGAAGGCAGCATCTTAAACGAAATTGCTGCGCCGCCCAACCCCAGGCATGAATGAAACAGATACATTCGGGGCTAAAAACCTAGGGGATAACCCCGATCGACCAGAGGAAAATTGCCATTTTCTCCTGGGGAAAATTGCCTGCGAGGCAAAGATACATTTAGTTAATATTATGTTCATATTAATACATACAGGCGGTTCCAAAAGGGCCTGAAACGCCCCTTCTGGACCCCGCGCGCACGCATTTTCCGTGCCCAATAGCGCTCAGCTCCCCGGATTCGGATGGGCCTCCACAA
Organism: Achromobacter sp. NPDC058515; assembly: GCF_042721735.1. Lineage (NCBI taxonomy): Bacteria > Pseudomonadati > Pseudomonadota > Betaproteobacteria > Burkholderiales > Alcaligenaceae > Achromobacter > Achromobacter sp. NPDC058515. The sequence goes on from NZ_JBHXNI010000007.1 coordinate 272,715, forward strand.
AGAAATAATCCTTCCAGGACGCGGCCTGGCCCTGCAGCACACCGATCTCGCGCAGCTTGTCCGCATACACCTGCGTCTGCTGCGGGTACACGGTGAACTGGTTCTCGGGATCGTCGACGATCCGCTTCACGAATTCCGGCGGCAGCTTGGAATTCTGCTGCCGGATGAAGACGGCGGCGGCCTCTTCCTTATGCGCCGGAATCCACGCGGCCGCTTCGGCAAGCGCGGCATAGAAGGCCTTATACGTCTTGGGGTTGTCGTCGTGGAACTTCTGCGTGGTGTAGAGCACGTTGAACGTCGCCGGGCCGCCCAGGATGTCGTATGAACTGATCACCTTGTGCACCGCCGGATTGCGCTCCAATGCCTGGTAGTAGAACGGCGCGCTGGAGAAATGCGCGTTCACTTCCAGGCCGCCGGAAATCAGCGCGGTGGTGGCATCGGGGTGCGGCAGGCTGATGGAGATATCGTCGAAGCGCTTGAAGTTCTCCTTGCCATAGCGCTTGGCGGCCTCGATCTGCAAGGTGCGCGATTGGAACCCCACGCCGGCCGCAGGCACGGCGATGCGGTCCTTGGAAGAAAAGTCGTCCAGCGTCTTGACGGCCGGATTGTTGCTGAGCAGATAGTTGGGCAAGGAGCCCAATGCCGCCACCAGCTTCACGTTCTGCTTGCCGCGCGTGCGGTCCCACAGCACCAGCGCCGGCGGCACGCCCGCCGACACCATGTCCAGCGCGCCGGCCAGCAGCGCCTCGTTCATGGCCGAAGCGCCCGATATCTGCGCCCACTCCACCTTGATGTCCAGCCCGGCCTGCCTGCCGTGCTTCTCAATCAGCTTCTGGTCCTTCACCACATCGAGAATCAGGTAGGCGATGCCGAACTGCTGCGCCACGCGCAAGCTGCCTTCGGCATGGGCAGGGGCCGCGGCGGTGCCGAGCGCCAAGGCCAGAAGCGTTGCATACACGGCGACGCGCCGCGAGCGGAAGGGATGGAAAGACATGGGCAATAGGCTCCTTGGCCGGTTTGTTCGCACGTAGGGTGGCCGGCGATCCTAGCAACGGCGGGCGCCGCGCCGGAACGATCAATTTCTGCTATCCAAATAGCGGATGGAAGAATGGCCGCGACCGGGCAAGGAAGGCGCGGCCTTGGCGAAACAAGCATATGTCTAGATATTCTTTGTCCGCGCAGCTTTCGCTCCGTAGCATGACCCCAAGCTATTTCACATGCATATCGGGGTTGGACATCATGAGTTCGTACAAGAAGCTGCCGTCGATCGACACCGCGCGCCGGCGCCTGCTGTTCCATATCGGCGCGGTGGCGGCGGCCGGCGCCGCCGGCTCGCTGCCCGGCGTGACGCTTGCGCAGTCGCGCGAGCAGGCCACGCTGGCCTCCGGCAGCGCCGGCTACACCTGGGCCCTGCCCTTCGTGGCCGAAAGCGCCGGCTACTGGAAGGCGCGCAACGTCGACCTGAAGGTGCTGGACTTTCCCACGGGGCGCGATTCGATGCAGGCCCTCCTGGCCGGCTCGGCCAACTTCTCGACCACCACCGACACGCCCGTGGTGTTCGCCGTGCTGCAGGGCCTGAAGCCCGGCATCCTGGCCAACTTCAGCCGGTACTCCTACGACATGAAGATCGTGGCCCGCGAAGGCAGCGGCATCGCCGCCGACAAGCCGGCAAGCCTGAAGGGCAAGAAGGTCGGCACGCCGGCGGGCACCTCGGGCCAGTACGCGCTGGCCAAGTATCTGGAATTCGCCCAGCTGTCGGCCAGCGACATCACGCAGGTGAACCTGGCGCCCACCGACCTGATCGGCGCGCTGGTGCGGGGCGACATCGACGCCTTCTCGTGGACCGCGCAGGCCGGCAACGCCGCGCTGCGCCAAAGCGGCGGCAAGGCCTACTTCCTGACGCAGGACGGCTACGAGAAGTACTTCCGCAGCCATCAGCTGCTGCTGGTCAACCAGAACACCCTGGACACGCGCCAGGCGCTGGTCAAGGATGCGATCGGCGCGCTGCTCGATGCCGAGAAGCGCATTGCGCAGGACCCGGCCTGGCCCGAACTGATCGCCGCGCGCATCCGCAGCACGCCCGCCGACGTCAAGCTGGCCACGTCGGTGTTCGAGTTCAAGGTGGGGTTTGACGACAGCTTCATCGACGACCTGGTGAACCAGGCCAAGTGGGCCATCGACGCCAAGCTCGCGCCCGCGCCCGCCGGCGATCTGCGCGCCCTGTTCCGCGCCGCGGTCAAGGATGCGCCGCTGTCCGCGGCCGCGCCCGACCGCGTCAGGCTGGCCTGACGGCATGGGCGCCCTGATCGAATTCCAGCGCGTGTCGCAGTTTTTTGCGACGCGCGGCAATGCGCCGGCCCAGGCGCTGCATGAGGTGTCGCTGGATCTGGCGGCGGGCGAATTCGCCTGCCTCATCGGTCCCTCGGGCTGCGGCAAGACCACGCTGCTGCATCTGCTTGCGGGCTTTCTGCAGCCCACCGACGGAACGGTGCGATTCCAGGGCGGGCGCGTCGAACGGCCCGGCCCCGAGCGCGGCGTGGTGTTCCAGGAATACGCGCTGTTTCCGTGGATGACGGCGCGCCAGAACGTGGAGTTCGGCTTGCGGGCGCAGTCGGCGCCCGCCCCGCAGCGCCGCCATCGCGCGCTGGCGGCTTTGGAGCGCGTGGGCCTGGCCGCCTCGGCCGACCGGTATCCGCACGAATTGTCCGGCGGCATGCGCCAGCGCATTGCGGTGGCGCGTTCGCTGGTCGTCGAACCCAAGGTGTTGCTGATGGACGAGCCCTTTGCCGCCGTCGACGCCATGACCCGCTCGACGCTGCAAAAGGACCTGCTGCGGCTGTGGCAGGAGACCGGCGTATCCGTCGTATTCGTCACCCACAATATCGACGAAGCCATCTTCCTCGCGCAGCGCGTCATCGTCATGGCGCCGCACCCGGGCGCCATCAGCGACGACATCCGGATCGATCTGGACTACCCGCGGCAACGCGGTTCGATCGAGTTCGCCCAACACTACAACCGGATCGAAGCCGCCCTGGCCGCCGGTGCCCACAGGCAGGCAGCATGACATCTTTGACGATGCGCCCCGCGCCCGATCCGGCTGCGCAGGCGGATACCCTGAACGCGCCGGATGCGGCCGGCGGCGCCCCCGCCTCGCGCACCGGCGTGGCGGACCGCTACCAGCAAGCGCACCGGCGCCAGGAACGCGCCAGGCGCCGGCAGCGCCTGCTGCTGAACCTGGCGGGCATCGTGCTGTTCCTCCTGGGCTGGGAAGCCATCCCGCACGTGTTTACCTGGATGAACCCGGCGCTGTTCCCGCCGCCTTCCCGGGTGCTGCAAGCGGCGCTGCCGATGATCGCGTCGGGCGAACTGGCCTCCCACATCACGGCCAGCCTGACGCGCGCGGCCGCCGGATTCAGCATTGCGCTGGTGCTGGGCATCACGGCCGGATTCCTGACGGCGCGCATCGAACCCCTGCACCACCTGAGCGAACCCGTGCTGCATGGGTTCCGTTCGGTGCCGTCGCTGGCGGTCGTGCCCCTGGCCGTGCTGTGGTTCGGCATCGGCGAACTGCCGAAGATCGCGCTGATAGCCTGGGGCGCGTTCTTTCCCATCTGGATCACCACCTTCATCGGCGTGCGCGACACGAACATCGTGTACCTGCGTTCCGCCGCCGCGCTGGGCGCGGGCCGCGCGCGAACCCTGTTCCTCGTGATCCTGCCCGCCGCCCTGCCCTTCATCCTGGCGGGCGTGCGCCAGGCCATCGCCGTATCGCTCATCGTGCTGGTGGCGGCCGAGCTGTCGGGGTCCACGCGAGGCATCGCCTACATGATGTCGCTGGGCCATCAGCTGTTCCAGGTGGAGATCATGTTCATCGGCCTGGTGCTGCTGGGCGCCTTCGGCTTCCTGGCGGACCGCCTGTTCGTCTGGGCCGTCAAGCGGCTCTTCCCCTGGTATCAGAGCGCCTCCTGACATGAGCCGATCGCACACGCGGGCCTCCCCCCGCGCGCTGGTGTTGCGCAACGCCCGCATCCATACATTCCACGCCGCCCATCCGCTGGCCCGCGCGATCGCCTTGGAGGACGGCCGGGTCGTCGCCTACGACGATGCGGCGCTGGCGCTGGCGGACCGCGGCGCCCGGGTGATCGACCTGCAAGGCGCCACGGTGATTCCGGGCATCAACGACACCCACGCGCACATGGAGCGCGAAGGGCTCAAGACCCTGCGCCCGTCGCTGGCCGAAGCGCGCAGCGTCGAGGACGTGCTGCGCGTGGTGCGCGAGCAGGCACGGTCGACCCCGGCGGGCGAGTACATCGTGACCATGCCCGTCGGCACGCCGCCCTATTTCTTCGGCGGCGCGGCGCAGCTGGCCGAGGGCCGCCTGCCCACCCGCCAGGAATTGGACGCGGCCGCCCCCGCGCACCCCGTCTATATCCCCGCGCCCTTCGGCAACTGGGGCAAGCCGCCCGGCAGCGCGGCGCTCAACAGCCTTGCCCTGGCCCGCAACGGCCTGACGCCCGCGTCGCGCCCGCGTTGCGGCGGCATCGAGCTGGGCCGCGACGAAGCCGGCGAGCTGGACGGCATCATCGTCGAGCGCAATGCCCGCCCCGCCGTGGAATTCGACCTGCTGCCGGACGTGCCCCGCTTCGGCTTTGCCGACCGCCTGAAGGGCCTGCGCATTTCGCAGCAGCGCTACCACGCCAAGGGCGTCACCAGCATCTACGAGGGCCATGGCTGCGCGCCGGAGACGATCTCGGTCTATCGCAAGCTATGGGAGGACGGCGAACTGACCATGCGGTCCACGCTGGTCGTCAGCCCGGCATGGAGCGACCTGGCGGAAGCCGCCCGCGCCATGCGCGACTGGCTTGCCGCCGCCCGCGGGCGCGGCCTGGGCGACCCCTGGTTCCGCGTCAGCGGCATCCATATCGCCTATGGCGGCGACCCCGTCGTGGCCTGCTGCGCGCGCGCCAACCTGCCCGACACCGGCTGGTCGGGATTTGTCGAGCAGGCGGTCACGCCCGCGGATTTCCGGGCCCTGTGCCTGCTGGCCGCCGAACATGACCTGCGCGTCAACGTCATCGTGTCGGACAAGCTGCATGAAGTGGCGCCGGTGCTGCGCGAGGTCGACGCCCGGTTTCCACTGGCGGGACGCCGCTGGGTCGTCCAGCACATCGCGCGCTCGCGCATCGACGACCTGAGGGCGCTCAAGGCGCTGGACGTGCTGGTCACCACGATTCCGACGTACTTCCTCTGGAAAGGCGGCGCGGCCTATCTGGACGAGCCGGACGGCGGCAACGGCGTGGCGCCTCACGCGACCATGCTGGAGCTGGGCTTGGACCTGTCGCTGGCGACCGACAACATCCCGTACGATCCGTTCCACACGCTGTGGGTAGCCGGCGCGCGCCGGGAGCGGCTGACGGGCCGCGTCATCGGCGCCGGCCAAGCCTTGTCCGCCCGCGACGCCCTGCATGCATTCACCGTCGCCGGCGCCCGGCTGAGCTTTGACGAAGACTGGAAAGGGCCGCTTGCGCCCGGCTTCGCGGCGGACCTGGCGGTGCTGGACCGCGACCCGCTGCAACTGCCGCCCGATGCCTGGCGCGAGGCGCAGTGCGCCATGACCGTCGTGGGCGGCCGGATCGTGCATGAGGCGCGCGGCGCGGACTTGGCCTGACCATCGCCCCGCCCGCGCCTGCGGCGATCATTGGCCGCGGCGCTACTTGGCCGGGCCGCCCCCGAGCAGCTTGAACGACTGGTCGGCCGCCCGCAGGGCGCGCGACTCGCGATTCCAGCCGATCTGCCGGCGATAGCTGCCCAGCAGTCCCGCCTGAATGAGTTCCCGTTCGTCCACGGGAACGGGCGCGTCGGCCTGCGGCGCGACGTACATCGCGTCTTCCGGGCACCAGGCCTCGCACATGAAACAGGTCTGGCACGCGTCCTGGCGGGCGATGACGGGAGCCGCGCCCTCCACGATATCGAATACGTTCACCGGGCAGACCCGGACGCAGATATTGCAGCCGGTGCAGCGGCTGTCGCTGATCAGCTCGATCATGCCGCCAGCCTCTCTTGCGTCGCCGCCGGCGCGCCGTCCGCGGCATGGGCGCGCGGCCGCACCCAGACCTCGTCCAGGCCGCCCGAACTCAGGTGATGGTACTGGGCGGCATCCTGCTCCAGGAAGTCATACCGTTTGTGCATGCCCCGCGTCTCGCGGCGGGCCAGCGCGCTGCGGTACATCCAGCGCGACGTGGCCAGCATGGCCGCCGCTTCGCGCGTGGCAAGCAAGTCCACGGAGTCCGCCGGCCCCGTCGCCCGCAGCGCCTGCCACTGCGCGTCCAGCCGGGCCACGGAAGGCTCCAGCACCTCGGCCGTCCGGAAATAGTTCCGTTCAAAGGGCATGACCTCGTCCTGCACGGCCTTGGCGAGCGCCGCGGCATCGGCCGCGCGCGCGCCCGGTCCGCGCAGGCCCGCCTGACCGGCCCCGATGCGTAGCCGGTCCCGGCCGCGCATTTGCAGCGCATGCGCCGCGGCGCCTTCGCCGGCCCACGAGCCGGATGAAATGGCCCAGGCGGCATTGTGGCTGCCGCCGCCCGTGAATCCGCCGCAGATGGGCTCCCGCGTGGCGGCATCGCCGGCGGCGTACAGGCCGGGCACGGAGGTCGCGCAATCCGCGCCCGTCAGGCGCAGGCCGCCGGTGCCGCGCACGGTCCCCTCCAGCCGCAGGGTCACCGGAAAGCGTTGCGTGAACGGATCGATGCCGCTGCGATCGAACGGCAGGAAGAAATTGGGTTGCGCGGCGCGCATGGCCTGCCGCGTGGCGCCGTCGGCCTGGTCCAGCCGCGCATAGACCTTTTGCCGCAGCAGTTCGCGCGCAATCACCGAGCGGCCTCCCTTGGACGCCGCGCCGGGAATCGGCACGCCATCGGCATCGGTGAAGGTCGCCCAGTTGTAGAACAGCGTCTTCGTCACCGAACCGAATTCCGGCGCAATGCCGTAAGCGTTGGAGAACTCCATGCCCGACATTTCCGCGCCCAGCTCAGCCGCCATCAGCAGGCCGTCGCCGGTCAGCACGTTGCAGCCCAAGGCCCGGCTGAGGAAAGCGCAGCCGCCCGTGGCAATGACCACCGCCCCCGCCCGCGCCGACCAGGCGCCGCCGCGCTGCCTGTCCACGCCCGCCGCGCCGGCCACCGCGCCATGCTCGTCGCGCAGCAATTCCAGCACGGGATGGTGATCCAGGATCTTGCCGCCCGCCTCTTTGACCTGCTTGCGCATCAGGCGCATGTATTCCGGGCCTTGCAGCGAATTGCGGCGCGACGCCCCGTCCGAATCGACCGGGAACGGGTAGCCCCAGTCGGCCAGGGTGTTGATGCCGTCCCACGTCCGGTCCAGCACCCGGCGCATCCAGCCGCGATCGGCCAGCCGGCCCCCCATCTCGTAGCGGCTGGCCATCGCGGCCTCGCGCTTTTGCGGATCGGGGTCGACGTACCAGACCGCGGTGCCGGCCGCGGCGGTCGCGCCAGACGATCCGCAATAGCCCTTGTCGGCCAGGATGACGCTTGCGCCGGCGCGGGCGGCGCGTATGGCCGCCCAGGCGCCGGCGGGGCCTCCGCCGATAACCAGCACATCCGCCTCATAGCCCGAATTGGCGCTGCCTTGCGGCGCCGCGTGGTTGCCCGCCATGGAACCCCCTGCTCTTGATTGCTTGCAATGGAAGGTTCGATGGTATGCCGCGCGAACATCAGGGCGAACGACGGATCGGCGATTTGCAAATCACCCGGATCGATCCGCGCTCGCCGCCGCCCGGGTCAACCCCCGGGCGGATTCCCGTACATATAGTCTCGCCGCCACGGATAGGCCAGATCGGCGGGATGGTCCAGTTCGTCGTGGCGCCCGGTCGCGGGATGCTGGGCAAGGATCTGGTGCAGCGCGATCCAGCCGTGCTCGAAGGCCATCGCGCAGCCGGCCAGGTACAGGCGGTAGGCGCGCAGCGAACGCTCGCCCTGGCCGGCGCCCAGTATCCGGGCCGCTTCGGGCAGCCTGGCCTCCAGCGCGTCGCTCCATGCCCACAAGGTGCGCGCGTAATGCGGCCGCAGGTTTTCCAGGTCCGCGTCCTCCAGGCCGCCATTGGTCATGGCTTCCATCACGACGCTGACATGGGTCAGTTCGCCGCCGGGGAAGATGTACTTCTCGATGAACTCGCCCATGCCGTTGCCGAGCTCGGGGTTGTACACGCCGGCCGCGGTGATGCCGTGGTTCATGATCAGCCCGCCCGGCTTGAGCAAGCGGCGCAGCTTGGCGAAATAGCCTTCCAGCTGTGCGCGTCCCACGTGCTCGAACATGCCCACGGACGCGATCTTGTCGTAAGGCTCCGACTCGTCGAGCTTGCGGTAGTCCAGCAGCTCCATGCGGACCCGCCCGCCCAGGCCCTTTTCCTGGATCAGCTTCGTGACGTGCGCATGCTGGTTGCGAGACAGCGTGATGCCGGTGGCGTCCACGCCATAGTGTTCGGCCGCCCAGAGCAGCAAGCCGCCCCATCCCGCGCCCACGTCCAGGAAGCGCTCGCCGGCTTGCAGGCGCAGCTTGCGGCAGATGAGGTCCAGCTTGGCCTCCTGCGCCTGCGCCAGCGTCATGCCCGGCGCGCGGAAATAGGCGCAGGAATAGACCCGGCGCGGGTCCAGCCAGAGCGCGTAGAAGTCGTCGGACAGGTCATAGTGGAATTCGATCTGCTTGGCGTCGCGCTCCACCGAATGCCGCCACACCGACATCACCTTGCGCACCAGCTCGGTCAGCCAGCCGCCGCGCGCCGCCTCCACGGGCGAACCGGGCAGGAGCGCGGACGCGGCCGCCATGACATCGCGCATATTGCCCTCGATATCGATCCGCCCTTCCACATAGTCCTGCCCCAGGATGCCCACGGCGCCTTGGGCCAGATGGGCCAGCGCGGTCTTGTCATGCGCCACGAAACGGACGCGGGGGTCTGGGGGACCCAGCACCGCGCCGTCGGGCAGCACCAGTTGGACGGGGACCGGCAGCGCCTGAAGTTTGCGTTCCACGACCGACAGCAAAGGATTCATGGCTTCTCCTCTGGATACGTAAAGACGCCGGAAACTTTATCGGAAAACGTCCGCAATCTGCCTGTAAGGCAGCCCATGATAAAGTCGCTGGCTTGGCGCAAACCATGCAGCACATACCCGCGCCCTGTCTCTGCGTTTTACCGCGATCCACATGCCCCCAACACAAACTTCCCGCAGCGGCCTGCCTGGTTGGCTCATTCTCATGGGCGCGCTGACGGCCATCGGCCCCTTCGCCATCGACATGTACCTGCCCGCGTTCCCCACGATCGCGGCGAACCTGGGCGTGGCGCGCGGGGATGTCGAGCGCACGCTGGCGGCCTACCTGATCGGGCTGGCCATGGCGCAGGTGTTCTACGGCCCCATGGCCGACCGCTACGGGCGCAAGCCGCCGCTGCTGGTGGGGCTGGCGCTGTTCATGGTGGCCTCGCTGGGCTGCGCGCTGTCGGGCTCGGTCGAGGCGCTGACCGGATGGCGCGTGGTGCAGGCCATGGGCGGCGCGGCCGGCATCGTGATCCCGCGCGCGGTCATCCGCGACCACTACGATACCCATGAGGCCGCGCGCGCCATGTCGCTGCTGATGCTCATCATGGGCCTCGCCCCGATCCTCGCGCCGTTGGCCGGGGGGCAGCTGCTGGCCATCACCACCTGGCGCAGCCTGTTCTGGGTGATGCTGGTGGGCGGCGCGATCCTGATGGTCGCGGTCACGATGATCATGAAGGAATCGCTGGCGCCGGAACGCGTGGTGCCCTTGCGCTGGAGCACCATCCTGCGCAACTACCGCGACCTCTTCGCGCACCGCGGCTTCATGGCGCACAGCCTGGCGGGCGGCTTTGGCCAGGCCGGCATGTTTGCCTACATCATCGGCTCGCCCCGCGTCTTCATCGAACTCTACGGCGTGCCGCCGCAATACTACGGACTGCTGTTCGGGACCAACGCGCTGTCCCTCATCATCTGTTCGCAGATCAGCGCCCGCCTGCTGCGCACCTACACGCCGCGCCAGCTTCAGCGCAGCGCCCTGATCTCCCTGGCCTGCGCCAGCCTGGCGGCCGTGGCCCTGACGCTGGCCGGATGGATGACGCTGCCGCTCCTGATGCTGTGCCTGATCGGCTACATGGGCAGCCAGGGCTTCGTGAACCCCAACTCGGCCGCCCTGGCGCTGTCGGACCAGGGCAAGCGCCTGGGCGCGGCGTCCGCGCTATTGGGGACGCTTCAGCTGTCCTGCGGCGCGCTGGCGGGTTTCGCCGTCAGCGCCTGGCAGACGGACAGCGCCCTGCCCCTGACGACCACGTTGGCAACCTGCGCCTGCCTGTCCTGGATTTCGGGCCGCGTGGCGAGCTCGCACCCTGCCTGACGCCTGCCCGCTTGATTTACTTACGTTTTTCGTATTAGAATCTACGTCTTCACATGAAGTTTCCCGTGCCGGACTACTATGCTTTGTAGTTCAGCACTCTGACCCCCAACCGCGCAGCGCAGTGTTGCAAAATCGTTGAAAAAACGGCGGGTGGCAGGCAGCGGGTATAAGCACGGGGGCGGAAGGCACTTTCGCTCCTCATCCACTAAGACTGGGTGGCCGGCCAAGGCAGCGCGCAGCGCAGCCTTGGCCGGCGGCTAAAACCCTGTCTACCCCCACACAGCGATGCGCGGCAAGAACGACACTTAAGAGGTGCATCCATGGCACGCGTATGCCAAGTGACCGGCAAAGGCCCGATGGTGGGCAACAATGTTTCGCACGCGAACAACAAGACCAAGCGTCGCTTCCTGCCCAACCTGCAATCGCGCCGGTTCTGGGTTGAAAGCGAAAACCGCTGGGTTCGCCTGCGCGTCTCGGCCAAGGCCATCCGCACGATCGACAAGAACGGCATCGACGCCGTGCTGGCCGAAATGCGTGCCCGCGGCGAAATGGCCTAATCGGCCTCCCCGCCAATCTACATACTAGGAGCACGACATGGCCAAAGGTATCCGCGAAAAGATCAAGCTCGAGTCGACTGCCGGCACGGGTCATTTCTACACGACCACCAAGAACAAGCGCAACATGCCCGAGAAGATGCTGATCAAGAAATTTGATCCGGTCGCTCGCAAGCACGTGGACTACAAGGAAACCAAGCTGAAGTAATTCAGCCGGTATCCTCGGTTCGAAAAAGGCCCTGCATCGCAGGGCCTTTTTGATTCTGGGCTGCCCCACGCCCGTCAAGCCTGGCCGAGGCGGCGATCGTTCAGGCGGGGATGAGGCGCTCGGCCTTCAGGCGCTCGAATAGATCGAAGAACGCATCCGGCGTGCTTTGGTAGTCCAGGAACCCGGCCTTGCGGCTCTTGGTCATGTCGGCCACGACCTCCATCGGGCGCCCGAGATCGGCGTCGGTATGCCACCACGAGGCGATCCGGTCGATATGAGGTTCGCGCAGGCCGTGTTCCGCGGCGATCCGGGTCCACTCATCCGCGGCCTCCCGCATTCGCCCTTCCAGCGGGCGCATGTTGCCGTCGAACGGCGCGGGCTCGACGCCGAAGTAGCCAGCCACTTGCCCCCACAGCGTCCTCCAGCGAAATACGTCGCCGTTGACGACGTTAAAGTCCTCGTTGCGCCCCTGCTCGTGCGTCGAGGCCCATTCCAGGTGCCGCGCCAGAAGACGGGCGTCGGTCATATCCGTAAGTCCGTTCCACTGCGCGGCCGAGCCAGGGAAGACGAACGGCTGGCCGGTGCGCCTGCACAGCGTCGCATAGACCGCCAGGGTCTGGCCCATGTTCATGGCGTTGCCGACGGCGGACCCGATGATCGTGTGCGGACGGTGCACGCTCCAGCCGAAGCCGTAGCGGTCGGCGGCCTCGAACAGCCGGTCCTCCTGCGCGTAATAGAAATTGTCCACCGGCTGGCGGCCCTGCGTTTCACGGAATGGGGTATCGGGCACGGCGCCCGCCGCATACGCCTCGAAGGGGCCGAGATAGTGTTTCAGCCCGGTCACCAGCGCGGCGTGCCTTAGCCTGGACGCACGCCCGAGCGGCTCCAGGACATTGCCCACCATGGCGCCGTTGACGCGAATGTTCTCTTTCTCGGTAGCCTGCCGGGACCAGGCGGTGAAGAACACATGGGTGATGTCGAGTTGCGCCGCCGCGGCGGCCACGGAAGCGGCGTCAGTCAGGTCCGCGATGACGGGTGTGCTGCCCGGCACGGTTGCTGCGCGGCCGCGCGACAGGCCGTGCACCGTCCAGCCCTGCGCCAACAGATGTTCCGACAAAGCGCGCCCGATGATGCCGCTGGCTCCGACGATAAGTGCGTTATGACTCATGCAATGACTCCGGTGTTCATGTGCCGATCAGGATAGGGCAGAATTATTTTCCGTATCGGGATAATATTTCCCAACATTGCAGAATCTGAGTCACGAATGACGGCATTTCCGACCGAGCGCCTGAAAGGCATCGTCCCGTTTGTCCAGGCGGCCGATGCAGGCAGCTTTACCGCAGCGGCACAGCAACTGAACCTGACGAGTTCGGCGGTGAGCAAGAGCGTCGCCCGGCTCGAAGCGAGGCTCGGCGTGCCGCTGTTCGAGCGAACGACCCGCCGCCTGATGCTGACGGACGCCGGTCGCGCGTTCTACGAAACCTGCACGGGCATCCTGCAGGCGTTGGCCGAGGCGGAATCGGTGCTGGCCGCACAGATGCGCGAGCCGGCCGGCGCCGTGCGCATGGCGCTGCCGGCGTCTTTCGGGCGGCGCTGCGTAGTGCCGCTGCTGGCGCGACTGGCCACGCAATATCCGGACCTGCGGCCGCACCTGCTGTTCGCCGACCGTTTCGTCGACCTGGCCGAGGAAGGCATCGACCTGGCCGTGCGCATCGGCGGGCCGCCGGACCTGCCGGGTTCGCTCGCGCGGCGCGAGCTCGGCCGGGAGCGCCTGATTTTCTGCGCCGCGCCGGCCTATCTGGCGCGTAGCGGCACGCCGAACACGATCGATGCGCTGCGCGATCATGCTTGCATAGTCTATGGCCGGCCCGATGGCAGCTCGCTCCCCTGGTCGTATGCGCTGGAGGATGGCGGCGCCGCGCGGCACGTCGTGGCGCGCCCGCGCATCGTCGCCGGCGACGCCGAGGCCCAGTTGGCGTTCGTCCGGGAAGGATTGGGCATCGCTCAGCTCGCGACGTGGCTGGCGCGGGAGGACCTGGAGGCCGGACGCATCGTTGAGATCCTCGGCGGCTCGGCCACGGATGGCTTGCCACTCACCCTGCTGTGGCCGGTCGCGCGCCAATTGACGCCGAAGGTCAACGTGCTGGCGCAAGAATTCGAGGCTAAGCTGTGGATCAGATAGCTCGCGCCGCTAGCTGGCCGCAGAGGCGCGCCATGGAGGGCCTTTCTTATTGCCGCATCGCGAATGCGCATGTTTCAATTAGCGCCAGCCGCGCCGCCCCAGGCGCGCGGCGACGCCCGATCCCTCTTCTGCTGCGATACCCTGCCATGATCCGTCCCTGCCTTACCCTGATGCGCCGCGCGCTTGCGCCCGCGCTCCTGGCCCTGGCGCTGGCTCCGGCCGCCCCTGCCGTCGCGAAAGACAAGGAGCCGCCGATCCGCATCGGCGAGATCAACAGCTACAAGGCGATCCCCGCCTTCCTGGGCCCCTACAAGAAGGGCTGGCAGCTCGCGCTGGAAGAGGTCAACGCCGCGGGCGGCGTGCTGGGCAGAAAGCTCGAGGTCATCTCGCGCGACGACAACGGCAATCCCGGCGACTCGGTGCGCGCCGCCCAGGAACTGCTGGCGCGCGAGAAGGTCGAGCTGCTGTTCGGCGGCTTCCTGTCCAATACCGGCCTGGCGCTGACCGACTTCGCCAAGCAGCAAGAGGTCTTCTTCCTGGCCGCCGAGCCGCTCACGGACAAGATCACCTGGCAGGAAGGCAACCGCTATACCTACCGCCTACGCCCGTCCACCTGGATGCACGTGGCGGCCCTCGCCCCCAAGGCGCTCGCCCTGCGCAAGCAGCGCTGGGCCATCGTCTATCCCAACTATGAATACGGGCAATCCGCCGTGGCCACGTTCAAGGCCATGATGAAGGCGTTCCAGTCCGACGTGGAATTCGTGGCCGAACAGGCCGTGCCGCTGGGCAAGGTGGATGCCGGCGCCGTCGTGCAGGCGCTGGCCGACGCCAAGCCCGATGCCATTTTCAACGTGCTGTTCGCCGCCGACCTGACCCGCTTTGTGCGCGAAGGCAACACGCGCGGCCTGTTCGAGAACCGCGCCGTGGTGTCCATGCTGTCGGGCGAGCCCGAGTACCTGGAACCGCTGGGCGCCGACACGCCCACCGGCTGGATCGTCACCGGCTACCCCTGGTACGCCATCGATACGCCGGCCAACAAGACCTTCGTCGAAGCCTACAAGAAGCGCTACAACGAAACGCCCAAGGTCGGCTCCGTGGTCGGATACGCCTCGCTGATGTCCATTGCCCAAGGCCTGAAGGCCGCCGGCTCCGTGGACACGGAAAAGCTCGTCGACGCCTTTGCGGGCCTGAAGGTGGATACGCCCTACGGCCCCATCCAATACCGCAAGATCGACCACCAGTCGACGATGGGCGTGTACGTGGGCGTGACCGCGCTGGAAGACGGCAAGGGCATCATGAAGGACTTCGTCTACATAGACGGCGCCCGCCTGCAGCCGCCCGACGAACAGGTGCGCAAAATGCGCCCGGCTCCCTGATGAATCTTTCCGGGCTGCTGCTGCAGCTGCTCAATGGCCTGGCGGACGCCAGCGCGCTGTTCCTGGTTGCCGCCGGCCTGTCGCTGATCTTCGGCGTGACGCGCGTGGTGAACTTCGCGCATGGCTCGTTCTACATGCTGGGCATCTACCTGGCCTGGACGTTCACCAGCTACTTCGGCGACGGACCGGGTTACTGGGCCGGCCTGCTGCTGGCGGCGCTGGCGACCGGCCTGATCGGGGCGGCCGCCGAATGGCTGGTGCTCAAGCGCCTGTACCGCGCCCCCGAACTGTTCCAGCTGCTGGCCACGTTTGCGCTGGTGCTCATCATCGGCGACGCGGCGCTGGCCATCTGGGGCCCCGAAGACCTCTTCGCCGCCCGCGCGCCCGGCCTGTCCGGCGCCGTCCAGATCCTGGGCCGCCGCTATCCGCAATACGACCTCCTGCTGATCGCCGCGGGCCCGGTCGTGCTGGGCCTGCTCTGGCTCCTGCTGATGCGCACGCGCTGGGGCAGGCTGCTGCGGGCCGCCTCGGAGAACCGCAGGATGCTGGCCGCGCTGGGCGTCAACGAGGCCTGGCTGTTCACCTCGGCCTTCACCCTGGGCGCCTTCCTGGCCGGCCTGGGCGGCGCCCTGGCCGCGCCGCGCGTGCCCGCCACGCTCGGGCTCGACCTGGAAGTCATCGCCAGCGCGTTCGTGGTGGTGGTCGTGGGCGGCCTGGGGTCGATTCCCGGCGCCTTCCTGGCGGCGCTCCTCATCTGCTCCGTCAAGGCCCTGTTCGTCTTCCTGGGGCAAGTGCCTGTCGGCCCCTGGGTCTTCAACCTCTCCAAGCTCACGCTGCTGGCCGAATTCGCGGTCATGGCCGTGGTGCTGGTGGTGCGGCCATGGGGCCTGCTGGGCAAGCCGCCCGCGCCAAGCTCGCACGCCGGCATGCCCGAGCGTCCCATCGCCCCCGCCGGCCCGCGCCTGCGGCTGGCCTACGGCCTGCTGCTGGCGCTGCTGGCGCTGGTGCCGGTCGCCACCCTGTACTGGCCCTATCTCAGCATCCTGATGACCGAGATCCTGATCGCCGCGCTGTTTGCCGCCAGCCTGCACTTCCTGACCGGCCTGGCCGGCATGACCTCGTTCGGCCATGCGGCCTGGTTCGGCCTGGGCGCCTATGGCGCCGCGCTGCTGCTGAAGCTGGCCGCCGTGCCGATGGAAGCGGCCTTGCTGCTGGGCCCCTTTGCCGCCGCGTTCGGCGCGCTGGTGTTCGGCTGGTTCTGCGTGCGCCTGTCGGGCGTGTACCTGGCGATGCTGACGCTGGCCGTCGCGCAGATCCTGTGGGCGCTTACGTATCAGTGGGACGACGTGACGGGCGGCAGCAACGGCCTGACCGGGCTGTGGCCCTCGGCCTGGCTGACGCAAGGCCCCTGGTTCTATTACGCGACGCTGGCGCTGTGCGCGGCGGGCGTCTGGTGGCTGCGCCGGCTGGCGTTCTCCCCACTGGGCTACGCGCTGCGCGGCGTGCGCGATTCCCCCTTGCGCGCCGAAGCGCTGGGCATGGACACGCGGCGCGTGCAGTGGGCAGGCTTTGTCGCGGCATCCTTCGCCGCGGGCCTGGCCGGCTCGCTCTACGCATTTTCCAAGGGCAGCATCGCGCCCGACGTGCTGGCGGTGAGCCGCTCGGTGGACGGCCTGGTCATGGTGCTGCTGGGCGGCATACAGACGCTGGCCGGGCCGCTCGTGGGCGCGGCGTCGTACACCTGGCTGCAGGACGCCGCCGCGCGCAGCACCGAGTACTGGCACGCCGTGCTCGGGGTGGCCATCCTGGCGCTGGTCATGGCCTTCCCGGAAGGCCTGGCGGGCGCCGCCGCGCGCCTGCGCGGGAGGCCCGCATGACTTCGCCCGCCCCACTGCTGCAAGTCCAGGACCTGCGCAAATCGTTCGGCGGCGTCGACGCGCTGGCGGGCGTGTCCTTCACGCTCGAAGCCGGCCGCATGCTGGCCTTGATCGGCCCGAACGGGGCGGGCAAGTCCACCTGCTTCAATGTGCTGGGCGGACAGTTGCGCCCCGATGCCGGTTCGGTCCGGCTGGACGGCCGCGAACTGGTCGGTCTGTCCGCCGCCAGGATCTGCCGGCTGGGCGTGGGCCGCAGCTTCCAGACCGCCGCCACCTTCCGCTCCATGACCGTGCGGGAAAACGTGCAGACGGCCCTGCTCTCGCGCGACCGGCTGCTCTTCAATCCGTGGCGCCGCGCCGCCCGGCACGCCGTCGACGAAGCCATGACCCTGCTGTCGCAGGTGCAGATGGCCAACAAGGCGGACGTGGCTTGCGGAACGCTCGCCTACGGCGACGTCAAGCGGGTCGAGCTGGCGATGGCGCTGGCGCATCAGCCGCGCCTTCTGCTCATGGACGAGCCGACCGCCGGCATGGCCACCAACGAGCGCCACGCGCTCATGCGCCTGACCCGCCAGCTGGCGGACACGCAGCGCATCGCCGTCCTCTTCACGGAACACAGCCTGGACGTCGTCTTCAAGCACGCCGACCGCATTGCGGTGCTGGTGCGCGGCAGCCTGCTGGCCGAAGGCGCGCCCGGGGACATCGCCGCGGACGAACGGGTCAAGGCCGCCTACCTGGGCGCCGAAGCGCCGCAATCCGCCTGAGCCCAGGCGGCCGCAAGCCGCCTCAGCCGCCGCTTTGCGGACTCTCGGGCTGGCATTCCCAGAAGATCTTGGCCTTGCAGCCCGCGCAGATGCCGCGGTCCAGCTTGGCGTAGATGGCATGCAGCGCGGTCGCCTTGTCCGGGAAGATATGGTCCGCGCCCAGGCGCTCAAGAAAGCCCGTTCGGCGCCACATGTCCAGCACCTCCGGACGCGGCCGATGGAAGTACAGGTCACCCCCCATCGCGCGCCGGGCGGCGAGCTCATCGTCCCAGACCTGCGCGCCGGCCAGGTCGATGAAGTTCATGCTTTTCGCCATCACCAGCAGATGGCGTGGGGCGTCGGGCGCCGCGCGCAGCTCGTGCAGGCGCTGCGCGACGTGCGCCGCCGCGCCGAAGTAGACCGAGCCTTCCATGCGCAGCAGCTTCAACTGGGGACATTCCGGCAAGGCGTCCTGCTGGTGCTCCAGCACGACAAAGCGCCGGTCCAGTCCGCGCGAATCGAACCCCATCGTCCGCATCGCGGGCCGCGACGTGCGGTGCAGGTAGACCATCAGCGACAGCACCGTGCCCAGCAGGATCGCCACCTCCATGCGGATGGTGATCGTGGCGGCCAGGGTCGCGCCCGCTATCGCGCATTCGCCGGGCTGGGTGCGGATCAGTTGCCGCCAGCGCGGAACATCCAGCAGCGTCCAGGCCACGAGCAGCAGCAGGCCGGAGATCGCGGCGTGCGGAATCATCGCCAGCAGCGGCGCCGAAACGGCCACCAGGATCACCAGCAGCACCGCCGAGAACACGGACGCCAGCGGCGTCTTTGCGCCGGCCTCGTAGTTGGGGATCGAGCGGTTCAGCGACCCGCAGGACAGGTAGCAGGAAAAAAAGCCGCCGACGATATTGGACAGCCCCTGGCCCACGAATTCGCGGTTCGCGTCGATGCGCTGGCCCGACCGCGAAGCCACCGCCTTGGCGATGGAAATGGATTGCGCCAGCGCCACGATGGTCAGCGCGAACGCCAGGCTCAGCAGGTCAGGCAGCGCGCGCCAGTCGATGCTGGGCACGTGAAAAGGCGGCCACGGCTGGGCGAGCGCGCCCAGCACGGGCACCGGCGTCCCGCCCCGCGTTTCCACCAGGGCATTGAACACCGCGGCGGCAAGCGCGCCGGCCGCAAGCCCCGCCAACATGTAGGGCTTGCGCTTGTCCAGCCGGCGCACCAGCATGGCGGCGCCCAGGGTCGCGAGCGTCACCATCAGCGCGCCCCAATGCGCCTGCCCGATATGCGTGGCCAGGCTCGCCAGCAAGGCGCCGGCGCCGTGCGATTCGGGCGACGGCAGGCCCAGGGCGTCCTTCAGCGCATGCACCGCGATCAGCAGGGCCGCGCCGCTGGTGAAACCGAACAATGCCGAGGGGGAGATGAAATGCGCAAGCGACCCGAGGCGCAAGGCGCCCACGAGCCATTGCATTACGCCGACCAGCACCGTCACGGCCAGCGCCAGCTGGATATAGCCCGGGCTGCCCGCGACAGCCAACGGCGTCAGCACCGCGAACAGCGCCAGCGAATTGGCGTTGGTCGGGCCCGACATCACATGGCGGCTGGAGCCGAACAGGGCGGCCACGATACAGGGCACGATGGCGGAATACAGGCCATACTCGGGCGGCAGCCCCGCCAGCGTGGCAAAGGCCACGCCCTGCGGCAAGACCAGCAGCGCGCCCAGCAGGCCCGCTGTCAGATCGGCGCGCAAAGTCAGCCGGCTGACCTCGTCCACCCACGAGCCGAACAGCCGGCGCGCAACGTTCCTTCCCCCCTGCATCATCCTTTTATATTCCTTGGTGCACAGGCCCTAGCGTAATCGCTCGCACGGGTGCGCGCAACGCGCGCCCGTGCGCCGCCAATCAGCCCGCCTCGCCGCCGCGCCGCACCTTCATGGCCTGCCCGATCGCGGCCAGCGCGTCGTCCGGTATCAAGCGCGCAGCCATCGGCAGCAGCTCATCCTCTTCACGCCGGATGTGGGCGGCATAGGCCTCGGTGAAGGCCTGCACCTGCTGCGGCGGCAGCTCCGCCGGACGTCCGGCCGCGATCTCGGACAGCGTCTGGCGCAACGGCCGCCACAATCCGGCCAGATGCCGATGCTCGGCCACCAGGCCGTCCACCAGGGCGTGCAGGCAAACGGCGTCGGACCCCGCCATGGATTCGATCAAGGCCGGGAACAGGTCCTCTTCCTCGTCCTCGTGGTGGTGCGCCGCCGCCGTCTCGAAGTATCGGCACACGCTCGCGGCGGCCGTTTGCGCCGCCGCGTCGCTGCCGTGCACGGGCAGATGCGCGGCCAGGCGGGCCAGGGTGGCGCATTGGCGGGCGATCCGCCCATGACAGGCCGACAGCAGGGCCAGCGGATCGTTCGTTCCCGGCGCAGCCGCCGGACTTCCAGGAAAACTCACCGCCATTGCATGCCTCCGTTATCCCTCGGTCCCGCGCCACCACAGGCGGATGGAATCCCACGCGCGGCCCGCGAATCCCGCCTCGGCCACCGGCTCCAGCGCCACGACGGGAAACTGCATGGCCGGCTTGCCGTCCACCAGCACGCGCAGCGCGCCCACCGTGGCCTGGGCCGCGATCGGCGCGACCAGGGGCGCTTGCGGCGTCCAGACGGGCTCGACCTTGGCGCCCGCGGGCACCGTCACGTAGGCGTCCCGCGCGAAACCCGCCTTCAGGCTGTTGCTTTCGCCCTTCCAGACCTCGGGCGTGGCCACGGCCTGTCCGCGCGCGTACAGCTTGATGGTATTGAACCCCTGGAAGCCCCACTCCAGCAACTCCCGGCTTTCCTGCGTGCGCAGCTTGTCCGACGCCGTGCCCACCACCACCGTGATCAGCCGGCGCTGGTCCGCGCCATTGGGGCGGTGCGCCGTGGCGACGATGCAATACCCGGCCGAGTCCGTATGCCCGGTCTTCAGGCCGTCCACGCTGGGATCCAGCCACAAGAGGCGATTGCGGTTGGGCTGCGTGATCTTGTTGAACGTGAACTGCTTGGCGGAATCGTAGGTCTTGTAGAGCTGCGGATAATCGCGGATGAAGCGCGTGGCGAGAATGGACAGGTCGCTCGCGGTTGAATAGGTGCCCGGGTCCGGCAGGCCGTGCGGGCTGGCGAAATGCGTGGCGTGCAGGCCCAGTTTCGCTGCGGTGTCGTTCATCCGCGCCACAAAGGCCTCGACGCTGCCCGACACCGCTTCGGCCAGCGCGATGGCCGCGTCATTGCCGGACTGGATCATCAGGCCGCGCAGCAGATCGTCCACCGACACCTTCGAGCCGGGCTCCAGGAACATCTTCGAGCTGCCGGCCGGCACCTTCCAGGCCCGCGTCGAGACCGTGACCAACTGGCCGGCCGACAGCTCTTTCTTGTTCAGGGCCTCGAACACGACATAGGCCGTCATGATCTTGGTCAGGGACGCCGGCTCGATCCGGGTCGTGGCCGCGTGCGACGCGATGACCTGCCCGCTGGTCTCGTCCAGCAGGAGCCACGCCTTGGCCGACAGGGCCGGCGCAGGCATCGATTGCGCCATGGCGCCGGAAATACACGCGGTCGCAACGAGCAGGCTCGCCGCCAACTTCTTCATCAACATATAGCTGCTTCACTTCCATGCAGGGTTTTTTTCTGGCGCGGGAAACACGCGCAAAACGCTTGAATCCAGGCATTTGCGCTCAATGCGCCTTCGCGCCTGGCCCGCAATTGGAACACGCGCGGCGCGATAGGTTCACGCGCCGATGATTTCCCGCAAATCCGGCCGCGATTGTCACGACATCTTGCTAGAGCCCTTGTAGAAAGCACTTTTCTGCGTTGAAAACAACAAACAGTGGCTGAAAACCCGTTAGAAAGCCGCATCAAGCGCCACTCTTCCGCTATCATCGGGCGCGTAGCGTCAAACGCCGATACCCGGCGCGCGCTGCTCCATGTCCTCAACATACGGATTTTGACCATGGCCACGAAAGCAAAAGCTCCTGCCAAGAAAGTCACCAAGCCCGCCGTCAAGGCGCCCGCAAAGAAGGCAACCGCCGCCAAACCCGCTGTGAAGCCGGCAGCAAAGAAGGTCGTCGCCGCCAAGAAGGTCGCTGCTGCACCCAAGGCCATCAAGGCTGCTCTGAACAAGACCCAACTGATCGCCTACATCGTTGAGCAATCCGGCGTCGAAGCCAAGTCGGTCAAGGCCGTCCTGGCTAGCCTGGAAACCTCGGTGCTGGGTTCCGTGGACAAGAAGGGCGCTGGCGAATTCACGCTGCCCGGCCTGTTCAAGGTCGCCGTGCAAAAGGTTCCCGCCAAGGCCAAGCGCTTCGGCAAGGATCCGTTCACGGGCGCAGAGCGCTGGTTCCCCGCCAAGCCGGCTTCGGTCAAGGTGAAGGTTCGCCCGCTCAAGAAGCTGAAGGACGCCGCGCAGTAATTTCATTACGCGCAGTATCCGGTCAAGCCGGAAGGGCCCGCCTCGCAAGAGGCGGGCCCTTCTTTTTTGTCTCGCGCTTTGCGCCGCCCCCGGCCGGGCTGCTAGAATTTATCTCAACGTTAAGAAACTTCATATCAAAATAGATTCCACAAGCTCATGAATGACCTCGTCGATCAGGTGATCTCGCAATGGGGCAAGGAGTGTCCCAGCCAGGACTTCGCCGCCATGTCGGTCGTCGCCCGCGTGTTCCGTTTGAACGCGTTCGCCACCCGCAACGTGAACCGCGGCTTTCGCCGGCACAACCTCCACCAGGGCGAATTCGACGTGCTGGCCACGCTCTACCGTACCGGCGCGCCCCATGCGATGAACCCGCAGAAGCTGGTCGACGCCCTGCTGCTGACTTCCGGCGCCATGACCAACCGCCTGGACCGCCTCGAGCAGGCGGGCCTGCTCCTGCGCACCCCCAATCCCGACGACCGGCGCGGCATCATCGTGACGCTCACCGCTGAAGGGCTGCGCGTGATCAAGCTGGTGCTGAAGGATTATCTGAAGGACCTGAACGAGCTGCTGGAGCCGCTGTCGCCCCCCGAGCGCCGGCAATTGGCCGGCCTGCTGAAGAAGCTGCTGATCAGGCACGACCAGGACACGCCGGGCGGCATCGGCGCCTGACGCCAACGCGCCTCCCTTCGCCCCCTTCGCTTTTTTTGCTCCAGGCCCATGAATTCCCCCTCGCAATCCACTTCCACGCCTGCCCTGACCGCGCCCATCATCCTGCTGATGTCCGTGGCCACGGGCCTGGCCGTCGCCAGCAACTATTACGCGCAGCCGCTGCTGCACACCATCGGCGAGCAGTTCTCAATATCGAACGCCGCGGCCGGCGCCATCGTCACCACCGCGCAGCTGAGTTATGCGGTCGGGCTGATGCTGCTGGTGCCGCTGGGCGACATGTTCGAACGCCGCAGCCTGATCGTGTTCATGAACCTGCTGTCCGCGGGCGGGCTGCTGATTTCCGCCTTCGCCACCCATATCGCGGTCCTGATCGTGGGCACCGCCCTGACCGGCATGCTGTCCGTCGTGGCCCAGATCCTCGTGCCTTTCGCGGCCACGCTGGCCGCGCCCCATGAACGCGGCAAGGCCGTGGGCACGGTCATGAGCGGGCTGCTGCTGGGAATTCTGCTGGCCCGCACGGTCGCCGGCGCGCTGGCTGACGTGGGAAGCTGGCGCACGGTGTACTGGGTGGCCGCCATCCTGATGCTGGCCATGTCCGCCGCCCTGTGGCGGGTCCTGCCCCGCTACCACAGCCCCACGACGATGAGCTATCCGCGCCTGCTGGGCTCGATCCTGCGCATGTTCGTCGAGGAGCCCCTGTTCCGCGCCCGCTCCCTGCTGGGCGGCCTGCTGTTTGCCGCTTTCAGCATGCTGTGGACGCCGCTGACCTTCCTGCTGGCCAGCCCTCCCTATCAATACAGCAACACCACCATCGGCCTGTTCGGCCTGGCCGGCGCCGCGGGCGCCTATGCCGCCAACCGCTTCGGACGCCTGGCCGACCGGGGGCTGGGCAACCTGGCAACGCGGGTCGGGCTTCTGCTGCTCCTGGGGTCCTGGGGCCTGATGGCCTTCGGCCAGGCCTCGGTCATCGCGCTGCTGGCGGGCATCCTGGTGCAGGATCTGGCCATCCAGGGCGTGCATGTCACCAATACCAGCGCCCTGTACCGCCTGCGGCCCGAGGCCCGCAGCCGCCTGACCGCCGGCTACATGACCAGCTACTTCATCGGCGGAGCGTCCGGTTCGCTGGTATCGTCCTGGCTGTACGCCCATTTTGGCTGGCCCGGCGTGGTCACCGCGGGCGCCGTCCTGGGGGCCGTTACGCTGGCTTACGGCGCCCTCGCGCCAAGCGCGCGCATCCCGGAAACGGCCCCGGCCACTGCCCGCGCCTAGCACCTCCTATAATCAGGGGTTTTGACCGCCTCCGCGCCCCGGCGCGATGGGGCGGCTCACCCCTTTTTTGCCACCGCGCACGAGCCCATGCAGGAACGCTACCTCCCCACTACCGTCGAAGCGGCCGCCCACCAAGACTGGCAGGCCCGGGACGTTTATCTGGTCCACGAACAAGCAAAGAACGCCGACGGCTCCGAAAAGCCCAAGTTCTACGCCTGCTCCATGCTGCCCTACCCCAGCGGCAAGCTGCACATGGGCCACGTGCGCAACTACACCATCAACGACATGATGGCCCGCCAGTTGCGCATGCGCGGCTACAACGTCCTGATGCCCATGGGCTGGGACGCCTTCGGCATGCCGGCGGAAAACGCCGCCATCAAGTCCAAGGTGCCGCCGGCAAAGTGGACCTACGACAACATCGCCTACATGAAGAAGCAGATGAAGGCGATGGGTCTGGCGATCGACTGGTCGCGCGAAATGTGCGCCTGCGATCCGCAGTACTACAAGTGGAACCAGTGGCTGTTCCTGAAGATGCTCGAAAAGGGCGTGGCCTACCGCAAGACCCAGGTCGTCAACTGGGATCCGGTCGACCAGACCGTGCTGGCCAATGAACAGGTCATCGACGGCCGTGGCTGGCGCTCTGGCGCCCTCGTCGAAAAGCGCGAGATCCCCGGCTACTACCTGCGCATCACCGATTACGCCGACGAACTGCTGGGCGCCGTCCAGAACGACCTGCCCGGCTGGCCGGAGCGCGTGCGCCTGATGCAGGAAAACTGGATCGGCAAGTCCGAAGGCCTGCGCTTTGCCTTCCCGCACAAGATCGCCGGCCAGGACGGCCAGCTGATCCAGGACGGCAAGCTGTACGTCTTCACGACCCGCGCCGACACGATCATGGGCGTGACCTTCTGCGCCGTGGCGCCGGAACACCCCCTGGCCACGCATGCCGCCCGCTCCAACCCGCAGCTGGCCGCATTCATTGAACAGTGCAAGCTGGGCGGCACGACCGAGGCCGAAATGGCCACGCGCGAAAAAGAAGGCATGCCCACCGGCCTGTTCGTCACGCACCCGGTCACGGGCGCCGAGGTCGAGGTCTGGGTCGGCAACTATGTGCTCATGACCTACGGCGACGGCGCCGTCATGGGCGTCCCGTCGCACGACGAGCGCGATTTCGCCTTCGCCAAGAAATATGACCTGCCCATCGTGCAGGTCGTGGACGTGGCGGGCAAGGAATACTCCACCGACGCCTGGCAGGAATGGTACGGCGACAAGCAGTCCGGCCGCACCGTCAACTCCGGGAAGTACGACGGCCTCTCCTACAAGGACGCCGTGGACGCCATCGCCGCGGATCTGGGCGCGCAAGGCCTGGGCGAAAAGCAGACCACCTGGCGCCTGCGCGACTGGGGCATTTCCCGCCAGCGCTACTGGGGCACCCCGATCCCCATCATCCACTGCGCGGATTGCGGCCCGGTTCCGGTGCCCGAGCAAGACCTGCCCGTGGTCCTGCCCGACGACCTGATTCCCGACGGCAGCGGCAACCCCCTGGCCAAGAACGAAGCCTTCCTGTCCTGCTCCTGCCCCAGCTGCGGCAAGCCCGCGCGCCGCGAGACGGACACGATGGACACGTTCGTGGATTCGTCCTGGTACTTCATGCGCTACACCTCGCCTGGCAACGACACCGCCATGGTCGACGCGCGCAATGACTACTGGATGCCGATGGACCAGTACATCGGCGGCATCGAGCACGCCGTGCTGCATCTGCTGTACGCCCGCTTCTGGACCAAGGTCATGCGCGACATGGGCCTGCTCAACTTCGACGAGCCCTTCACCAAGCTGCTGTGCCAGGGCATGGTGCTCAACCACATCTATTCGCGCAAGACGGCCCAGGGCGGCATCGAATATTTCTGGCCCGAAGACGTCGAAAACGTCTACGACGACCGCGGCGCCATCGTCGGCGCCAAGCTGAAGTCGGACGGCTCCGCCATCACCTACGGCGGCGTGGGCACGATGTCCAAGTCCAAGAACAACGGCGTCGACCCGCAATCGCTGATCGATACGCTGGGCGCCGACACGGCCCGCCTGTTCGTCATGTTCGCCAGCCCGCCCGAGCAGACCCTTGAGTGGTCCGATTCCGGCGTCGAAGGCTCCAACCGCTTCCTGCGCCGCCTCTGGTCGATCAGTTACGCCCAGCGCGACGCCGTGGCGCGCGGCCTGGCCCATGGCGCCGACTGGACGCAGGCCCCGGCCGCCGTGAAGGATCTGCGCCGCGAGGTCTACTCGCTGCTCAAGCAGGCCGACTACGACTATCAGCGCATCCAGTACAACACCGTCGTGTCCGCCTGCATGAAGATGCTGAACGCCATCGACGACGCCAAGCTGCCCGAAGGCGCCCCCGCCGACGCGGCCTACGCGGAAACGCTGGGCGTGCTGCTGCGCGTGCTGTACCCGGTGGTGCCGCACATCACCTGGCACCTGTGGCAGGACCTCGGCTACGCGAAGGAGCTGGGCGACCTGCTGGACGCGCCGTGGCCGCATGTGGACGAGGCCGCTCTGGTCGCCGACGAGATCGAGCTGATGCTTCAAGTCAACGGCAAGCTGCGCGGCTCGATCCGCGTGGCCGCCAAGGCCGCCAAGGAAGACATCGAGCAGCTTGCCGCCAGCCAGGAAGAGGTCGCCCGCTTCCTGGAAGGCCGTCCGCCCAAGCGTGTCATCGTGGTTCCGGGCAAACTGGTCAACGTCGTAGGCTGATGAGGTCGAGCATGTACTTCGCCGGGCAAAAAACGCACTTTCCCCGCCAATCCTGGCTGCTGCGCGGCGCCTGCCTGGCGCTGTTCATGCTGCTCTCCGCTTGCGGCTTCGCGCTGCGGGGAGTGACCCCGATGCCGTTCGACAGAATGTACGTGGGCATTCCAGACACCACCCAGTTCGGCGCCGACGTGCGCCGCGCCCTGCGCGCGGCCTCGCCCAACACCAAGCTGGTGGACTCGCCCAAGGAGGCGCAGGCCATCCTCCAGCAGGTGAACGACTCTCGCACCTTGCGCGAGGTCTCGCTGAACGCCCAGGGGCGCGTCGAATCGTACGAACTCGGCATCAACTACACGTTCCGCCTGATCGACGCCCAGGGCAACCCGCTGGTCCCGGACACGACGTTGTCCATCTACCGAGAAATGCCCTACGACGACCAGGTCGTGCAGGCCAAGCAGGGCCAGATCGAGACCCTGTTCAAGGCCATGCAGCGCGATCTGGTGGCGCGCGTGCTGCGCCGCATCACGGCGCCGGACGTGCACAAGGCATTCGAAACCGCGCAAGAACGCGGCGAAAGCGCCGATACGCCGCTGTTCAACCCGAACGAACCGCAGCAGCAGCGCGTGCCAACGCCCTGGCAGACTCCGTCCGTCACCGACCCGACGAACGTGCGCTAGCCCATGGCACAGCCCCTGGACGCGGACCGCCTGGCCGAACACCTGCAACGGCCGGGCAACCAGCTCGCGCCGCTGTACACCGTGTCCGGCGACGAGCCCCTCCTGGTGACCGAGGCGGTGGACACGCTGCGCGCCGCCGCGCGCAACGCCGGCTACACCGACCGCCTGTCCATGGTGATGGACGCGCGCAGCGACTGGAGCTCGGTCACCGCCGCGACCCAAAGCGTGTCGCTGTTCGGCGACCGCCGCATTCTTGAAATCAAGATCCCCACCGGCAAGCCGGGCAAGTCCGGCGCCGACACGCTGACCAGGCTGGCCGAGCAGGCCGAGAAGCAGGCAGACCCGGACACGCTGGTGCTGATCGCCCTGCCCAGGCTGGACAAGGCCACCCGCGAAAGCCGCTGGGTGCAGGCCCTGAGCCGCGCCGGCATGATGGTCGACATCGCCAATATCGAACGGGGCCGCCTGCCCGCCTGGGTCGGCATGCGCCTGGCGCGGCAGAACCAGCGCGCCGACAGCGCCACCCTGCAATGGATGGCCGACAAGGTGGAAGGCAACCTGCTGGCCGCCCACCAGGAAATCCAGAAGCTGGGCCTGCTCTACCCCGAGGGCCAGCTCGCGGCGCAAGACGTGGAGCGCGCGGTGCTGAACGTGGCGCGCTACGACGTCTTCGGTCTGCGCGACGCCATGCTCGCCGGCGACATCGGCCGCACCATCCGCATGATCGACGGCTTGCGCGCCGAAGGCGAGGCCCTGCCCCTGGTGCTGTGGGCGGTCGGCGAAGAAATCCGCCTGCTCGCCCGCGTCGCGGAGGCGCGCGCGCTGGGCCAGGACGTCAACGGCCTGATGCGCCGCCTGCGCATCTTCGGCGCCCACGAACGCCTGGCGCTGCAAGCCTTGGGCCGGGTCCAGCCCGGCGTCTGGCCCGCCGCCGTGCAGCACGCCCACGAAGTAGACCGCCTGATCAAGGGCCTGTCCGTACCCGGGCGCCTCTCCGACCCCTGGGAAGAAATGACCCGCCTGGCGCTGCGCGTCGCCGCCGCCGGCGGACGACCGTGAAGGCGGCATAGCCGCCGCCTCCGCCTTGCCCCATCCGGTCGGCCGACCGGATCTCGCCCGGCCATCCGGCCGGATATACACTGATTCTCCAGGCGGCGCCCACGCCGCCCCACCTCTATGATCGACGCCGCCATGTCCTCGTCCTCCATCGAACAAGCCATGCTCACCCTGGGCGAAAACGCCCGCCGCGCCTCGCGGGCCATGATGCGCGCCAACAGCGCGGCCAAGAACCAGGCGCTGCTGGCCATGGCCGACGCCCTGGCCGCCAGCCATGACGAGCTGAAGGCCGCCAACGAAAAAGACGTTGCCGCCGCCCGCGCCAATGGCCTGGAGCCAGCCCTGCTTGACCGCCTGACCCTGTCGGACAAGACGCTGGCCCACATGGCGGAGGGCCTGTGCCAGATCGCCGCCCTGCCCGACCCCATCGGCAGCATCACCGCCACCACCGTGCGGCCCAACGGCATGCGCGTCGCGCAGATGCGCGTCCCGCTGGGCGTGATCGGCATCATTTACGAATCGCGCCCCAACGTCACCATCGACGCCGCGGCGCTGTGCCTGAAGTCCGGCAACGCGGCCATCCTGCGCGGCGGCAGCGAAGCGCTGCACTCCAATATCGCGCTGGGCCGCGTCGTGCAGACGGGCCTGGCGGCCGCCGGCCTGCCGCAGGACGCGGTGCAGGTCGTGGCCACGGCGGACCGCGCCGCCGTCGGCAAACTCATCACCATGACCGAACACATCGACGTCATCGTGCCGCGCGGCGGCAAGAGCCTGATCGCCCGCCTGTCCCAGGAAGCGCGCGTGCCGCTGATCAAGCACCTGGACGGCAATTGCCATATCTACATCGATGCGGCGGCCGACCCCGACAAGGCGCATGCCATCGCCTTCAACGCCAAGACCTACCGCTACGGCATTTGCGGCGCCATGGAAACGCTGCTGGTGGACGCGGTAGCGGCCGTCTCCATCCTGCCCAGCCTGGCCGCGGCCTTTACGGAACACGGCGTGGAGCTGCGCGGCTGCCCGCGCACGCTGGCCCTGCTGCCGCACGCCACCCCGGCCACCGAAGAAGACTGGGCCACCGAGTACCTGGGCCCCATCCTGGCCGTGCGCATCGTGGACACGCTGGACGACGCCATCGAGCACATCGCGCGCTGGGGCTCTGGCCACACCGACGCCATCGTCACCGAAGACCTGTCCGCCGCCCAGCGCTTCCAGCGCGAGGTTGACTCCAGCTCGGTCTACGTCAACCTGCCCACCTGCTTTGCGGACGGCTTCGAATATGGCCTGGGCGCCGAGATCGGAATCTCCACCAACCGCCTGCACGCGCGCGGGCCGGTGGGACTCGAAGGCCTGACCACGCTGAAATGGGTCTTGACCGGCGAAGGCCAGGTGCGCGGCTGAACCCCGCGCTGCCCGCGCCCCCGCATTGCGCCGGGGCGCGGCGGCTGACGCAGCCCTGAACACGGGGCTCCGCCAAGCCTTCTACAATACGGCCAGAATTTTTATTCAAGCTTCTTATCATCCCGACGCGGCGCGCCGCGCATTCTTGAGATCCCCCATGCATTCACCAGTCATGGCCATGGCCTTCAGCCTCTTCGTGCTGTGCTTCATCACCTGCACGATCAGCGGCATCGTCCTGTTCTTCTTCAAGAGCAAGCAAATCAACGCCGCCCTGAAGCACCCGTTCCTGCAGCACCGGCCGTTCCATCAGTATCCGCTGTCGATCCAGGCCGCGATCATGCTCGATTACTTCTTCCGCCTGATGTTTCCGGGCACGCGCTTCTGGCTGATCGGCAACGCCAACGACCTGCTGGGCCACGTCGATCCGAAGAAGACGCCGCTTTCCCTGAAATGGCCGATCGTCGGTTTCTGGGGTTCGTGCTGGCTGGGCCTCATTGCCATGATCGTGCTTTGGATCATGCTGTACCTGGGAGCCTGAGCGCATGCAGATCCGATTCGAAGACTATCCCGGCAGCCTTGAAGCCGCCCGCTACCTGGTCGCCGCGCGCGAATCCGGCATCGCCGGCCCCCGCCTGCCCGCCGCCTGCCGCCCGCAATCCCTGGGCCAGGCCTTCGCCGTGCAGCAGCGCACCGCGCAGTTGCTGCGCGAGACGCGCCAGGACGGCATCGCCGCCTGGAAGAGCGCGCTGCCTACGCCCGAAAAAACCGTCGTCGCGCCCATTTATGCGTCGACCGCCGCCGATGCCGCGGCCGGTCCGATCCCGGCCAGCGCCGACGTGGTGCGCATCGAACCCGAGATCGCCTTCGAGATCGCGCACGACCTGCCCGCCCGCGACACGCCCTACACCGAGGCGGAAGTCGACGCGGCCATTGGCGGCGCGCGCCTGGCGCTGGAAGTGCTGGGCTGCCGCTACGCATCCCCGGAACACGCCAGCCTGCCCGAGCTGCTGGCCGACCATATGTTCAACCAGGGACTGGTGCTGGGCCCGCGCATCGCTTCGCCGGACGCCGCGCCCGGCAGCATGAGCATCACGCTGTCCGTGGACGGCGCCGAAGTCGAGCAGCACGCCGGCATCCATCCCAACGACCGCCCCAAGGCCGGCCTGTACTGGCTGGCCAACTTCCTGCGCGAACAAGGCCTGGGCCTCGCTGCCGGCCAACACGTCATCACGGGCTCTTATGCCGGTTTCCTGGACGTGCCCGCCAACAAGGATCTTGAACTGGCGTACGGCGACCTGGGCGTGCTGCGGGTCCGCTTCAGCAAGTAAGGCCGGGCTCTACCGCGCCGCCTGGCGCGGCGCGGGCTCGGCGATGCGGACGGCATCGCCCCCCGCCTCGATGATTTCCCCGGCCGCCAGGCACAGGTCTTCGCGAAAGCGCCCTGCCACCACCTGCACGCCCACCGGGCTCGGACCCGCGCTGCTCATGGCGCTGCCCATGGCCACCGACAGCCCGGGCAGGCCCATGAAGGGCACGCCGATCTGGGTCGTCTGCGCGCGCCAGACGCGGGCATAGGCCGCGTCGCCCTGCAGGTCCAGATTGTCGGGAAACGGCAGTTCGGCGGACACCGGCAGCAGCAGCACCGGATACTCGGCAAAGAACAGTTCCCACATGCGCGTCAACGTCGCGCGCCGGGTCAGCACCGCCGAAAAGCTGCTCAGGTCCGCGCTCGCGGCCTTGTCGCGCTGGCCCGCCAGCGCCACCAATGCGCCGCGGTCGCCCTCCTTTTCGGCGGCCGCCAGCATGGCGTCATAGCCGTCCGCCATCCACATGCGTATCTGCAGATCAGCAGCCTCCTGCATCGGCGGCACCGCATCCAGCGTATCCACCGTCCAGCCGGCTTCGCTCAGCCGCCGCGCCGCTTCCTGCAGCGCCTTCACGACGGCGGGCTCGGTTTCCATGCCATCGGGGCTCAGGCACAGCGCGGCCCGGCGCGGCGCGTCCGGGCCGGCCAGGGGCGCCGGCACCCACCACGGATCGCGGGGGTCGGGCGCCGACAGCACGGCCAGCCCGAGCCGCAGGTCTGCAATGGTGCGCCCCAGAGGGCCCGACACCGCCGTAATCTGTCCGCCGATGGAACGCTCGGGCAAGGCGGCGTTGTAGGCCGCCACCCGGCCCAGCGACGGGCGCAGGCCATGCACGCCGCACGCGTAGGCGGGGTACCGGATCGAGCCGGCGATGTCGGTGCCGTGCGCCAGATGGCCGATGCCCGCCGCCACCGCCGACGCGGCGCCGCCCGACGAGCCGCCCGGCGTCAGCGCCGGATTGCGGGGGTTGAGGGTATCGCCATGCAGCGCATTGCCTGTGAACCAGCGCAGCGAAAACGCGGGCGTGTTGGTGCGGCCCAGAATGACCGCGCCCGCCCGCCGCAGATTGTCCACCACGGGGCTGTTCACCGCGGCGATCAGGTCCTTCTGCAAGCCCACGCCATTGGTCGTGGCGAAACCGGCCTGGTCCACATTGACCTTCACCGTGACGGGCACGCCCGCCAGCAGCCCCGCGTCTTCCCCGCGCGCCAGCGCGGCGTCCACGTCCGCGGCCTGCGCCAGCACGGCCTCGGGGCGATGTTCCACCACCGCGTTGATGGCGGGATTGACGGCATCCAGCCGGTCCAGCGCGCTTTGCGCGGCCTCGACGGCGGACACTTCACGCTTGCGGACAAGCGCGGCAAGCTCAACTGCGGACAAACGCCAAAGATCGGACACGCGCGACTCCTGAGGTCATGGTTTTCTTGCGGCATCCAAACCTTAGCGCCAGTCGCGCCGCCCCACAAGCCACCGATAACCGGAGCCGCGCCGCTACTTGTCCTCTTCGAAGACCGCCACGATCGCGTCGGCCACGGCCCGCACCCGCGCCGTGCGGTTCAGGTCGCCGTGCATCACCAGCCACAGATCGTAGGCTTCGCTGCGGCCCGGCCAGATGCGCACCAGCTCCGGATAGTCCGGCGCCATGTGGGTGGGCAGTTCGCCTATGCCCAGGCCGGCCGCCACCGCCTCGATGATCATCAGCCCGGAATTGAGTTCCACCCCGATGCGGCCATTGCCGGTGGGCTCGCCGCAGAAGGTGTCGGACCAGCCGGGCAGCACCGACTGCTGGTAGGTCACCAGCGTGTGCCCCGCGAACGCCGTGCCCGGCCGGGGCTCGCCGTGCGCGGCCAGATAGGCGCGCGACGCATACAGCCCCACTTCCTTGCGCGCCAGATGGCGCTGGATCAGGTCGGGGTTGTCGGGCTTGATGTTGCGGATCGCCAGGTCCGCCTCGCGGCGCGTCAGGTTGCTGATCTGGATGGCGGTGGACAGCAGCACCCGGATGTCGGGGTGCTGGGCATGGACCCGCCGGATGGCTTCCATGATGAAGTAGCTGGCCACCGTTTCGGACGTGGCCACGCGGACGATGCCCGACAGGCGATGGTCCAGCCCCTGCATCTGGCGCTGGAGCTGGTCGGCGGCCTGCTCCATGCGCTCCGCCGCGGCAAACGCCAGCTCGCCCGCCGCGGTAGGCACGTAGCCGCCGGGCGTGCGCAGGAACAGCCGCGCGTCCAGCGAGGCCTCCAGCGCCGCCAGCCGGCGTCCGGCCGTGGCCTGGTCGATCTGCAGCAGGGCCGCCGCCCCACGCAGCGTGCCGACCCGGTAGATCGCCAGGAAGATCCTCGCATTGTCCCAGTCCATGCCGTTCATCCGATGCAATTTTGCATCACTATAAAGCAATTATTCGGCTTTTTTGCATCTCCAAAACCTCTTAAGCTTCAGCCCTCGTCAAGCCGTCCAGAAAATCCCCGCCATGCGTTCCGCCTGTCATCAAGCCCCAGCCCGACCGCTGGATGCCCAGCCCGCCGCCGCCGGCTGGCTGCCGCTCGTCACCCTGGCCATCGGTTTCGTGATGGCCATGCTGGACGTCACCGTCGTCAACGTGGCGCTTCCCAGCATCGCCATCCAGTTCACCGTTCCGCTGACGGACCTGGTCTGGATCGTGGACGGCTACACGCTCACCTTCGCCGCCCTGCTGCTGGTGGCCGGCGCGCTGGCGGACCGCTACGGAGCCAAGAACATCTACCTGGCGGGCCTGGGGGTCTTCACCGTGGCGTCCCTGCTGTGCGGGCTGGCGCCGGATGCCGGCACGCTGATCGCCGCGCGCATGCTCCAGGGCGTGGGCGCGGCGCTGTTCATGCCCAGTTCCCTGAGCCTGCTGACCCACGCCTACGACGACGAACAGGTGCGCAACCGCATGCTGGCCGCATGGTCGGCGATCGTGGCGGTCGCGGGAGCGTCCGGCCCGCTCTTGGGCGGCGTCCTGATCCACCAGTTCGGGTGGCGCGGCATCTTCCTCATCAACATCCCGCTGGGACTGGCCGGCCTGTGGCTGGCCCGCCGGCGCATCCAGGCGGCGCCGCGCCGGCCGCGCGCGCTCAACCCGCTCAGCCACGCGCTGGGCGTCATTGCGCTGTCCTCGCTGTGCTTCGTGCTGATCCAGGGCAATGCCTACGGCTGGTCGTCCGGCCGCATCGCGGGCACGGCTGTCCTGTGCCTGGCGGCCGTGTTCCTGCTGGTGCGGCGCGAGCGGCGCCACGCCGAGCCCATCATCCCCCGGGCCCTTTTCGAGACCACGCAGTTCGCCGCCGCCAACGGCGTGGGCTTTCTGATCAACCTGGCATCCTACGGCCAGCTCTTCCTGCTGAGCCTGTTCCTGCAGCAAGCGCGCGGCGCCGATGCATTGCAGACCGGCATCCAGTTGGTGCCGATGCTGGCGGTCTTCTCGATCGGCAACCTCATCTCGGGCCGCGTGTCGGCGCGCTGGAATGTGTCGGCCTCGCTGCTGGGCGGCGTTTCGCTTGCCGCCCTGATGAGCACGGCGGGCATCTTCGCCTTCTCGCCCGATCTCGCCTACTGGCCGTTTGCGATCGTCGTCGCGCTGGCCAATCTGGGCGTGGGGATCGCGGTGCCGGCCATGACCAGCGTCGTCATGCAGGTGTCGGGCAAGCGCCACGCCAACAGCGCGGCAGCCGCCTTGAACGCCAACCGCCAATCCGGCGCGCTGGTCGGCGTCGCGCTGATGGGCACCATCCTGCACCTGATGCCGGATTGGCATGCCAGCCTGCCCGCCGCCTATAGCGTGATTGCGATCAGCTACCTGATCGCGGTTGCGCTGACATGGCGCCATCTGCGCCGCGCACGCAACGCCTGAGCCAGGCGGCAGCGCCTACCCCGCTGCCAGGATCGCCACCCCGCGCCCGGCGAAGAACCTGTCGAACACCGCCAGCGGCAACTCGACATCCGCCTGCGTCCCAGGCTCGCCCGACGGGTTATGGAACGTTACCGAATCCGCCGTCGCTCGCGTCGCCAGCACCAAGTGTCCGCCCTTCTTGGGCGGCTGCCGCTCGGGCCACCTTATCCAGGGATGCACCGAGGCCATGAAGTACTCGGCCTGCGCCAGCAAAGCCGGCAGCCCGGAAGCCGGCAGGTCCACGCGCACCTGGGCCTGCAGGCCGTAGACCTCGGCGACATAGCGCACGAACGGCGCATAGATCAGGCCCTTGATACCGCCCTCCGGCTCCTCGACATAGGCGCCGTAGGGCAGGCTGCGGCGGACAAGTTCCAGCGTGGGATACGCCTGGCCGCCACGCGCGGCCAACACCATCTTCAGGCACGCCATGCCGCAGACGTGGCTGGCCCAGCGCACATACTCGTCAATATCCCGCGCGCCCGATGCGCGCCAGGCGGGATCGTCGGCCAGTTCCAACTCTTTGCGGATGATCGCGCCGGCCAGATGCGCGGACTCCCACTGGCAGAAATACGGCACGGCGGCGGGGGCAGGCATCGCATTCATCCACGGCTCCAAACGTCTCGGGAAGATCCGCCATCTTGCCGTGGCCGCCGCGGCATGGCAACGGCCCGGCGTTTGCTTCACAATGAGGCCGCAACCGTGAACAGGAGATCCGCATGTCCAGCACCGCCACGCCCAGCTCCCCCATCCGCCGCGTCGCCGTTGTCGGCGCAGGCACCATCGGCGCCAGTTGGGCCGCCCTGTTCCTGGCGCACGGCCTGGAAGTCGTGGTCAGCGATCCGGGCGAGCATGCCGAGGCGCAGACCCGCGCGCGGGTGCAGGCGGCATGGCCCGTCCTGGCCGAACTGGGCCGCGTGCAGCCGGGCGCCTCGCCCGATGCGCTGCGGTTCGAGCCCGACCTGGAAGCGGCCCTGGCCGGCGTGGATTTCGTGCAGGAAAACGCGCCCGAGCGCGAGGACTTCAAGACGGATCTCTTCGCGCGCATGGACGCCATCCTGCCGCCGCGCGTGATCGTCGCGTCCAGTTCGTCCGGACTCATCATGAGCCGCCTGCAATCCCGCTGCCAGCATGCCGCGCGCTTCGTCATCGGCCATCCGTTCAATCCGCCCCACCTGATTCCGCTGGTGGAAGTGGTGGGCGGCGACCAGACATCCGCCGACACCATCGACCGCAGCATCGCGTTCTATCGCAGCATGGGCAAGCACCCCATCCGCCTGAACAAGGAAGTGCCGGGCCACATCGCCAACCGCCTGCAGGCCGCGCTCTGGCGCGAAGCCATCCATCTGGCCGCCGAGAACGTCGCCAGCGTGGCCGACATCGACGCCGCGGTGTCGCAAGGCCCCGGCCTGCGCTGGGCCCTGTTCGGCCCGCACATGACCTTCAACCTGGGCGGCGGCGAAGGCGGCCTGGCGCACTTCATGCACCATCTGCTGGGCCCGGTGCAAACATGGTGGGACGACCTGGGCGCGCCCGATGTCACGCCCGAGCTGCAGCGGCGCCTGATCGAAGGCGTCAACGCCGAGGCCGGCCATCGCGGCATCGCCGATCTGGTGGAGGCCCGCGACGCCCAACTCACCGCGCTGCTCAAGACCCTGCACCGCTGAAAGCAACCGGGCGTCCAGGCCCGCCTGCGGCGCCGCTGGTATCCTGGAAGCCATGCGGCGGGAATGCAGCCCGCCCTCAACCTGGGAATTCCGCAGAATGATTTCCGTGACGCAAGACACCGAACGCTCCCGCTACACCGCCACCGTCGATGGCGTGCTGTGCGTGCTGGACTACCACTTGCAGGGCAACACCATGACCATCACCCACACCGGCGTTCCCAGCCAGGTGGGCGGGCGCGGCATCGCGGCCGAACTGACCCGCCAGGCGCTGCTTGCGGCGCGCGCCAACGGCTGGAAGGTCCGCCCCTTGTGCTCCTACGCCGAGGTCTATATGCGCCGCCACCCCGAATACAACGACCTGCTGGCCTGAACGCCCCGCATTCCCTCATGACCCGGAAATCCAGCGCCTTGACGGCGCCCTGCCCCTGCGGCGGCGCCAAACCCTATCCCGATTGCTGCGGACGCTGGCATGACGGCCCGCTTGCCCTGCAGGCGCCCACCGCCGAAGCCCTGATGCGGTCCCGCTACAGCGCCTTTGTGCTGGACAAACTGCCCTACCTGCTGGCGACCTGGCACCCCAGCACAAGGCCGGCGTCGCTGGAGCCCAACCCGCCCGAGCTGAAATGGCTGGGGCTGGAGGTCAAGAGGGCGGCCGACCAGGACGCCGCGCGCGCCACGGTGGAGTTCGTTGCCAGAAGCCGGCAGGCGGGCCGGGCAAGCCGGATGCACGAGGTCAGCCGCTTCGTGCGGGAAGACGGGCGGTGGTTTTACGTGGATGGCGACGTGAGCTGATCGCCGGCGCTACGCCGCCAGGTCCCCCGTGGCGTCGCCAATGGCCTGCTTCAACGCCGCCACCAGATCCTGCTCGACCGGACTCAAGGCGCGCTGATCGCCCACGATCGCCAGTTCGGTCGACGGCACCGCCGCAAAGCCGTCTTCCGCGTCCAGCAAGCCATGGGAGTCCAGGCGGGCAAACGCCGGCAGCAGGCTCACACCCAGCCCCGCGGCGACCGCCGCCTGCACCCCCGCCAGGCTATGGCTGTGATACGCAATATGCCAAGGCCGGCCCGCGCTTTCCAGCGCGTAGATCATCCGCTTGCGATAGATGCACCCCTGCGGAAACAAGACCAGCGGCACCACCGCCGCATCGCGGGCACGCTGACGGTCGCCCACCCAGATCAGGCGTTCCGGCCATGCCGCCAGGCAGGGCCCGTCTCCCGGTTCGCGCTTGACGAGCGCCAGGTCCAGCTCCCCTGACGCCAGCCCGTCGCGCAGGCCCGCGCTCATGCCGCTGATGGTCTCCAGGCGCGCGTCCGGGTGGCGGGCCGCAAATCCGGCCAGCAGCACGGTCAGCCGCGACACGTCGAAATCCTCGGGCACGCCCAACCGCAACACGCGCGCCGCCCGCGGAGCCAACAACACATGCTCGGCTTCGCCGGCAATAGCCAGCAGCCGCCGCGCATAAACCAGCATCAGCTCGCCGTCCTCGGTCGCAGACACATTGCCGCCAGCCCTGTCCCGCAACAGCAGCGTCTTCCCCACGCTCTGCTCGAGCTTGCGCACCTGCTGGCTGACCGTCGACTGCGTGCGATGCACGCGGTTCGCCGCGCGCGTGAAGCTGCCTTCGTCCACGACGCAGACCAAGGTCTTGAGGAGTTCAAGATCCAGCATGAGGGCTCGATATTCAGTGTTCAACTAACTGCAGTTCATTTATTAATTTTACAACTATGCGGCCGGACCCTACGCTAAAGCTTCACTCAACGTTCAAGGAACCCCCATGCCGCTGGACCGTCTGCCCCGTCCCCAATGGCTCACCTTCGATTGCTATGGCACGCTCATTCAATGGGATGAAGGCCTCCAAGCCTCGGTAGCCCGCATCCTGGAAACCAACGCGAACAGCCGGCAAGCGCCCACAGCCGCGCAGTTCCTCCATGTCTACGACGAACACGAGCACCGCCTGGAGCGCACGCCGCCGCATCGCCGTTTCGCCGATGTGACCCGCGAATCCTTGCGCCTGACCATGCAGGAGTTCGGCCTGTCCTACCGTCCCGAAGATGCCGACATGCTGACGGGCGGCATCTCGGCAATGCCTCCGTTCCCCGAAGTCGTCGGCACGCTGGCCGCGCTGAAGCAGGCTGGCTTCCGGCTGTGCATCATCTCCAACACGGACGACAACATCATCGCCGGCAACGTCGCGCAGCTTGGCGGACATATCGACCGCGTCGTCACCGCCGAACAAGCCGGCGCCTATAAGCCGGCCCGCAAAATATTCGCGCATGCGCACGACAGCCTGGGAGTCACGCCCGACGAAGTCGTCCACATCTGCGCCAGTCCCCACCTGGACCACGCGGCTGCGCGGGACATCGGCTTTCGCTGCGTCTGGATCGACCGGGGCACCGGCCGCAAGCCCTTGCCTGACTACCGGCCGGACGCTACCGTAGCAACTTTGGATCGTGTCCCCGGCTTGTTCCGCGACGCCGGCTGGCTCTGACTCCCCCATTCCAACCCAGACCCTGACTCCAGGAAGGCTGCCATGAATCAAGAACCCCGCTTCGCCAACGCGCTCTTTCATGCCGAACCCGTCGCCGCACTGCGGGCGGACCTCGCGCTCGCGCTGCGGGCCGCGGCCGCCCACGGCCTGGGCGAAGGCGTCTGCAATCACTTCAGCGTCGCGCTGCCCGGCGACCCGGACCACTTCCTGCTCAATCCCCGCGGCCTGATGTGGCACGAAGTCCAGGCGGACGACATCGTGCTCATCGACGCCCACGGCAACAAGCTCGCGGGCCGCCACGACGTCGAGCCCACGGCCATGTTCATCCATGCCGCCATCCATCGCATCGCCGGCAAGGCCTGTGTCCTGCACACGCACATGCCCTATGCCACCGCACTGACGCTGACGACCGATCGCGGACTCGACACGACCTTGTCGCAGAACGCAATGCGCTTTCACGGCCGCCTGGCCATCGATGAGCACTACAACGGCCTGGCGCTGGACGTCAGCGAAGGCGAACGCATCGCCCACGCGATGCAAGGCGCGGACATCGTATTTCTCGGCAACCACGGCGTCGTGGTCTGCGGCGAACGCCTGGACTACGCGTACGACGATCTCTTTTTCCTTGAGCGCGCCTGTATGGCCCAGGTGCTGGCCCAATCGACGGGACGCCCGCTCGTGCCCGTCAATCCCGAACTGGCGGCCAAGGTCGCCGCCCAGGTCCAGAGCGAGCGCCTGCAATCCGAGCTTTTCTTTGCAGCGCTTCGCCGCCAATTGCCGTGAGCGCCTGCCCAGGCATCCTGTAAAAAGCCCGGCCAAATAAAAAACCCCTCGCGGCGTCAGCCGCGAGGGGTTTTCTGTATGGGTTTCGGCCTGCCGCGCGTGGCCGGCGCCGCAAAGACAAAACCCCACAGGGGATACCTGTGGGGTTTTGCGGAATAAAAGCCTGACGATGACCTACTTTCACAGACGTCCGTCCACTATCATCGGCGCGAAGGCGTTTCACTGTCCTGTTCGGGATGGGAAGG
>NZ_JBHXNI010000008.1:0-161444 GCF_042721735.1 Achromobacter sp. NPDC058515
CAGTCGCCGAAGGCGACAACGAAGATGACGAGGGGGCAGTCCGGAGCGAAGGCTCCGGACCGCAATGGCGGGCGCTCGCAGCCCCACCGCCCGCGCCGCCGGGCGACCTACGAAGCACGTTTGCAACAGCTCCTACGAAGCTCCCACGCAAAAGCCGCTACGAAGCCACCTCCACCGCCACCTCCCGAATCCTCCGCACCAGCGCCGGAAACCGCTCGGCCCCCGTATTCCCGTATCCGATCACCAGCCCGTTATCCTCCGCAAGCGGCGTGATCGCGAACGACGACAGCGCGCTTGGATTCATCCCCATCTTGCGCGCCCGCTCCACGATCGCCACGTCGGAATACGCCGCCGGCAGCCGCACCGTCAGATGCAGCCCGCTGTGTCCGCCCAGCACCTCATGTTCTATTCCCAGGTGCGCGGCCAGCGCGTCGCGCAAGGCGGACTGGCGTTCGCGGTACAGGCGCCGCATGCGGCCCAGGTGGCGCGAGAACTGGCCGTTTTCGATGAAGGCCGCCATCGTCAGCTGCTCCAGCCGGTGGCCGCCGCGCAGCATCTCGGTGATGGACGGCATCGCTTGCGCGGCGATGGCTTCCGGGAGCACCAGGAAGCCCAGGCGCAGGGCCGGGAACATGGTCTTGCTGAACGTGCCTACGTACAGCACCGGCGCGTCCGGCAGCAGGCCCTGCATGGCGGCGATGGGTTCGCCCTGGTGGCGGAATTCGCTGTCGTAGTCGTCCTCGATGATCCAGGCGCCCGCGCGGCGCGCGCGTTCCAGCAGGTCCAGCCGGCGGGTTAGCGACAGCACCGCGCCCGTGGGGTACTGGTGCGTGGGCGTGGTCTGGATCAGCCGGGGCGGCTGCGTGGCCCAAGCGTGTTCCGGAATGACGATGCCGTCGGCATCCACCCGCATGGCGACCACGTCCAGGTCGCCCGCGTGAAAGGCGGCCTTGGCGCCCCGGTAGCCGGGGTCTTCCAGCCAGGCGGTGTCGCCCGGGTTGGTCAGCAGTTGCACGCACAGCGCCAGCGCGCCTTGCGCGCCTTCGGTGATGACGATGCGCGAAGCGTCGCAACGCACGCCTCGCGACACGCGCAGGTACTGGGCGATGGCTTCGCGCAGCGCCGGCTCGCCGACGGGATGCCCGTATCCCAGGGTGGCGGCGGGGGCCGCCTGCAGGGCGCGGTCTTGCGCGCGGCGCCAGGCGTTGATGGGGAACTGGGTGAGGGCCGGCGTGCCGGGCGTCATGGGCACGGAGCCGTCGTGCGCATAGCGCGTGGAGACGATGCGCGTCAGCCGCTTGGCCGTGACGAAAGACTCGGCGGCGGGCGGGGCGGCGGCCTGCTTGGCCGCGCTGCTCGCGGTGGCCGACAGCGGCGCCACGCGCGTGCCCTGGCGGTCGGCGATCACGTAGCCTTCGGCCGTCAGCTGCTCGTAGGCGATCAGCACCGTGTTGCGCGAGATGTCCAGTTCTTCGGACAGCGTGCGCGAGGACGGCAGCTTGCCGCCCGCGGGCAACTGGCCGGCCAGGATGGCCTGCTTCAGGCGCTGGATGAGCTGGCGCTGGCGGGGCGGCGCGCCGGGACCGCGCGAGAGGGGGCTGGACAGCAGGGCGGCGTCTGCCGGATTGCCCAGGGTGGCGTTGATCATGGCCCTATTAAATTCAAGGAACGTGGTGCTTTTTATGATGCCACGATTCCGATATCGTGAGGGCATGCGTGTTGCGCCCGCCACTGCCGGCGGCGCACGCTAACCTGGATGAGGCTTCGTCGCATGCAACCCCGCACCAACGCTTTCCAACAACCCATCGGCCCCGATCTTGCCGGCTGGACGGCGCGCCCGCGTCCTCCGCTGACGCCGGCCCTGGGCCGCTATTGCCGGCTGGAACCCTTGTCGGCCGAGCGCCATGCGGCGGACCTGTACCAGGCATTCAGCCAGGCGCCCGACGACAGCGACTGGACCTACATGAGCGTGGGGCCTTTCGCCGACGCGGCGGTCTACCGGGCGTTCGCCGAAGGCGCCCAGGCGGGCAGCGACCCGCTGCACCACGCCATCATCGACCTGCAGACGGGGCGCGCCATCGGCACGCTGGCGCTGATGCGCATCGACCC
The DNA here is from genome assembly GCF_042721735.1 of Achromobacter sp. NPDC058515. Lineage (NCBI taxonomy): Bacteria > Pseudomonadati > Pseudomonadota > Betaproteobacteria > Burkholderiales > Alcaligenaceae > Achromobacter > Achromobacter sp. NPDC058515. The sequence continues at coordinate 2,110 of NZ_JBHXNI010000008.1, forward strand.
GGCCAATGGCGTCATCGAGGTGGGCTTCGTGTCGTTCTCGCGCCAGCTCAAGCGCACCCGCATCGCCACCGAAGCGCAGTTCCTGCTGATGCGCCGCGCCTTCGACGAGCTGGGCTACCGCCGCTACGAATGGAAGTGCGATAGCCTGAACGCGCCGTCGCGCGCCGCCGCGCTGCGGCTGGGCTTCCAGTTCGAGGGCATCTTCCGCCAGGCCACGGTCTACAAGGGCCGCAGCCGCGACACGGCCTGGTTCTCGATCATCGACAGCGAATGGCCCGCCCTGCGCGCGGCCTATGAGCGCTGGCTGAGCCCGGACAACTTCGACGCCGAAGGCAATCAGCGCAAAGGCCTGGCCGAATTGGCCGCCCGGGAAAAGGCCGCGTGCGCCTGATCCCGGTGGCGCTGGCCCTGTTCTGGGGGCTGAACTGGCCGGCGGTGAAGATCATCCTGTCGATCTTCCCGCCGTTCACCCTGCGCGTGCTGGGGCTGGGCAGCGGCGCGCTGCTGCTGTTGCTGCTGGCCGGCGCCAAGCGCGTGCCGCTCCTGCCGCCGCGCAGCGCCTGGCCGGGCATCCTGGTCGGCGGCGTGCTTGCCGTTGCCGTCTTCAACCTGGCGGTGGCCTGGGCGCAGCTGAGCACCAGCACCTCGCGCGCGGCGGTGCTGACCTTCACGATGCCGATGATGTCGGCGGTGCTGGCGTGGCTCGTCCTGAACGAACGCCTGGACCTGCGCCGCGGCCTGGCGCTGCTGCTGGGCGGATGCGGCGTGGCGGTGCTGGCGTGGCCGGTGCTGCATGCGGTCTTCGCCGAGCAGGATCTGGCCGCCGCCAAAGGACTGATCTTTCCGCTGGTTGCCGCCTTGGGCTGGGCCGCCGGAACCGTCTACCTGAAGCGCTGGCCGGTGGCCGGCAACCGTATCGTGGTGACGGCATGGCAGCTGGTGGTCGGCGCAAGCTGCGCGCTGGCCGGCGCGCTGATCGCCGGCGAATCGTTTCCGACGCAAGGCTGGAACGTCCGCGTGGCGGGGGCGCTGTCGTTTCACATCATCCTGGGCACGGCCGTGGCGTACTGGCTATGGTTCGTGCTGAGCGAACGGGTCAGCGCCACCGTGGCCGCGCTGACCACGCTGATGGTGCCCGTGGTCGGGGTGCTTGGGGCGATGGTGCTGGTGGGGGACCGCCCCGGCGCGGCGGATTGGTGGGGCTTCGGGTTCGTGCTGGCCGGGGCGGCGCTGATCGTGCTGAATCTGGGTCAGCGGCGCGGATGATCCGAACGGGCCGGCGTGGCCGGCATCCATGAGCCATGCAGGCCCGCCGGCACGCGGCGGGGCAGGCGTACCTGCGCCACGGGGCCCGCCGCCAGGTCGCGGGCGTCCAGCACCATGAACCAGCCGCGTTCGTCGTGTTCGGCGTGCACAAAGGACAGGATGTAGCCGTCCGCCTCACCGGCGCCGCCGGGGTCGGCGGCGAATACCGGCTCGCACGCGGTCTGACCCGCGGGCAGGCGAAAGACGGTCTTGGCGCCGGTAGTCATGTCGTAGCGCGCAAATGCCTCGAAGGCGCCGGGCTGCGGGGTTTCGCCCGGGCGGGGGGCGCGCAGGCCGACATAGCAATAGCGCGCGCGCCGGCCCAGCCAGGCGTCGTTGATGCGGCCAAACTCGCACGGCTGGTCGTCCAGCGCCTGGTCTTCCACGCGGCCGCTGTCCATATGGACGCGCAGGCGGTGCAGTTCCAGGCGCTTGCGCGCGCCCGGCCCGTAGCCGTCGTACCAGGGCATCACGGCCTCGATCACATCGCCGTCCGTGTGGGCATTGGCGATGTGCCAGTTGAAAAACGGCTCCGTCTGAATCCACCGGATCTGTCCCGGGTCCGTGCAGTCGCGCGGGATCAGCAGGATGCGCGTGCCGCGCCGGGGCTCCCAGGCGGGCGCTGCCGGTCCGCGGCTGAAATCGAAAACCAGCGGGCACAGGAACGCCGCCACATGGGTGGACGTCAGGCCGATGTCGTGGATCAATCCCGGCCATGGCGACGCGAACCGCAGCTGGCGGTCCACCTGGCCGCTCGCGTTCACGCGCAGGTACTCCAGGGTTCCCGCCGCCAGATCGTAGTTGACCGCCAGCATTTCTCCGCTGGCCGGATCGACCTTGGGATGCGCGGAAAGCGAACCGGCAAGCCTGCCCTGGAGCGTGTCCGGCCCGACCGTCGACAAGGAATCGTCCATTTCATAGGGGCAGCCCCCCTCATACAGCGCAAGTATCTTGCCGGCGTGGCGCAGGACGTTGGTGTTGGCAAGGTTGGCTTGCGGCGGCGGGGCGAAGGTGGGGTTGTAGATGCGGTGGCCGGCCTGCCGCTCTTCCTGCAGCTCGCGAGTCAGCACCCAGCGGTTCCGGTAGCGCGCGCGGCCGGCGTCCAGATACAGGGCATGGACCATGCCGGTGCCGTCATATGGGTAGGCGTAGCCCGGGCCGGGCTCGAACTGCGGGTTGGGGCCGTTGCGCATGAACACGCCGTTCAGGCAAGCGGGTAGGGCTCCGTCCACCTGCAGGTCCGTGTCGTTGCGTTCGTCGAAGACGGGGGCAAAGGCGTTTGTGAGCGCCGGGTTGTCGCTGTGCCAAGGTTGCATGATGCCTCCTGGAGTGCCGTTTACGCATACTAGCCGGGGTCCGGGCATGGGCAATAGCGTCGTAGCGGGAAAAAGAAAAAACGTTTCTCTATTTGTCGTCGGTGCGGTTGGGACGCGCCACCCGGTCCCGCTTCCGGCACAGGTCTATCTGCTGAAAACGCGGGTTTACCATAATTCAAGTCGCCTTTTTGTTGCTCCAGAATGAGTGGAAACGTTTCCTCTTCGTCGCGGCGCTTGCGGCTGGCGACGCTTGCGGACGATTGAACCATCACCTATTGCCGGAGAACACGCATGGCACTGCCCAGCGCTATCACCAAGCAGGAGCGGTTGTTGACCGTGAATATCAACGATGCCATCGAATTCGCGGGCTCGGAACCGGGTTCGACCATCATCCCGCTGTTCCTGGACCGGGAAAACGGAGTGTGGGTGCTTTACGGAAAATTCGAGCCCGGCACCACGCTCCCGCCTCACTTTCACACTGGGACGGTTCATTTTTTCACGACCAAGGGCGAGTGGAACTATGCCGAATACCCGCAGGACCCGCAGACCGCCGGCAGCTACCTGTATGAGCCGGGCGGCTCCGTCCATACGTTTTCGGTGCCCGCCGACGCCAAGGAAGCCGCCGAGGGATTCATGGTGGTCTATGGCGCAAACGTCATCTTTGATGGAGAGGAATATCGCAGCGTGCGCGACGCGGGCGCCATCGAGGACAGCATCCTGGCCGCCGTGACGCGCGGCGAGCGCCCGATGCCCATGTACATCCGGCCCAAGGGCGGGGCGGATTTCAGCAAGTAGGCGGCGGGGGCGGGAGCGCCGGCGCCGTGCCGGCGCAAGAAGCGATGTCCCGCGACGCAAACCAAGGAGACACAGATGAGCTTGAAGTTCGGCGCCGTGCGCCAGGTGGGCTATGTCGTTGCCGACATCGAAAAGGCAATGGAGCATTGGGCATCCAAGCTGGGCGTGGGGCCCTGGTTCTATAAAGAGGACGTCGGCACGACCGAATTCCGCTACTACGGCAAGACGTCCACGCCCCCCAGGCTGTCGATCGCCCTGGCCAACTCCGGCGACCTGCAGCTTGAACTGATCCAGCAACGGGACGACGCGCCATCGCTGTACCTGGACACGCTCAAGCGCGGCGGCGAAGGCGCCCAGCACATTGCCTACTGGACGGTGGACGACTTCGACAAGATCTGCGCCCAACTGCTGGAAGCGGGCTACGTGGAGGGGCATGGCGGCCGCATGGGCATGCGCGGACGCTTCGCGTACTTCGTCAATCCGGAGCTGCCCAGCGGGATGATCGAGATTTCCGAAATGAAAGGCGGCAAGGGCGAATACTTCGCGCAAGTGAAGCGCGCCTGCGAGGCTTGGGACGGCAAGGAGCGCGTCCGCGCGATTCCTCCGCCTCGCTGACGGGCGCCCGCGCGGCGCGCCGCCATGATCGCGGCGGCATGCGTATTCCGGCGGCGCGGGTCCGGCCGGAATACCTCATGCCTGTGCATGGAAACGTTTTGGCCTTTCCGCTACTATACGTAGCCATGATGACCTTGAACGTTACGCTGGCGGTGTCCCGATGAAGCCCCGCATCACGATCCGCGAAGTGGCCAAGGAGGCCGGCGTATCGATTGGCACCGCCTCGCGCGCATTGAACCGCGCCGGCCGCGTCAGCGAGAAGGCCATTGCCGATGTCACCCGCGCCGCCCGGCGCCTGGGCTACGAGCCCGACGCCATCGCGCGCAGCATGCGCACCCGCTCCTCCGGCGTCATCGGCCTGCTGGTATCGGACCTGGCCAACCCCCTGTACGCCCGCATCATCACCTCGATCGAATCCGCGCTGCAGGCGGCGGGCTATGCGCTGCTGCTGGCCAGCACGCACAACGACGGAAAGCGCGAAAAGGCGATGATCGACCTGTTCCGCGCGCGCCGGGTCGACGGCCTGGTGCTGGGGCCTTGCGAGACCGAAACACCTAAATACCTGGAACAGCTGCGCAGCGAGCTGCCGGTGGTGGCGCTGGACCGGGACTTCGGGCCTTCCGCATCCGGCGTGCATGTCGATCACTACAACGGCGCGGTGCAGGCTACCCGCTACCTCCTGAACCTGGGGCACACCCGGGTGGCGCTGTTGACGCCTGGCAGCGTGCTGCGCCCGGGGCGCGAACGCATCGCGGGCTTCCAGGAAGCCTTCCGCGAACACAATCTGACGCCCGTGCCCAAGCTGATCCGAGGCGAACGCTCGGCCATGGATTTCGCGTTCAGCGAAGCCCTGTCGCTGCTGTCGTCCCCGGAAGCCCCCACGGCCTTTCTCTGCCTTGGCACGCGCATCCTGTCGGGCGTGCTGCAGGCGCTGCGCCACACCGGCCGCTCGGTTCCCGACGACGTCAGCGTGATCAGCATCGGCGACACCGACCTGTCGCAGCTGTTCAGCCCCAGCATCACGTCGCTGACCTGGGACCTGGAGGTGGTCGGCACCGTCGCCGCCCAGTTGCTGCTGAAGCAGCTGGACCGGGAAGCGGTTGCGGAACCCGAGCGCATCCTGATCACGACGCAACTTGTGCTGCGCGAATCCTGCGGCCCCGTCAAGCGCGCCGCGGCCTCCGCCTGACGGCTCCCGCGCGTGCAAGCCCCGCCTGGGGGGCGCCTCATCTTCCCTATTGTTTTGTCGTCGCCGGTTCGATGTTTCCTGCGGGAACGCGACCGCGCATTAGCGCTTGCCAGTGCTGCGGAAACGTTTCTACAATCAAGGCAGGAAACCCAGAAACCATCGGAGGTGACAACTCATGAAGGCTGCCGTACGTACCGGGACAGGACTGGCAATTGCACAAGTCCCCATTCCGGAACCCAAGCCCACTGAAATCCTGGTCAAGGTGCGCGCCAGCTCCCTGAACCGCGCGGACCTGTCGCTGGTCGACGGCAAGGCTCACGGCGCCCACGGGGGAGCCGGCACGGTGCTGGGGCTGGAGTGGTCGGGCGATGTCGTCAAGGTGGGCGCCGAGGTTCAGGCCTACAAGCCCGGCGACAAAGTGATGTGTTCGGGCATGGGGGGATTCGCCGAGTACGCGGTGACGGATTGGCGCCGCGCGTTTCCCTTTCCCGATGCCGCCATGGACTACGAAACCGCGGCTTGCCTGCCGGTGGCATTGCGCACCGCGCACACGTCCATCGCGGTCACGGGACAATTGCAGAAAGGGCAGTCGGTCATGATCCTGGGGGCGTCGTCCGGCGTGGGCCTGATGAGCCTGCAGGTCGCCAGGCTGCTGGGCGCGGGCCTGGTCATCGGAACGTCGACCAAGCCGGAGCGGCGCGAGCGCCTGAAGGACTTTGGCGCGGACGTTGCGCTCGACAGCAATGACCGCGCCTGGGTGCGGCAGGTCCAGGCCCGAACGGAAAGCCAGGGCGTGGACCTGCTGATCGACTTTCTGGCCGGTCCGTTGATCAACGACAGCATGCGCGCCGTCGCCATTGCGGGGCGCATCGTGAACGTCGGCCGCATGGCCGGCGAAACCGGCCAGTTCGACTTCGACCTGCATTCGATGCGCCGCATCCAGTACCTGGGAATGACGTTCCGCACGCGCACGCCGGAGGATTTCGGCGTGATCGCGCAACGCGTTCAAGAGGCATTCTGGCCGGCGCTGCGGGCCGGCGGCCTGCGCCTGCCCATCGATGCGCGCTTGCCGCTGGACGACGTGCTGGAGGCCACGGAGCTGATGCGCCGCAATGCGCATTTCGGCAAGATCGTGCTGACGCAGTAACGCCGGAGAAGGCGCGGCCCCTGCGCGCCGGAACCGGCGTCCAGGGGCCGCGCCTTGGAACCAGGCGCGCGCCGCTGCTTGTGCAGCGCGCGCGGCCGGACTAGGGCCTGTGCGCGGCTCCTTGAGTGTGAGCAGGCCCTAGATCAGACCCAAGGCGCGCAGCTTTGCGTCCGGCGCCGAGTAGGGGCGTTCACAGACGATCTTGTCCGAGTCGGGAGCGAATTCGAAGGTGGCGGCAATGCGCACGCTGAACTCCCGGCCGGTGGGCGCATAGGTCTTGCCGTCCGCGGTCAGGGGCCCGAGATGCGTGCCGCGCAGCCAGAACTCCACCAGCACCGTGTCGCCGTCGGCGGCAATCGCGATGATCTCGTTGCGCAGGTCGGGAAACGGCACGCGCGAGGAATAGAAATAGCCGCGGACCTCGTCTTCTCCATCGAATACCGCGCCGCTGCCGTGCATTTCGTAGCGCGGATGCTTGAACGTCGCTATGACCGCATCCCATTCGTGCGTGCATTCAAGCGCCATGTGATCGCGAACCGTCTTGATGCGTGCTGCCGCCAGGTCTTGAGACATCCTGCCTCTCCGTGAAAAACAAGTGTTAATGGAAACGTTTCTACAAGAATAGGAGATAAGGACGCAGGCGCGCAATAGCGGAAATTAAGGGACTTCCCTGTGTTTCTTCGAACCGAGTTTTGTTCTAGGGAAAAACGTTTCTATGGCTTGGCCTGGAGAGGCCGGCGCAGGTTGGGAGAGAAGGGGGGCCGCGCGTGGCGGGCGGCCGAAGCTTGCCGGCGGCGTGCGGCGGCCGGTAAAGGCGTGGCGGGCGGCCGCCAGCGCCGGGACGCGCCTCTCGCTATCGCCGGCGCAGCAGGTCCCTGAGCATCTCGGCGCCGCTCACCAGGGTGATCCCGGCCAGCACCATCGCCGCGCCGGCCGCGAAGCCCGCGTCCAGCGGCTCGTCCAGGATCAGCACGCCGAAGCTCACGCCGAACAGCGGCGTCATGAAGGACAGGATCGACAGGCGCGACGCCAGGTAGCGGCGCAGCAGCCAGAACCACGCCAGATAGCTGGACAGCGCGACCACCACCGACTGGAAGGCCACGCTGAGCACCGCGGCCTGCGTGTACCGGATGCCATCATGGCCGGTGGCGACGGCAAACGCCAGCAGGCCCACGGACGCCACGGCCATCTGATAAAGCAGGGTCTTGGCGGGCGCGGCTTCGGACAGAGAGCTCTTGCGGATCGCCACGGTGGTGGCGCCCCACAGCAGGCCCGCCATCAGTCCCATCGCGTCGCCCAGCAGCATGTCGCCGGCGTCCGGCTGGCCGGCCTGCGGGCTGCCCTTGCCCAGGAAGGCGACGGCGATGCCGCAGAACGCGATCGCCACGCCCAGCCATTGCAGCGGCTTCATGCGCTCTTCGGGCAGCAGCCAGTGCAGGCCCAGCGCCGCGAAGATGGGCGCGGTGTACAGGAACACGGACATGTGCGAGGCCGTGGTGTGGACCAGGCCTTGGGCGACGAACAGGAATTCGCCCGCGAACAGCAGGCCCACGAGCAGGCCGGGCAGGGCGGTGCCGTCGCTGAAGGCGCGCAGGCCTTCGCGCCGCCACACCACCACGGCCAGCACCAGCGCGGCGAAGGTCGAACGCAGGCCGATCTGCATGATGGGCGCCACGTCGTCGGCCACCAGCTTGATCGCGATCTGCTGAAAGCCCCAGCACACGCACAACAGCAGCATGGCGCTGGTGGCCAGCGCGTCCAGCGGCTGGCGCAGCGGTTTCGCGGCCGCCGCGCTCACGGCAGTTCGGCGGGGTAGCTGTCCAGCGCCAGGCCGATCTGCTGGCGCAGGTCCCATTCCGCCAGCGTCGATTGGACCGGTCCGAAGAAGGCGCCGTCGCGGGCGACGAACATGGCGGGCAGGTGGAAGACTTCGTAGCGCTCGACCAGGCCGCGGTTGTCGCCCGCGTCCACCCAGCACAGGCGTTCCACGGGCAGCTCCAGTCCGGGCAGCTGTTCGCGCGCGATGCGGCAGGCGCCGCAGGTGCGGCTGTGAAAGACCAGCAGCGACAGGCCGGGCGCGTCCAGCAGGAAGCGGTCGGCGGTGCTGTCGTTGAGTTCTATCTGTTCCATGGGTTTTCTGACCTCAGCCGCGCAGCACGCGGTCCAGTTCCAGCACCGATTGATAGAGCACGCGGGCGCCGTCCAGCAGTTGCGCGGGTTCGATCCACTCTTCCGGGCAGTGGCTGCGACCGTTCAGGCAGGGGATGAAGATCATGCCGATAGGGCCGGTGGGCGCCATGTACACGGCGTCGTGGCCCGCGCCGCTGGGCAGCCGCATGGACGCGTAGCCGAGCTGGTCGGCGGCGGCCTTGACCGCGTCCATGACCAGCGGCGAACAGTCGGTGGGCTGGGCGCGGCTCAACTGCGTGAAGTGGGCCGTCAGGCGCAGCGCCGTGAGGTCGCCGGCCACGCCGGCCATCAGCGTTTCCGGAAAGGCGTCCAGAACGGCGTTGCTGTCGCTGCGCATTTCCAGCGTCAGTTCGACGCGGCCGGGCACGGCGTTGGCGGCGTTGGGCGTCATGGACAGGCGGCCCACGGTGGCCACCACATAGTGCGGGTTGCCGCTGGCGGCGCTGGCCTGGCGGCTGGCTGCGTCGATGATGCGGGCGGCGCCCACCAGCGCATCGCGGCGGATGTCCATGGGCGTGGTGCCGGCGTGGTCGGGCTGGCCTTCCACGACGATCAGCACCCGGCGGATGCCGACGATGTTGGTGACCACGCCGATCGGCAGCTTGCGGCTTTCCAGCACGGGGCCTTGCTCGATGTGCAGCTCGACGAAGGCGGCGGTATCGCCCGCGCGGCGCAGCGGCGCGCCCAGCGCGGCCGGGTCGCCGCCGATGCGCGCGATGCCCTGCGCCAGCGTCTCGCCGTCCGGATTGCAGGCGGCCAGCATGTCGGCGGTGAGCTGGCCGCACAGCGCGCGGCTGCCCACGCAGGAGATGCCGTAGTCGCTGGGCTCTTCGGACAGGAAGTCGATGACTTCGAAGGGGTGGTCGAGTTCGATGCCATGTTCGCGCATCGTGTGCGCGACTTCAATGCCGGCCAGCACGCCGATGATGCCGTCGAAGCGGCCGCCGCTCATCACGGTGTCGCAATGCGAGCCGGTGGCGATGGGCTTGCGCGAGGAGTCGCGTCCGGCGCGCGTGCCGACCAGGTTGCCGCCCGCGTCCAGGCGAGTGGCCAGCCCGGCGGCTTCGAATTCCCCGCGCAGCCAGGCGCGGGCGTCGCTGAACAGCGGCGAGAAGGCGCGGCGCGTCCAGGGGACGTCGGGCAGGGTGAAGCGGGAGAGGGTTTCAACGCGGGCCCAGAGGCGCTCGGCGTTCAGGGGGGGAAAGACGGGCGGTGTTGCGTGCGGCATGAGGATTCCTGAAGGTGCGCCATGGATTATGGCACCAAAGGCCGCGCTGCCTGGCGGCGCACCGTTCAGGGGGGCCGGCTGCGCCTACGTCGCCTGCCGCCAGGAAGGCTCGCGCTTTTCCAGGAAGGCCGTCACGCCTTCCCTGGCCTCGCCGGTGCTTCGGATGGCGGCGATGCGTTCGACGGTGTCGGCGATCAGCGCGGCGTCCACGGGCCGGCCGGCGAAGTCGCGCACCAGCCGCTTGCTGGCCTGGACCGCGCCGGGGCCGTTGGCGCACAGCCCGCGGCAGATCGCCTCGGCGGCATCGGGCAGCTGCGCAAGCGGAACCGCGTCGTGCACCAGCCCGAGCCGCAACGCGGTGGCGGCGTCGAACCGTTCCGCCGTCAGGAAGTATCGGTTGGCCGCGCGTTCGCCCATGGCGCGGATCACGTAGGGGCTGATGGTGGCGGGCAGCAGGCCCAGCCGCGTTTCGGACAGGCAGAAGTGCGCGCTGTCCGCGGCGATGGCGATGTCGCAGGCCGCCACCAGGCCCATGCCTCCCGCATAGGCGTCGCCGTTGACGCAGGCCACGACCGGCTTGGGGCAGGACCAGATCGCGTGCAGCATGTCCGCCAGCCGCGTGGCGTCGGCGCGGTTCTCGGCGTCGGTCAGCGTGGCCATCTTGCGCATCCAGTTCAGGTCGCCGCCGGCGCAGAAGGCCTTGCCCGCGCCGGTGAGCAGCAGGACGCGCACCTGCGGGTCATCGGCGGCCGCTTTCACCGCGTCCGTCAGCGCGGCGATCAGGGTGTCGTCGAAAGCGTTGCGCATGTCCGGGCGGTTCAGCGTCAGCCGGGCGATGGGGCCGTCCAGGGCAAGGTCCAGCGTTGCGGTCAGCGTCATGCGTGGTCTCCTGTTTTTTTGACTATAGCTCAATTGTTAGTCGGTCCCGATGGAATGATTTCATGAGGAAAGTTGAAATTCCGTAGCTCGATCCGATTATGTATTGAGTTATCCTCAATAAAAATAATGGAGAGAGACATGAGCCAGCAGGCAGGCGGCCCGGCCGCGGATCAGCGCTACGAGTCGGTGTTCCGGCCCGGCCTGTTCAAGGACAAGACCATCCTGGTGACCGGGGGCGGCAGCGGCCTGGGCCGATGCACGGCGCACGAGCTGGCGGCACTGGGCGCGGGCCTGGCGCTGGTGGGGCGCAAGCCGGAAAAGCTGCAGGCGGCCGGCCAGGAGATCGCCCGGATCTACCCCGAGGCGGCCGGGCGCATCAGCCTGCATCCCTGCGATATCCGGGACGAGGCCGGCGTGCGCGGCGCGGTGGCGGACGCCTTGGCGGCGCACGGCGCCATCGACGGCCTGTTCAACTGCGCGGGCGGACAGTTTCCCGCGGCGCTGGACCGCATCAGCTTCAATGGCTGGAACGCCGTGGTGCAGAACAACCTGCATGGCACCTTCCTGATGGCGCGCGAGGTCTATACGCAGCATATGCGCCAGCACGGAGGCGCCATCGTGAACATGCTGGCCGATATCTGGGGCGGCATGCCGGGCATGGGCCATTCGGGCGCGGCGCGCGCCGGGGTGTGGAACCTGACCGAGACGGCGGCCTGCGAATGGGCGCATGCCGGAGTGCGCGTCAATGCGGTGGCGCCGGGCTGGATCGCCTCCAGCGGCATGGACAGCTATGACGACAGCTACCGCGCCGTGCTGCGCGACCTGAAGGCCAAGGTGCCGCTGCAGCGCTTCGGCACCGAGGCCGAGCTGGCCGCGGCAGTGGTTTTCCTGCTGTCGCCGGCCGCGGCGTTCATCAACGGCAGCGTCATCCGGGTGGATGGCGGCGTGCCCAATGCGCGGCATTCCTGGACCTTGCAGCCCGCCGAACGCGGCGAGGCCTACAACGGCTTTCCTCAGTACGCGCCGCCGTCGCTGTTCTCGGAAGACTGAAGGCGATGCAGCGCGTCTTGCACTTCGCCGCGGAACTGCGCCAGCGCCAGCGCGTTTTGCTGCGGCGGCTGCAAGGCCTGCCACAGAAAGCCGACCAGCTGGTCGGCGATGGCGGCCACGTCGCCGCGCGCGCCGCGCAGGATCGCGTCCCACAGCACATGCTCCATCGGGCCATAGACCGCCGACCGCAGCAGCCGCAGCGGCATGTCCTGGCGGATGTCGCCGTCCGCCTGGCCCTGGGCCAGGATGCGCATCAGCGGCGCGGTGTAGCGGCGCTGCAGTTCGGCGTAGATCTCGCCGAAGTCGTCGTTGCGCGCGCGCCCCTCGGACAGGATGAACGCGCACAGGCCCGGTCCCTCGGCCAGCAGGTGGCGCAGATGCGTATGCACCAGGTAATGGAGCTGGGCCCGCGCGCCGTGCACGTGCGGCAGGGCGTCCTCCACCTTGGCGATGATCTCGTCGTACCAGTCGCTGACCACCCGCACGCAGAGTTCGCGCTTGCCCCCGAAGTAGGTGAACACCGTGGCTTCGGACACGCCCAGGCGCTGCGCGATCTCGGTCGTGGTGGCCGCCTGGAAGCCGGCTTCGGAGAAGACCTGGCGCGCGACGCGCAGGATGTCCCGGATGCGTTGTTCGGACTTGGCGCTGGCCGGCGGACGGCGCATGGGGACGGCGGGGTTTTTTTCCATTCGGGCCGGAAGGTTGCGGGTGGGCGGGGCTTATTATTGAGACAGGGCCAATTTTGCGCTGAATTGAGCAGCCCTGGATTACCCATAACATAACAACATCAGAGACAAACCATGCTGTCCAGAGCCGATTCCTATACGCAGCTCGTGTCCGGATTCCAATGGCAGGTGCCGGCGGCCTACAACATCGGCGTCGACGCCTGCGACAAATGGGCCGACGGCAGCGGCCGGCTGGCGCTGATCTACGAGAAAAGCGACGGCGCGCAGACGCGCTATACCTTTGACGAGATCAAGGCGCAGTCCAACCGGCTGGCGCACAGCCTGGAGCGCCACGGCATCAAGCGCGGCGACCGCGTGGCCATCTATCTGCCGCAGGCGCCCGAGACCGCCGTCACCCATATCGCCGTCTACAAGATGGGAGCGGTGGCGGTGCCGCTGTTCACCCTGTTCGGCGTGGACGCCATCCAATACCGGCTGGCCAACAGCGGCGCGGCGGCGCTGGTGACCGACGCGGAGGGCTGCCGCAAGCTGCGCGAGATCCGCGCCGGCCTGCCGGACCTGAAAGTGGTCTATTGCATCGATGGCGGGGACGAAGACGAGGCCGTGCCGTTCCATCCCGCGCTGGCGTTCGAGTCCGACGCCTATGAGCCGGCGCAAACGGCGGCCGACGATCCGGCCGTCATCATCTACACCTCGGGCACCACCGGCAAGCCCAAGGGCGCGCTGCATGCGCATCGCGTCCTGCCCGGGCACCTGCCCGGCGTGGAAATGTCGCACGAGTTCTTTCCGGAGAACGCCGCGCTGATGTGGACCCCGGCGGACTGGGCCTGGATCGGCGGGCTGCTGGACGTGCTGCTGCCGTCCTGGCACCACGGCGTGCCGGTGCTGGCCCGCCGCTTCGAGAAATTCGACGGGGCCGGCGCCCTGGAACTGATGGCGCGCCACGGCGTGACGCACACTTTCCTGCCGCCCACTGCCCTGAAGATGATGCGCGGCTGCGCCTGGCCCGACGCCGCCGGACCGCGGGCGCTGCGTTCGGTGGCCAGCGGCGGCGAGTCGCTGGGCGCGGAACTCATCGACTGGGGCCGCCGCGTGCTGGGCGTGACCATCAATGAGTTCTACGGCCAGACCGAATGCAATATGCTGGTGTCGTCGTGCTCGTCGCTGTTCGACCCCTGCGTTGGAGCGATCGGGCGCGCCGCGCCGGGCCATCGCGTCGCTATTGTGGATGACCAGGGCGCTGAAGTGGCGGATGGACAGGAGGGCAATATAGGCGTAAAGCGGCCGGACCCGGTCATGTTCCTGGGCTATTGGAACAACCCGGAGGCGACCGCCGAGAAATTCGCGGGAGACTACCTGCTGACCGGCGACCTCGGCGTGCGCGACGCGGAAGGATTCATCCGCTTCGTCGGCCGCAACGACGACGTCATCACCAGCGCCGGCTACCGCATCGGCCCGGCGCCCATCGAGGACTGCCTGATCGGCCACCCCGCGGTCCGGATGGCGGCGGTGGTGGGCGTGCCGGATGCCGAGCGCACCGAGATCGTGATGGCCTATGTGGTGCTCAACGAGGGATTCGAGGGCGACGAGGCGCTGGTCAGGGCGCTGCAGGCGCATGTGCGCACGCGGCTGGCGGCCCATGAATACCCGCGCGCGATCCGCTTTGTAACCAGTTTGCCGACCACCGCCACCGGCAAGATTATCCGCAGGGAGTTGCGCGGCGGGACTTATGCTTGAGCCGTCTCACCCCGTGACAATCTCCCCCATGAGGATGGGTTGACGGGTTGCCCTGCGCTGCAAGTATGATGGCGCAAATTGCATACGGCCCCAGTCCAATCGGGGCCGTATCACCATTAGCCTTAGTATGGAGATTGCCCCAATGAATAAGCCTTTGGACGGGGGGTTGGCAGCCTTGAACGTGCCCGCGTACGTCAAGCATCGTGGTTTGATCGACTGGGTGGCCAGTTTTGTCGCGCTGGCCAAGCCGGATCGCGTCGTGTGGTGCGACGGCTCGCAGGAAGAGTACGACCGTCTTTGCGAACAGATGGTCCAGTCCGGAACGATGCGCAGGCTCAATCCCGTCAAGCGGCCTAATTCGTTCCTCGCTTGCTCGGATCCGTCTGACGTTGCGCGGGTGGAAGACCGCACCTTCATCTGTTCCGACCGCGCCGAAGACGCCGGCCCGACCAACAACTGGGCCGACCCCGCCGAAATGCGCGACACGCTCAATGGCCTGTTCGACGGCGCCATGCGCGGTCGCACGCTGTATGTAGTGCCGTTCTCGATGGGCCCGCTGGGCTCGGACATCGCGCACATCGGCGTGGAGCTCTCCGACAGCCCCTATGTGGCCGTCAACATGCGCATCATGACGCGCATGGGCAAGCAGGTCTATGACGTGCTGGGCGCCGACGGCGACTTCGTGCCGTGCCTGCATTCCGTGGGCAAGCCCCTGGCCGCCGGCGAAGCCGACGTGGCCTGGCCGTGCAACCCCACCAAGTACATCGTCCATTTCCCCAAGACCCGCGAAATCTGGAGCTTCGGCTCGGGCTACGGCGGCAACGCGCTGTTGGGCAAGAAATGCTTCGCGCTGCGCATCGCCTCCACCATGGGTCGCGACCAGGGCTGGCTGGCCGAACACATGCTGATCCTGGGCGTCACCTCGCCCAAGGGCCGCAAGTACCACGTGGCCGCCGCCTTCCCGTCGGCCTGCGGAAAAACCAACTTCGCCATGCTGATCCCGCCGCAAGGCATGGACGGCTGGAAGGTCACCACCATCGGCGACGACATCGCCTGGATCAAGCCGGGCGCAGACGGCCGCCTGCACGCGATCAACCCGGAGGCCGGCTATTTCGGCGTGGCGCCGGGCACCAGCGAGCAGACCAACTTCAATGCCATGGCCACGCTCAAGGCCAACGTCATCTTCACCAACGTGGCGCTGACCGACGACGGCGACGTCTGGTGGGAAGGCATGACCGACACGCCGCCGGCGCACTTGATCGACTGGCAGGGCCAGGACTGGACGCCCGCCATCGCGCGCGAAACCGGCCGCAAGGCCGCGCACCCGAACGCGCGCTTCACCGCGCCCGCCGCGCAATGCCCGTCCATCGACCCCGAATGGGAGAATCCCAAGGGCGTGGTCATCGACGCCTTCATCTTTGGAGGCCGCCGTTCGACCACCGTGCCGCTCGTCACCGAAGCCCGCAACTGGGTCGAAGGCGTGTACATGGCCGCCACCATGGGCTCGGAAACCACCGCCGCGGCCGCCGGCCAGCAGGGCGTGGTCCGGCGCGATCCGTTCGCCATGCTGCCGTTCTGCGGCTACAACATGAGCGACTACTTCAGCCACTGGCTCAAGCTGGGCAAGCAACTGGAAGCCGCCGGCGCCACCTTGCCGCGCATCTATTGCGTGAACTGGTTCCGCAAGGGCCCCGACGGCAAGTTCGTCTGGCCGGGCTTTGGCGACAACATGCGCGTGCTGCGCTGGATGCTGGGCCGCATCGACGGCCAGTCCAAGGGCGTGGACCAGGTGTTTGGCGTTTCGCCCAGCTACCAGGACATCGACTGGACCGGCCTGGAGTTCAGCCCGGACAAATTCGAGCAGGTCATGTCGGTGGATGCCGACGCCTGGCGCGAAGAACTGGCGCTGCACCACGAGCTGTTCGGCCAGCTGGCCCAGGGCTTGCCCGAGGAACTGCCCGCCACCAAGGCAAAGATCGAAGGGCGCCTGGCGGGCTGAGGTCTGCGGTCCAGGGCTGAAAAACCCGTCCGCGTTCGGCGCGGGCGGGCTCTGAAGCATGATTATTCCAATCCCCACGAAGCGGCGCGCCGAGTGGGGATTGTTCCGTTCGGGCTGTGGCAAGAGCGGCGCCTATCGCACGCTGCCGCCGGCGCGGATTGGCGGTCGTTATGTCCCACTACTGCGCCCACGGCGTGGTGAACCGGGTGGCGCCCCTTGGGCGCGACCGGCCCGGCGTTCAAGCAGGTTCGTTGGCGGCGATGCCGTTCAGCGCGCCGATCACATCGTCCGGCAGGCGCAGGGTTGCCGCCGCCAGATTCTCGCGCAGATGGACAAGCGAAGATGTTCCCGGGATCAGCAGGATGTTCGGCGAGCGCCGCAGCAGCCAGGCAAGCGCCGCCTGCATGGGCGTGGCGCCGATCTGCTTTGCCGCATCGGACAGGATCGACGACTGCAGCGGGCTGAATCCGCCCAAGGGGAAAAACGGCACGTAGGCGATGCGGTCGCGGGCCAGGTCGTCGATCAGCGCGTCATCGGCGCGGTGCGCCAGGTTGTAGTGATTCTGCACGCAGGCGATCTCGCAGATCCGGCGGCCTTCGGCGACCTGCCGGGCGGTGACATTGCTGAGCCCGATGTGGCGGATGAGGCCCTGGCGCTGCAGTCCGGCCAGCACGGTGAGCGGCGCTTCGATGGATCCCTCGGCCGGGCCGTGGACGTCGAACATGGCGCGCAGATTGACTACGTCTAGCACGTCGCGTCCCAGGTTGCGCAGGTTGTCATGCACGGCGCGGGTCAGCATGTCGGGCGTAAAGGCGGGGTTCCACGATGCGTCCTCGCCGCGCACGGCGCCGACCTTGGTCACGATTACCAGATCGTCCGGATACGGAGCCAGCGCCTCGCGGATCAACTGGTTGGTGACGTGGGGGCCATAGAAGTCGCTGGTGTCGATGTGGTTCACGCCGGCGGCCACGGCCTCGCGCAGGACGGCAAGCGCCGCATCGCGATCCTTGGGCGGGCCGAATACGCCGGGGCCCGCCAGTTGCATCGCGCCGTAGCCTAGCCGTCTGACCCGTTGCGCGCCCAAGGGGAAGGCGCCGCTTTCGTCGAGGGTGGACATGTTCTTTCCTTTCCAAGAGGTGTTGGGTGTGGACGATAGACGCTCATTGCGATCTTGATAATCCAATACAATCCGAACAGCTTGTACGGATTCTGGAACAGTAGTGACCGACCTCAATGACCTCAATGCCTTCGTGGCGGTGGCGCGCGCCAGGGGCTTTCGCGAAGCCGCCCGAACCTTTGGCACAAGCGCTTCCCGGCTGAGCGACACGGTGCGCCGGCTGGAGGCGCAGTTGGGGGTGCGGCTGTTCAACCGGACGACGCGCAGCGTGGCGCTGACGGAGGCGGGCAGCGAACTGCTGGCGCGGCTTGCGCCCGCCTTGACCGAAGTGGACGCGGCGCTGGATGCCGTCAATGGATTTCGCGACAAGCCGGCCGGCACGCTCAGGCTCAATGTGCCGCTGAGCGCGGCGCGGCTGGTCCTGCCCTCAATTGTTCCTGCCTTTCTGGCGGCTTATCCCGACATCCGTCTTGAGGTCGTGGCGGAAGAGAGCTTTGTCGACGTGCTGGCCGCGGGCTGCGATGCCGGCATCCGCTACGACGACCGCCTGGAGCAGGACATGATCGCGGTGCCGATCGGCCCGCGCGTCCAGCGCTTTGCGGCCGCAGCCTCTCCCGCTTACCTGGCTCGCCGCGGGCGGCCGGAGCATCCGCGCGAGCTGATCGATCACGCCTGCCTGCGCGGCCGCTTTCCCAGCGGATCGATGCCGCCGTGGGAGTTCGAACGCGACGGCGAGACCTTCCGGATCGACGCCACGGGGCCGCTGGTCGTGCAGATCGGCGGCGCGGTCGACCTGGCCGTCGAGGCGGCCATCGCCGGGGTCGGCGTGATGTATCTGTTCGAGGACTGGCTGCGCCCGCACCTGGCCAGCGGAGCGCTAGAGCCCGTGCTTGAGCCATGGTGGCCGAGCTTTTCAGGGCCCTTTCTCTATTATTCCGGCCGCCGCCTGGTGCCTGCGCCGCTGAAGGCCTTGATCGACTTCATCAAGGCGCCGGCATCGGCTTGACCCGCGTCGCCCCGCCGGCCGCTTTTCATGCACAATCAGCCCATGAAACTCGATCCCGAAGACCTCGCCAAGATCTCGTCCCTGACCCTGGCCCATTACGAAGAGAACGCGGAATCGTTCGAGGCCGGCACGCGCGACCACGATGTCAGCCAGAACATCGCCGCCTTGCTTCGGCATATCGAGGACGAGCCTCCCTACGACATCCTGGACCTGGGCTGCGGCCCGGGCCGCGACCTGAAGACCTTTGCGGCGCTGGGCCACCGGCCCGTGGGGCTGGACGGCACGCCGCGCTTCGTGGACATGGCGCGCGCGGCCAGCGGCTGCGAGGTGTGGCGGCAGGATCTGCTGCGCCTGGAACTGCCGGCTGACCGCTTTGACGGCATCTTCGCCAACGCCGTGCTGTTCCATGTGCCGGGGCAGGAATTGCCGCGCGTGCTGCAGGCGCTGCGGGCTGCGCTGCGGCCGCGCGGGGTGCTGTTCAGCTCCAACCCCCGCGGCGGCAACCAGGAGGGCTGGAATCGCGGACGCTATGGGGCCTACCACGACCTCGAGGGCTGGCAGGCGCTGCTGCAAGAGGCTGGCTTTGAAGAACTGGAGCATTACTTCCGGCCCGAGGGACTGCCCCGGGAGCAGCAGCCCTGGCTGGCGAGCGTCTGGCGGCGCACGGAATGACAGGCGTACGCCTGGCCTGATGGCCGCACGAAAAAAAGCCGCGCAATGCTTGCGCGGCTTTTTCCTTCAGCGGGCCTGGCGCGCGTCAGTGCATCTGGCCGTAGCGCCCGGCGTTGAAGTCCTGGATGGCTTCCACGATTTCCTCTTGCGAGTTCATCACGAAGGGGCCATAGCCGACCACCGGCTCATTGATCGGCTCGCCGCTCAGGACGAGGAACACCGCGTCGTTGTTGGCTTCGACGGCGATGTCCTCGCCCTCTTGCGAGAACAGGGCCAGTTGCGCGTCGCGGGCCACCGACACGCCGTTGACCAGGACCGTGCCGCGCAGCACCACCAGCATGCTGTTGCGGCCCGCGGGGATGGGGAAGGTCGCCGACTTGCCGGCCGCCATCCGCACATCCCACACATCCATGGGCGTGAAGGTGCGCGCGGGCCCGGCATGGCCGCCGTAGCTGCCCGCGATCACCCGCAGCGTGCCTGCGCCGTCCGGCAGCGCAGCCACGGGAATGTCCGCGTTCAGGATCCCCTGGTAGCCGGGCGCCGCCTTTTTGTCCTTGGCGGGCAGGTTGACCCAGAGCTGCACCATTTCCAGCTTTCCGCCTGAACGGGTGAATGCATGGGAATGGAACTCCTCGTGCAGGATGCCCGAGGCCGCCGTCATCCATTGCACGTCGCCGGGACCGATGACGCCGCCGTTGCCGGTGGAGTCGCGGTGCTCGACCTCGCCGCTGTAGACGATGGTCACGGTTTCGAAGCCGCGGTGCGGGTGCTGGCCCACGCCGCGCGGCTGGGCGGCCGGCTCGAATTCGGCCGGGCCGGCATAGTCCAGCAGCAGGAACGGGCTGGTGTCGCGGCCTTTGTCGTTGTAGGAGAACATGGAGCGCACCGGGAAGCCGTCGCCCACCCAGTGGGGACGGGGGCTGGCATGCAAACCGAGTATCTTCTTCATGATGGTGTTTCCTGTTGCGCGGCCCCTGCGGGGCCGTTCGTCATAACAATAAAGATAAGGGCGGAACGCTGGTTTCGGTAGCCCCCAAGGCTGATAAGCACTGTTCCATGCATCGGACGATCGGACCGGGGCGCGCGCGGCCTGGCCGCTATTCGGAAGTATGCTTGGCGCATGGAAATCAGCAGGGACAGCGCCCCGGGCCGGCGCGACGAACAGGTATGGGGCTTTGCGCCGGCGGCATCCCCCGGCGCGCGCGTGCTGGTGCTGGGATCCATGCCCGGCGTGGCCTCGCTCAGGCAGGGCCAGTACTACGCCCATCCCCGCAATGCGTTCTGGCCCATCGCCGCGCGTGTCTTCGGTTTCGACCCCGCCCTGGAATATCCCGGCCGCCTGCAGGCGCTGCAAGCCTGCGGCGTTGCGCTGTGGGACGTGCTGCATGCCTGCGAACGGCCGGGAAGCCTGGACGCCGATATCCGCGCCGACACCCTCGTGCCCAACGATTTCCGGGCATTCCTGCGCGCCCATCCGGCCGTCGCCCGCATCTGCTTCAACGGCGCCAAGGCCGCCGCCGTTTATCGCCGCCACGTCCTGCCCGGATTGGCCGGCGCCTCGCTGCAGTACTTCGAGCTGCCTTCCACCAGCCCGGCGCACGCGGCCGCAACCTTCGACAAGAAGCTGGCGGCCTGGGAAGCGGCGCTGAAGATGCCGGCCAAATAGCCCGCCGCGGTCCGCCCGGACGGCTGCAGGGCCGGTAACCCGTCCCCCATTGATCGATATCAAGCCTCTATATAACCGGAGGTGATAAGTTAATTTCCGTAGCAAATATGTTTCGGAGTTGACTCATGCATACCCCCACCAGCCCCCCGGAAACGCCCCTGCCGGGCAAGCGAGGTTTCCTGAAAGGGCTACTCGGGCTTGGCGCCGCCGCCACCATCATTCCCATCCACGCCGAGGCCGCCACCGGCATCAACGGCCAGCCGCCGCGCCGCCCCGGCATCCCCGGCAAGCGTTACGGCATGGTCGTCGACATGCGCAAATGCATCGGCTGCCAGTCCTGTACGGTGAGCTGTTCGATGGAGAACCTGCCCCCCATCGGGCAGTTCCGCACCACGGTCCTGCAGTACGAAGTCACGCCCGACGACGGCGGCCCCTGCGCCATGGTCATGCTGCCGCGCCTGTGCAACCACTGCGACAACCCGCCCTGCGTGCCCGTCTGTCCGGTGCAAGCCACCTTCCAGCGGGAAGACGGCATTGTCCTGGTCGACAACGAGCGCTGCGTGGGCTGCGGCTATTGCGTGCAGGCTTGCCCCTACGACGCCCGTTTCATCAATCACGACACCCAGACTGCGGACAAATGCACGTTCTGCGAGCACCGCCTGGAAGCCGGCCTGCTGCCGGCCTGCGTGGAAAGCTGCGTCGGCGGCGCCCGCGTGATCGGCGACATGAACGATCCCGACAGCGCCATCTCCCGGCTGCTCGTCGAGCACGAGGCCGACATCAAGGTGCTCAAGCCCGAGATGAAGACCGATCCCCACGTCTATTACATCGGCCTGCCCGATGCGTTCGTCCACCAGGTCGACGGCCAGGCCGGCGTGCGCCTGGCGGGCGGCCACTGAGCCATTGAAGGGGACATTCATGCAAATCTCTGAATTGCTCACGCCGGTCTACGACGCCGCCTGGCTGCCCTGGGCTGTGCAGTATTTCTTTCTGATCGGCATCAGCGCCACCACCGCGCTGACCGCCGCCTTTGCGGCATTTGGCCACGCGGGTTCGCCCGCGCGCCGCCTGTTGCCGGCCGCGGCGACGGTGCTGCTGGTCAGCGCCATCGCCGCACCCGTGTCGCTCCTGGCCGACCTGCACCAGCCGGGCCGCTTCTGGCATTTCTATGCGCATTTCACGCCCTGGTCATGGATGTGGCTGGGCGCCTTGCTGCTGCCGGTGTTCGTGACCCTGGCCCTGCTGTTCTGCGCGGCATGGTGGTGGGGCCGCCTGGGCTGGGTGCGCGCAGTGGGCGTGGCGCTGGCCCTGTCCGCCTTGTCCATCCTGGTCTACACCGGGGCGGAAGTGATGGTGCTGCGTTCGCGGCCGCTGTGGCACACGGTCTTCTTGCCGGTGAACTTTGCCCTGACCGCCTGGCTGGGCGCGCTGGGCGCGATGTTCCTGGTTGGCCGCTGGCTGCCGGGCGGCATGAAGGCCTTGCCGGTAGACCTGCTGCGCCGCCTGAGCGTGACCGCCGTGGTGCTGATGGCGCTGGGCGCGGGCGCCTGGGCCTTGCTGGGCGCGCTGGGCCTGGACCCGTCGTTTGCAGCCGCGCTGCGGCTGTTTGCGGAATTCCCGATCTGGCGCATCAGCCTGGCCGGCGCCGTGATCACGGCGTTCTGCATCGTCGCGCTGCTGCAGCGCCCGTCGCGGACGCTGGCCGCGCCGCTGCCGTCGGCCGCGCTGGCGCTGACCATGCTGGGCGCCGCGTGGATCTTCCGCTGGGTGGTTTTCATGAGCGTGCAGGGCGTGCCCAAGTATGGCGCGGGGCTCTACCTGTACGAGATGCCGTGGGGCAGCGACGGACTGCTGGGCATGGTGGGCGTGCTGGGCCTGTGCGTGGCGCTGGTCGCCGCCGCGACCTGGGCCCTGGAGCTGTTCCCGGCCCGCGTGCGCGCAATGACGGCCTGAGCCCGGCCGCAAGACGAAAGAACATGGAAGACAAAGCAATGAACAAGCAACACGAAGACGATAAGCGCCGCCCCGCGGACGATGGCCCGGACCAGCCGCGCGATGAGGCGCGGCGCAAGCTGATGGTGCGAGGCGGCGTGGTCGCCGGCGGCATGGCGGCGTTCGCGGCGGGCTACGGGGAAACCGTGGCCAAGGCCGTCAAGGGCCTGGCGCAGGGCACCGCCGGCGTTCCCACGGCGCACGCCGTGCGCGGCAATTCGCTGGCGCCGGAATTCCGCATCGATCCGCTGACCGGCGCGCTCGCCGCGCAAGCGGGCCAGACCGTCAGCCCGTCGAGCTGTCTGGGCTGCTGGACGCAGTGCGGCGTGCGGCTGCGTGTGGACACAAAGGAAAACCGCATCCTGCGCGTGGCGGGCAACCCCTATCACCCGCTGGCCACGACCCGGCCCGCCGCCATGGAAACGCCGGTGCGCGATGTCTATGCGCAGCTGGGCGGCGACAACGGACTGGAAGGGCGCGCCACCTCGTGCGCGCGCGGCTCGGCCATGCTGGAGCAGATGGACAGCCCGTTTCGCGTGCTGGCGCCCATGAAGCGGGTGGGCGGCCGCGGCGAAGGCAAGTGGCAGACCATCACGTTCGAGCAGCTGGTGCAGGAAGTGTGCGAAGGCGGCGACCTGTTCGGCGAAGGCCATGTGGACGGCCTGCGCGCCATCTTCGACCGCGAGACGCTGCTGGATCCGCAGAACCCCGAGTACGGCGCCAAGGTGAACCAGTTCCTGTTCACCGACGCGTCCAACGAAGGGCGCACGCCGCTGATCCAGCGCTTTGCCGCGCAGTCTTTCGGCACCGTCAACTTCAGCAACCACGGATCGTATTGCGGGCAGAGCTTTCGCGTGGGCGCGGGCGCGGCCCTGGGCGACTTGAAGGGCATGCCCCACGGCAAGCCCGACTGGGACAATGCGCGTTTCGGCCTGTTCATCGGCGCGGCGCCGGCGCAGGCCGGCAACCCGTTCCAGCGCCAGGCCCGCCAGCTGGCGGAAGCCCGCGTGCGGCCGGAGGAGTCCGGCTTCACCTATGTGGTGGTGTCGCCCATGCTGCCCGCGTCCTCCAGCCTGTCGGCGGGATCGGGCAATGAATGGCTGCCCGTCAATCCGGCCGGCGACCTGGCGCTGGCCATGGGCCTGATCCGCTGGATCCTGGAGAACGAGCGGTTCGACGCCCGCATGCTGGCGCAGCCCGGCCCCAGCGCCATGAAGGCGGCGGGCGAGGCGGCCTGGACCAATGCCACGCACCTGGTGGTGGCCGAACCCGGCCATCCGCGCCTGGGCACGTTCGTGCGCGGGGCGGACCTGGGTTGGGCGCGTCCGGCCGACGCCGGCGAGAAGTGGGAGGACGTGTACGTCGTGCGCCTGGAGGACGGCACGCTGGCGCCGCACACGGCGGCCGCGCCCGCCGCGCTGTTCGTCGACGACGCGGTCGCCGCGCCGGGCATGGCGGGGGCGCCCGAGGCGCTGCGCGTGCGCTCGTCGCTGGATCTGCTGCGCGAGGAATCGCGCCGCAAGACGCTGGACGAATACGCCGGGCTCTGCGGCGTGCCGGCAGCCAAGATCGCATCGCTGGCCGAGCGCTTTACCAGCCATGGCAAGCGCGCCGTGGCCGACGCGCACGGCGGCACCATGAGCGGCGCGGGCTTCTATACCGCCTACGCCATCGCCATGCTGAACACGCTGGTGGGCAACCTGAACGTGGAAGGCGGACTGGTGCTGGACGCCGGGCCGTTCCCGCCCTATGGCGCCGGCCCGCGCTACAACATCGCCGGTTTCGCCAACCGCGCGACGCCCAAGGGCGTGACGCTGTCGCGCAACCGCTATCCGTACGAGAAATCCAGCGAGTTCAAGCGCAAGCAGGCGGCGGGCCAGCCCGCCTATCCGGCGGCCGCGCCCTGGTATCCGGCTACCGGCGGCCTCAGCTCGGAAATGCTGGCCTCGGCGCTGGCGGGGTATCCGTACCGCGCCAAGGTCTGGTTCAACCACATGAGCAACCCGGTCTACGGCATCGCCGGGTTCAAGAGCGTGGCCGTGGACAAGATGAAGGACCCGCGCATCCTGCCGCTGTCGGTGTCGATCAACCCCTTCATCAACGAGACCAATGCGCTGGCCGACTACATCGTGCCGGACACGGTGACCTACGAGAGCTGGGGCGTGTCCGCGCCGTGGGCCGACGTGGTGGCCAAGGCGTCCACCGTGCGCTGGCCCGCCGTGCAGCCGCGCGTGGCGCGCACGGCCACGAACGAGCCCGTGTGCCTGGAAACCTTCCTGATCGCCTGCGCCAAGCGGCTGGGCATGCCGGGCTTCGGCGCCAACGCCATCTCGGACAAGGACGGCGCCAAATATGCGCTGGACACGCCCGAGGACTTCTTCCTGCGCGGCATGGCCAACATCGCCTTCGCGGCGGGCCGGCCGGTGCCGGCGGCAAGCGACGACGACATGGCGCTGACCGGCGTGGACCGCTACGCCGCGCTGCTGCAGCAGACGCTCAAGCCGGGCGAATGGCGGCAGGTCGCCATGCTGATGAGCCGCGGCGGCCGCTTCGACAAGATGGAGGACGCCTGGGTCGACAACGGCGCGGCGCGCCAGACGCGCGCGGCCTACGCCAAGCCCCTGCATATCTGGAGCGAGGATCTGGCGGGCTTCCGCCACGCCATGACGGGCGAGCGCTACAGCGGCTGTCCGACCTGGTATCCGTCGCGCCTGGCCGACGGGCGCGACATGCGGGCGGAGTATCCGCGCCAGGACTGGCCGTTCCTGCTCAGCTCGTTCAAGTCCAACCTGATGAGCTCCATGTCGATCGGCGTGAACCGGCTGCGCCAGGTGCATCCGCACAACCCGGTGTCGATCAACCGGCAGGACGGCGAGCGGCTGGGCATCCGCAACGGCGACGCGGTGCGCATCGTGACGCCGGGCGGATCGGCGACGGGTCTGGCGCTGCTGCGCGACGGCATCCAGCCGGGCGCGGTTGGCATCGAGCACGGCTACGGCCATACCGAGCTGGGCGCGCGCGCCCATGTGGTGGATGGCAAGCCCATGCCGCATGATCCGGCGCTGGCGGCGGGCGTCAACCTGAACGACCTGGGTTTTGGCGACGCCACGCGCGGCGGGCACGCCAACGTCTGGATCGATTGGGTGTCCGGCGCCGCGGTGCGCCAGGGCTTGCCGGCGCGGATCGAACGCGTCTAGCGGGCCGGGGCCGGCCCGCGCTAGCGCACGACGGTGTCGGCTACCAGTTCCAGTCCCTCGGCATGGATGCCGACATCGGGCAGCACGCCGCTCAGGTCGCCGGGCTGGGCGGCGGCGCCGCCCGACTGGCTGATTCGGATCTCCACCCGCACCTTGCTGGCCCGCGACAGGGTCGCGTCCGGCGACATGGAGGTGCTGTCGTCCAGCACGAAAGTGCGTGGCAGGTCAGACACCCGCATCCGCAGGATGGCCAGGGGCATGCGCGAGCCTTCGACGGGCCGCGCCAGGATGAACACGGTATCGGTGGGCCGGACCTGATCGCGCAGCGCATCGGCGATGCGGGCGCGGCCGCTGATGCGGGCGGGCGCCGCCGGCGGGGCGGCGGCGCCGGCGGGGGACGTCGACGGCGCAGGCGCTGCCGGGGGCGCCGTTGCCGGCGCGGCGGGCGCGCCCGCGGCCATGGCGCGCGCCTGGGCAATATTGGATTGGATCTGCCGCGCGGCCTCGGAGTCCGGCGGCAACACCGCCTGCAGGCGTTCCCAATGGATCAGCGCCTCGGCCGCGTCGCCCCGGCGCAGCGCCATCATGCCCGCCAGCGCCAGCGCCTTGGGCTGGTCCGGCTGCGCGTTGAGCGCCTGCGCGACCGCCGCGATGGACGCCTCGTCGGGCGTGCCTTGTTTGGCGGAAAGCAGCGCGTCGGCCAGGTCGGCCAGCACGGCCGGCTGGCCGGGCGCCAGGCGCAGCACCTGCTGGTAGGCGGCCACCGCATCGGTGTAGCGGCCCAGCGTTTCGTAGGACCGCGCCAGCATGTACCAGCCGTCGGCGTCGTCGGGCGCGGCGCGCAGGCGCTGCGCCAGCGCATTGATGGCCAGCGTCATGTCCTTGCCGGCGTCCTCGGCATGCGGCTCGGCGGACGGCGCCATGGCAACCGTCGCCGCGGCGCGGGGATTGCCGAGCTGGCCGTACAGCAGCACGGCCGCGACCGGGATCGCCACGCTGAGCAGGCAGGCGGCCGCGACGCCGGCGCGCTGCCCGGCCAGCGGCGCGGCGCGCGGGCGGCGCAGCGCCAGGTCCTGCAGCAGGTCGCGCTGCAATTCCTCTTCCGCGCGCGCTCGCGCCTGCGCGCTCAGGCTGCCGTTGTTCATGTCGCGTTGCAGCTGTTCGCGCTGGGCCAGATAGAAGGCGCGCAGATTGGCGTCGGCGGCCGGATCCGCGGGCGGCGCGCGGCGCAGCAGCGGCGGAATCAGGCAGAGCAGGGTGGCCAGCAGCAGGGCCAGGACGATAAGCCAGAGCGTGGTCATGAACCGTTGTCCAGGAAACGGGCGGCGCGGGCGCGTTCATCCGCGGTCAAGGGAGGGCGGACGCCGGCGCGGCGCTTCAAGGTGCGCGCCAGGACCAGAAAGCCCAGCGCCAGGAGCGCGAAGGGCCCCAGCCAGAGCAGCCAGGTGATGGGCTTGAAGGGCGGATCGTAGCGCACGAAATCGCCGTAGCGTTCTTCAAAGAACTGCATGATCTGCGCGTCGGTCTTGCCGTCGGCGAGCTGGCCGCGGATCAGCTTGCGCATGTCCAGCGCCAGGGGCGCGTTGGATTCGGCCAGCGTCTGGTTCTGGCAGACCAGGCAGCGCAGTCCGTGGGCCAGCTTGTCGGCGCGCTGTTCCTGCGCGGCCGACAGCGCAGGCGCGGCTTGCGCCTGCGCGGGGGGCTGGGCGCGCAGGGCGGGCGGGGCCAGCAGCGCCAGGGCCAGCAGCAGGAATGAGAGCGGGGCGGACAGGGCCTTCATTGCAGCGACTCGATCATGGGCTGGATGCGGGTGCGCCACAGCTCCGGCGTGATCAGGCCGAGCTGCTTGTAGCGGATCCGCCCCTCGCCGTCGATCACGAAGGTCTCGGGCACGCCGTAGACGCCGTACTCGATGCCGACGCGCCCGTCGACGTCGCTGGCCGAGGCCACGTAAGGATTGCCGTTGCGCGCCAGCCAGGCCCGCGCGTCCTCGGGCTTGTCCTTGTAGTTCAGCCCGTAGAGCGGAATGCCGTGGCGTTCGGCGGCCTCGCGCAGCACCGGCAGTTCTTCCTTGCACGGGCCGCACCACGAGGCCCACACGTTCAGCAGCCAGACCTGGCCGCGCAGCGACTGCACGTCCAGCTTGCGGTCGGGCTCAAGCAGGATAGGCAGGCCGATGGCGGGGGCGGGCTTGTCGATCATGGCCGAGGGCACCGCGCGCGGGTCGCGCGACAGGCCCATGGCCAGGAATACGGCCATGGCCAGGAACGCGGCCAGCGGCAGCAGGTAGCGCAGCATCACCCCCCCTCCCGCGCGGCCTGCCGGGCGTCGGGCACGGGGGCGGCGCGAGGCGCGCGCGCCTGCGCTTCCTGCGCGCGGCGGTAGCGTTTGTCGCCGGCGGCCAGCAGGCCGCCCAGCGCCATCAGGATGCAGCCCGACCAGATCCAGGTCATGAAGGGCTTGACCTGGATGCGCACCGTCCAGGCGTTGTCGCCCACCGGCTCGCCCAGCGCCACGAACAGGTCGCGGTCAAAGCCGCTGTCGATGTCGGCCTGGCTCAACGCCATGTCCTGCACGGTGTAGAGGCGCTTTTCCGGATACAGCGTCACCACCGGCTTGCCGTCGCGGGCGACGGGGAAGACGGCGCGCTGCGCGCTGTAGTTGGGGCCGGCCGCGGGCCCCACGCCGGCAAAGGTGAACTGGTAGCCGCCGGCCTCCTGCGTGGCGCCCAGGTCCAGCCGCAGTTCCTGCTTGACCTCGTAGCCGTTGGCCAGCGTGACGCCGGCGATGAAGATGCCCACGCCGGCATGCGCCAGCAGCATGCCGTACCAGGACCGCGGCTGGCGCGCCAGCCGGCGCAGCAGGCGGCCGTCGCCATCGGTCAGGCGCTGCCAGGCGTGCGTGGCGGCGCTGGCCACCGACCACGCCGCCAGCCACAGGCCCAGGATGATCATGGGCGAGCCGAAGCGCGCGGGCCCCGGCATGGCCAGCGGCGCGAGCACCGCGGTCAGCACGCTGACCGCGAAGGCCGCGCGCAGGCGCCGGCTCAGTTCGGGTATCTCGGCCTGTTTCCAGCGGGC
This sequence comes from Achromobacter sp. NPDC058515, assembly GCF_042721735.1. Taxonomy (NCBI): domain Bacteria; kingdom Pseudomonadati; phylum Pseudomonadota; class Betaproteobacteria; order Burkholderiales; family Alcaligenaceae; genus Achromobacter; species Achromobacter sp. NPDC058515. The sequence continues at coordinate 30,976 of NZ_JBHXNI010000008.1, forward strand.
CACGGGGCCCACGCCCATCAGGAAGATGGCCGGCGTCATCAGCGGTACGAACACGGCTTCGAAGTAGGGCGGGCCGATGGAGATCTTGCCCCATTCCAGGACGTCCAGCACCACCGGGTACAGCGTGCCCAGCAGCACCGATCCGGCCGCGACGGTCAGCACGACGTTGTTGGACAGCAGCAGCGATTCGCGCGACAGCAGCGAGAAGCCGCCGCCCAGCCCCACCGTGGGCGCGCGCCAGGCGTACAGCACCAGCGAGCCGCCCACGATCACGGTCATGAAGGCCAGGATGTACAGGCCGCGGCCCGGATCCACCGCGAAGGCATGGACCGAGGTCAGCACGCCGGAGCGGACCAGGAAGGTGCCCAGGATGCTGAGCGAGAACGTGCAGATGGCCAGCAGCACCGTCCAGCTGCGGAAGGCGCCGCGCCGCTCGGTGACGATCAGCGAATGGATCAGCGCCGTACCCGCCAGCCAGGGCATGAAGGAGGCGTTTTCCACCGGGTCCCAGAACCACCAGCCGCCCCAGCCCAGCACGTAATAGGCCCAGGCGCTGCCCAGCAGGATGCCGATGGTCAGGAAGGTCCAGGCCGCCAGCGTCCAGGGGCGGACCCAGCGCGCCCACAGCGCGTCCAGTTCGCCCGACAGGAGCGCCGCGATGGCGAAGGCGAAGGCCACCGAAAAGCCCACATAGCCCATGTACAGCATGGGCGGATGCACGATCATGCCCGGGTCCTGCAGCAGCGGGTTCAGGTCGCGGCCCGCCATGGCCGGCGGCATCAGGCGTTCAAAGGGGTTGGACAGGAACAGCAGGAACAGCAGGAAGCCCACGCTGATCCAGCCCATCACCGCCAGCACGCGCCCGGCGAAGGGCAGCGGCAGCCGCCGGCTGCACAGCGCCACGGCCAGCGTCCAGGCGGTCAGCAGATACAGCCACAGCAGCAGGGAGCCCTCGTGTCCGCCCCAGACCGCGGCGAAGCGGTAGGTGGCGGGCAGGTCCGCATGCGAATTGGCCGCCACGTACAGCACCGAAAAGTCGTTGTCCACGAAGGACCAGGCCAGGCAGGCGAAGGCCAGGGTGGTGAGCCCGAACTGGCCGATGGCGGCGGGCCGCGCCACGCGCAGTCCCGCCTGCCAGCCGGTGGCCGCGCCGATCAGGGGCAGGATGCCTTGCGTCAGCGCCGCCAGCAGCGCCAGGATCAGGCTGAACAGGCCGATCTCGGGAATCATCGGGCCTCCACCCTCATCGTGTTGGCGGCGCCGGCGCGCTTGACCGCGTCCGCCGCCTCCGGCGGCATGTAGTTTTCGTCGTGCTTGGCCAGCACCTCGGTGGCGCGGAACACGCCGTCCGCGCCGAGCTTGCCGGCCACCACCACGCCCTTGCCCTCGCGGAACAGGTCGGGCAGCAGGCCCTGGTAGGTCACGGGCACCGTGTGCGCGGTGTCCGTCACGGCAAAGCGCAGCGTCAGGCCATCGGCCTCGCGCCGCAGCGACCCTTGTTCGACCAGTCCTCCCACGCGGAAGCTGCCGCTGTGGGGGGCCTCGCGGGCCACGACCTGGCTCGGGCTGAAGAAGAACACCAGGTTGGACTGCAGGGCGTTGAGCACCAGCGCGGTGGCCAGCGCCAGCAGGCCGAGGCCGCCGCCGATGGCGAGCGCGCGGCGCTTGCGCGGACTCATGGCCGGTTCCTCGGGCCGGCGCGCCCGCCGGCGGCCAGGCGCCGCGCGGCCCGGCGGCCGCGGCGCCACAGCACGAACACCTCCAGCCCCATCAGCGCGAGCGTTACGCCGTACGCGCCCAGCAGGTAGGGGCCGTGGCCCTGCAGGGAGAACAGGGTGTCCCAGCTCATCGCGCCTCCTCCCGTTCGGCGATGATGGCGCGCACCCGCGCCAGCGCCGCCGCCGCGCTGTACAGCCAGAAGGCGGCCACCATCAGCAGCATGGCGGTCACCATGATGCGCGCCATGCTGGGGGCCGTGGTGAGGTTGATGGACGCGCCCTGGTGCAGCGTGCTCCACCAGCGCACCGAGAAATAGATGATGGGCACGTTGACGACGCCCGCCAGCAGCAGGATCGCGCCGCCCCGGTCCGCCCGCTGCGTGTCGTCGGTGGCGGCCTGCAAGGCCATGAAGCCCAGGTACAGAAAGAGCAGGATCAGCTCGGAGGTGAGCCGGGCGTCCCACACCCACCATGCGCCCCAGGTCGGCTTGCCCCACAGGGCGCCCGTCCACAGGGTCAGGAAGGTGAAGAGCGCGCCCGTGGGCGCCAGCGCGCGCATCATCATGAACGACAGGCGCGTATGGAAGATCAAGCCCAGCGCGGCGTACCCCGCCATGACCAGATACAGGAACATCGACATCCAGGCCGCCGCCACGTGGATGAAGAGGATGCGATAGACCTCGCCCTGCTGGCTGTCGACGGGCGCCGCGACCAGCCCCGCGTACAGGCCGGCGCAGGCGAACAGGATGGCGCCCAGCGCCAGGAAGGGAATCATCCGGCCGGCCAGCGGATAGAACAGCGCGGGCGATGCGTAGCGCAGCCAGCCGCCGCGCGGCGGCGCGGCATGGCGGGAATCGTAGGTGGGGTGGTTTTGCATCGGGGCCTCGTCAGTCCAGCGCCACGCGCAGCGCCGCCGATGCGCTCCAGGGGCAGAGCAGGATCGCCAGGCACAGGCAGGCGCCCAGCAGCGACAACTGAGGCCCCGCGCCCAGGCCCGCGTGCGTGGCCGACACCGCGCCGGCGCCGAAGATCAGCACCGGCACATACAGCGGCAGCACCAGCAGCGGCAGCAGGGCGCCGCCGCGCAGGCCCAGCGTCAGCGCCGCGCCCAGCCCGCCCACCAGCGCCAGGGTGGGGGTGCCCAGCAGCAGGGACAGCGCCAGGATGCCGATGGCGTGCGGCGACAGGCCGAACTGCAGGGCCAGCACCGGGCTGGCAAGGATCAGCGGCAGGCAGCTGCTGAACCAGTGCGCCGCCAGCTTCACGCCCACCAGCAGGGGCAGCGGATGCGGCGACACCAGCAGCTGTTCCAGCGCGCCGTTGTCATGGTCCTGCGCGAAAGGGCGATGCAGGCTCAGCAGGATGCCCAGCAGCGCGCAGACCCATAGCACGCCCGGCCCGATCGCCAAGAGCAGCGCGGGATCGGGGCCGACGGCCAGCGGGAACAGGGTGCCCGCGACAATGAAGAACAGCGTGGCGCCCAGCGTGTCCGCCGGTCGCCTCCAGGCCAGCCGGATTTCACGCAGCGCCAACTGAGACAGCGTAGCCAGCATCCGCGTAATCATCCATGTTCAGGGTTTGGGTGCGCGCGGCGGGGGCGCCCGGCATGCGGTGCGAGGCGAGCACGGCCGCGCCGCCCGCCGCCAGGTGCGCGTCGAGCGCCTGGCGCAACTGGTCCAGGCTGGCCGCGTCCAGCCCCGCGTCGGGTTCGTCCAGCAGCCATAGCGGCTTGCCGCCCAGCACCACGGCGGCCAGCGCCAGCCGGCGGCCCTGGCCCTGGGACAGGCGGGCGGCGGGGGTGTGCAGGCAGGCGCCCAGGCGCCAGGCGCGCAGGCAGGCGGCGATGGCATCGTCGCCTTGCGGGGTGCCGGCCACGTGCAGCGCGTAGCGCAGGTTTTCCAGCGCGCTCAGTTCGCCGCACAGGCCGTTGCCGTGCCCCAGGTACGCCGTGCGCGCAAAGTGCGAGGACGGATCGCGGCGGATGTCGCCGCCCTGGCCGTGCACGGCGCCGCGCAGCGGCCGCAGCAGGCCGGCGAGCATGCGCAGCAGGCTGGTCTTGCCGCTGCCGTTGGCGCCCTGCACGTGCAGGAGCTGGCCGGCGTGCAGGTCGAAATCGACGGGCGCGAGGCCATCGGGGCCGCCGCGCCGGCTGACCAGCGCGCACGCGCACAGCATGGGCGGCGGCGCGTCAGCGGGCCGCATTCGCGACCTCTTTGGACGCGCCGGCCGGCGGCGCCGCTTTGGAGGTCTGGTCGGGCGGGATGTGCGGCAACGTATGGGCGATGCCCTTGTGGCAGTCGATGCAGGTCTTGGTCTTGTCGGCCAGGTAGGTGGAATGCATGTTCTGCGCCCGTACGCTCTGGCGGGTGAAGTCCATGTATTCGTAGTTGTGGCAATTGCGGCATTCCAGCGAGTCGTTCGCCTTGAATCGCGCCCACTCGTGCTGGGCCAGTTCCAGCCGCTTGTCCACGAACTTCTCGCGCGTGTCGATGGTGCCGAAGATCTTGCCCCACACTTCCTTGGACGCCTGCATCTTGCGCGCGATCTTGTCCGTCCAGTTGTGCGGCACGTGGCAGTCCGAGCACAGCGCGCGCACGCCGGACCGGTTGGTGAAGTGGATGGTGCCCTTGAGTTCCGCGTAGACGTTGTCGCGCATTTCGTGGCAACCGGTGCAGAACTTCTCGGTGTTGGTCAACTCCATGGCGGTGTTGAAGGCACCCCAGAACAGGATGCCGCCGATGAACCCGCCTATCGTCAGGAAACCCAGGCTGAAATGCACGCTGGGGCGGCGAATGATGTTCCAGTAGCGCTTGATGAGCTTGACCATGGCGGCTCCCGTCCCTTACTTCTTGTCGGACGCCGGAGCGGTCAGGCGCTTGAGGATCACGTCTATGTCCTGGAAGGTATTGGACACCAGCGGCTTGGCCTCGGCCTGGGGCACGTGGCATTGCACACAGAAGTAGCGGCGCGGCGACACCTCGGCCAGCACGTTGCTGTCGCGGTCCATGTAGTGCGTCACGCTCAGCGGAGGCGCCTGGGTTTCCTCGGTGTTGACCCGCGCGTGACAGGACAGGCAGCGGTTGTAGTTCTTGTCGATCTGGTAGCCGTCGATCTTGTGCGGAATGGTGGGCGGCTGCATCGAGTAGGTGCGCATCCGCTTGATGTCCTTGTTCTCGATCGGGCTGATGAGCGGCGGATTGGTTTCCTCGGCGATCGGGGTGGGGCCGCGCATCGGATCCTCGACCTCGAAGGGCGGGGCGGCCCAGGCGGCCGATCCGAGCAGGATACAGATCGCTATGGCGGTGACGCGTATCTTCATGGCAGTCTCCCGGGCGCTGTTCAGACCTTGACGATCTTGACGGCGCACTTCTTGAAATCGGTCTGGAACGAGATCGGATCGGTGGCGTCCAGCGTGACCTTGTTGATCAGCTGGCCGGCGTCGAACCAGGGCACGAAGACCAGGCCGCGCGGCGGCTTGTCGCGTCCGCGCGTCTCCAGCCGCGTGCGCATCTTGCCGCGCCGCGACACGATTTCAACTTCGACGCCGCGCCGCAGCCCCATCGCCTGCGCGTCGTCGGGGTGCATGAAACAGACCGCGTTGGGAAAGGCCCGGTACAGCTCGGGCACGCGCCGCGTCATGGAGCCCGAATGCCAATGCTCCAGCACGCGGCCGGTCGACAGCCAGAAGGGATATTCCTCGTCCGGCGACTCGGGGGGCGGTTCATAGGGCAGGGCGTAGATGACGGCGCGCCCGTCCGGGTTGCCGTAGAACTCGAAGCCCGCGCCCGCCTTCACGTAGGGGTCGCTGCCTTCGCGGTAGCGCCACAGGGTTTCCTTGCCGTCGACCACGGGCCAGCGCAGGCCGCGCGCCTGGTGGTAGGCGTCGAACGGCGCGAGGTCATGGCCGTGGCCGCGGCCGAATTCCGCGTATTCCTCGAACAGGCCCTTCTGCGCATAGAAGCCGAACGCCTGGGCTTCCTGGTTGGCGTAATCCGGGTTCAGCTCGGTATTGGGAAACTTGTTCACCTTGCCGTTGGCGAACAGCACGTCGAACAGGGTCTTGCCGCGGTATTCGGGCTTCTTGGCCAGGAGGTCGGCGGGCCAGACTTCCTCGACCTTGAAGCGCTTGGAGAATTCCATCAGCTGCCACAGGTCGGAGCGCGCGTCGCCCGGCGCGTTCACCAGCTGGTGCCAGAACTGCGTGCGGCGCTCGGCATTGCCATAGGCGCCTTCCTTTTCCACCCACATGGCGGCCGGCAGGACCAGGTCGGCCGAAATGGTCGTGACAGTCGGGTAGGCATCCGACACGACGATGAAGTTGTCAGGGTTGCGGTAGCCCGGCAGGCCTTCGTTCATCAGGTTCGCGGCGGCCTGCATGTTGTTGTTGACCATGACCCAATAGGCGTTGATCTGGCCGTCCTTGAGCATCCGGTTCTGCAGCACCGCATGCGCGCCCACCTTCTCGGGGATGGTGCCGGCGGGCAGTTGCCACAATTCTTCCGCGTGCGCGCGATGCTTGGGGTTGGTCACGACCAGGTCGGCGGGCAGGCGGTGCGAGAACGTGCCGACTTCGCGCGCCGTCCCGCAGGCCGAGGGCTGCCCGGTCAGCGAGAAGGGGCTGTTGCCCGGCGTGGAGATCTTGCCCGTCAGCAGGTGGATGTTGTAGACCATGTTGTTGGCCCACACGCCGCGGGTGTGCTGGTTAAAGCCCATGGTCCAGAACGAGGTCACGCGCACCTTCGGGTCGGCGTAGAGCTCGGCCAGGTCTTGCAGCTGCTTCTTGGGCACGCCCGACAGCTTGGACGTGTAATCCAGGTCGTACTTGGAGACGAACTTGGCGAACTCCTCGTACGTGATGGGCTTGGAGCCGCCGGCCTTGTCGGCGTTCTTCGCGGCCTTTTGCAGGGGGTGTTCGGGGCGCAGCCCGTAGCCGATATCGGTGTTGCCTTCGTGGAACACCGTGTGCTTGTCGACGAAGTCGCGGTTCACGCGCTTGGTCTGGATGATGTGGTTGGCGATGTAGTTCAGGATCGCCAGGTCGGTCTGCGGCGTGAAGGTCAGCGCCAGGTCGGCCAGTTCGTACGAGCGGTGCTCGAAGGTGGACAGCACCGCTACCTTCGTCTTGGGCGCGGAGAGCCGGCGGTCGGTGACCCGGGTCCAGAGGATGGGGTGCATCTCGGCCATGTTCGAACCCCAGAGCACGAAGGCGTCGGCGTTCTCGATGTCGTCGTAGCAGCCCATGGGTTCGTCGGCGCCGAAGGTGCGCATGAAGCCCACCGCCGCCGACGCCATGCAGTGGCGCGCATTGGGGTCCAGGTTGTTGGACCGGAAGCCCGCCTTCATCAGCTTGAGCGCGGCGTAGCCTTCCCAGACCGTCCACTGGCCCGACCCGAACATGCCCACCGCCGTCGGGCCCTTGTCCTTGAGCACCCGCTTGAACTGCTCGGCCATGACGTCGAACGCCGTGTCCCAGGACACCGGCGCAAACTCGCCGTCCTTGGCGTACTTGCCGTCCTTCATGCGCAGGAGCGGCGTGGTCAGCCGGTCGTTGCCGTACATGATCTTGGACAGGAAATAGCCCTTTACGCAGTTCAGGCCCTTGTTGACCTCGGCGTTGAAGTCGCCATGCGTGGCCACCACCTGATTGTCCTTCACCGCGACGTTCACGCCGCAGCCGGTCCCGCAGAACCTACAGGGCGCCTTGGACCATTTCAGCTTGGCGGCCTCGGATTCGGTCACGATGTTCTGCGTGTAGCCGACGATGGGGATGCCCGCCACGGTGGCGGCGGCAGCGGCGGCGGATTGCTTGATGAAGTCTCTACGAGCCATGGACATCGTCAATCTCCTCATTCATCGCGGCGAGCGTGTCGGCATGCTGGTAGACCAGCGCCGATGCGAGCACGCCATCCAGGCGCTGGATCTCGGAGATCCGGGCCATCATATCGTCGGTGGAGGGGGCTTCCAGGGTGACCACCAGCTTGCCGGTGTCGGAAGCGCCGTGGATTTCGGCGCCGGCGATCGCAAGGATCGCGAGGCGGACGTCGGGCAGCCGGCGAGGGGTGGCATGCACCACCATGCTGGCGATATGCAGTTCGGGCGGCGCGGCGGAGGGCGCCAGGGGCGGGAGCGCGGACATGGGAGGAGTTCCGTCGCGTGGCATCAGCTGCCCGGGGGGCCGGCGATGAGCTGATAGAACCAGACCGCGAAACCGTAGCCCGCCACGATGATGACCGTCAATACGGGGGCCATGACTGCCGTCAGGAACAGGAAACTTCGAAGTTCCTGAGGCTTTGTGTAGCCATCAGACTCGTTTTGCACACACCACCTCGCTACAGACGTTGGGGTATTGCGTTTAACGTGCGGATGTTGAAGTTTGTAGCAGATGGCTCCGCGCCGCGTCAATGTTGCAACACAGCGAAATAATCCGCCAAGGCGCTATATGAAGGCGCTCGACGCTGCTCCGGACGGTGGCCGGAACGCGTCGAGCGCCTTTGTCTTGCTTCGCTGCGGGCGGGCTTGCGGCTAGGCGACAGCCCCATAGATGCGGCGCGCGTCGGCGGCCGTGGCCAGCGGGCGGCCCAAGGCGAGCGCGCCTTGCGCGGCCTGCCGCACTAGCGCCGCGTTGTCCGGCGCGACCGCGCCGTCGCGCAGCTTCAGGTTGTTCTCGAAGCCCACGCGCATGTGGCCCCCGAATGCCGCGGCCGTCGTGACGCAGGCGTTCTCCTCGGGGCCGAAGGCGCAGATCGCCCAGGGCAGGGTATGGTCGTAGGCCGCCAGGAAGGGCAGCAGGTCATAGGCCGACGAGGTCTGCCCCGCGCTGTAGCGGCCCAGCACGAACAGCACCGACCACGCGCCGGGCGGCACCAGCCCGCGCGCCCGCAGCGACTGCCAGCGCCGCACGTCGGCGTCGTCGTACAGGATGATCTGCGTCATGATGCGGCGCTCGGCCAGCCAGGCCAGGAAGGCAGCCAGTTCCGTCTCGGGGATGTCCGGCACGGCGATCTCGCGCAGGCCGATGGAGACCGCCTCGGGCTGCAGCTCGCGCACCAGCGCGATCTGTTCGGCGGCCTTGTAAACCCCCGCGGCTTCGCTGGTGACCTGCACCAGCAGTTCGTCGCCGACCGCGCGCCGCACTGCGGCAAGCGCGTCGCGGTAGGCCTGCGCGTCCAGCAGATGGCTGCCGTCGGGCTTGCGCACATGCATGTGCATCATGGCGGCGCCGGCCTCCAGGCAGGCGCGCGCCTCCAGCGCCAGCCCGTCGGGAGTCATCGGCACGGCCGGATGGTCGGCGGCCTTCTTGTAGGCGCCGTTGGGCGCGACAGTGACGATGACGGGGGATTCGGCCAGCGCGGCGCGCGGCAGGGCGGGGGCGTTCATGGCTGGATCTCCGGCAGTTCGGGGGCGATCAGGTCCAGGCCCGCGCGCAGCAGCCTGTCGTAGCGCGCGCGCTCGGCGGCGATGGTTTCCGGCGTCCATTCGTAGAAGCCCGCGCCCGCCTTCATGCCGTGGCGGCCATCGGCGGCGCGTTCGGTCAGGCAGCGCGCCGGGTGGTCGGCGTTGCAGAACGTGGGATACATGGTCGCGCCCGCCGCGGCGTGGACATCGATGCCGGCGTGGTCGCGCTGCATGACCGGGCCGGCGGCCAGGAAGCGGAAGCCGAAGCCGAAGCGGACGGCGGCGTCCACGTCTTCCGGCGAGGCGATGCCCCGGTCGATCAGGTCGAACGCCTCGCGCGACAGCGCGTGCTGCAGGCGGTTGGCCAGGAAGCCCGGCAGGTCCTGCCTGACCTTCACCGGCACGCTGCCGCAGCGGCGCATGAAGGCGATCAGCGAATCCGCGCAGGCATTGTCGCTGGCCTCGCCCAGCACCACTTCCACCAGCGGCACCAGGTGCGCGGGCATGAAGAAGTGCAGGCCCAGCATGCGGCCCCGGGTGTCCAGGCCCTGGCCGATCGCGCTGATCGGGAAGCTGGAGCTGTTGCTGGCCAGGATGGCGTCCGGCCGGGCGCGCCGCGCCAGGTCCGCAAAGAGCGCCTGCTTGATATCCAGGCGCTCGGGAATGCACTCGATCACCAGGTCCACGGTGGACCAGTCCACCTCGTCCAGGCTGGGCGCGGTGGCCAGCAGCGCGGCGTTCGCTTCGCGCCCGATGGTCTTCAGGTTCTCCGCGACGCGGGCGGGCAGGCCCGCAGCCCGCTCGGCGTTCGACTCGATCACCGTCGTGCGGCAGGCCGCGCGGGTCAACACCACCGCCACGTCGGCGCCCATCGTGCCGCCGCCCACCACCACCGCATGCGCCGCGCCCGGGTTGGGCAGCGCTTTTGCGTCCGTCTGCATGGTTCGCTCCTTAATCTGAAACTACGCTGGGGGCGAGTGTAGAGAAGCCCGGTTGATTGATGAATCAGAATCTTTGGATAGAATGATCTATAAATCAGATCAATAGGATCGGGGGACGAACCATGCAGATCAACCTGTCGATGCGTGACATCGACACCACGCTGGTGCTGGGCCGCACGCTCAATTTCCGTCAGGCCGCCGGGCAGCTGCACCTGTCGCAGTCGGCGCTGTCCACGCAGATCCAGCGCATCGAGGACGCGCTGGGCGTGCGCCTGTTCGACCGCACCACGCGCACGGTGCGGCTGACGGCGGCGGGCGAGGTGTTCCTGCAGCAGGCCGCGACCCTGCAAGTGGCGTTCCGAGACGCCATTGCCGCGGTCAGCGGCATCGCCAGCGCGGAACAGGGCCAGGTATCGGTGGCGGCGCTGCCGTCGCTGGCCGCCCGCCTGCTGCCGCGCGTGCTCATGGCCTATCGCCAGGCGCATCCGCAGGTGGCCCTGAAGGTGCGCGACACGCTGTCGGGGCCGGCTTTCGACCTGGTGCGCGCGGGCGAGGTGGACTTCGCCCTGACCGCGGCCGATCCCCAGCATGCGGACCTGCACTACGTGCCGCTGATGTCCGACAGCTTCATCCTGCTGATTCCCGAGGCGCATCCGCTCGCCCGCGCGGCGGGCCCGCTGCGCTGGGCCGATACCGCCGCGGCGGAGCATGTGTCCATGGTGCAGCCCAGCAGCGTGCGCCAGTACACGGAATGGGCGTTCCTGCAGAACCGCATCCGCTTTACGCCCGCCTTCGAGGCCGAACACCTGACCACCATCGTGGCGATGGTGGAGTGCGGCTTCGGGGTCGCGGCGCTGCCGGAGATCGCCGCCAGCGCGGTGGCGCAAAGCGGCATCGTGCAGCGCCCGCTGATCGGCCCGGTGGCGGAACGGTCCATCGGCCTGGTGACCTCGCGCAGCCGCAGCCTGTCGCCGGCGGCCATGGCCCTGGTTCAGACCTTGCGGCAATACCTGGCCGCCCAGGCGCGGTAGGGCGCAAGCGGCGCGGCCGCCCGGATGCCGGGCGGCCGCGTTCAGGCGCGGGGGCGCCGCGGGCTCAGAAGTCGATCTGCGCCGACAGCAGCACCGTGCGCGGCGCGGCGACGGTGGCGTAGGTGCCGCTGGCCAGCCAGTAGTCCTTGTTGAACAGGTTCTCGATGTTGGCGCGGAACACCACGGACTTGCCCAGGATCTCGGTGTTGTAGCGGGCGCCGATGTCGTAGCGCGTCCACGAGGGCAGGGTCACGGTGTTGGCGGCGTTGAAGTAGGCCGACGAGGTGTGGATCACGCGGGCGTTCAGGCTCAGGCCCCGCACCCACGGCGTGTCCCAGTCGACACCCAGGTTGAAGGTGTTCTTGGGCACGCCGTTGGCGTCGTTGCCGTCGTTTACGCCGCCCGTGCTGCGGGTCAGCGTGGCGTCGTAGAACGTGGCGCTGGCCATCAGGCGCAGGCCGCGCATCGCTTCGCCGTAGGCCGACAGTTCCAGCCCGCGGTTGCGCTGTTCGCCGTCAAAGCTGTAGATGTTGGTGACCGGGTCCGTCATGGAGTTGGGGCGCGTGATCTGGAAGACCGAGGCGCTCGTGATCACCTGGCCCCAATCCACCTTGACGCCCGCCTCGTACTGCTTGGACTTGTAGGGCGCGAACACCTGCCCGGCGTTGACGGTGGTGGCGGGGGCGATTCCGCCCCGGGTCAGGCCCGACGTGAAGTTGCCGTACAGGGACACGTTGGACACGGGCTTGAACACGATGCCCGCCACGGGCGAGATGGCGCTTTCGTCGTAGGAGGTGGTGCGCGCGCCGGTGGTGGTGGAGTAATTGTCCAGCGCCACCCGCTGGTTGCGCAGGCCGCCGGTGATCATCAGGCGGTCGTCGGCAAACGACAGCGTGTCCGTGAGCGTATAGCTGGTCAATTCCGTTTTCGACGCCTTCTGCGGCGCGCCGCGATAGGCGGTGACCTCGGGCAGCGGCGCCGGGCGGTAGATGTTGGAGGGGACCGTGGTGCTGGCCGTGACGTAGGCGTTGCCGGCCTCCTGGTCCAGGCGCGTGGCGGACAGCGTCAGGATGTGCTTGACGCCCCAGGTGTCAAAGCGCGCGCGCAGGCCGACGTCGCCCGTCCAGGTGCGCGAGTACGAGTCGTAGTAGGCGTTGGAGGCCGTGAAGTTGCCCAGCGCGTCGGCCGCGCCCGACGGGAAGGTCTGCTCGGCGGTGCCGTAGCGGTAGCCGGTGGCGCCGTAGACCATGAGGTGGTCGTTGATGTCGTACTCGAGCCGGGTGGCGACGGTCGAGTCGTCCAGCTTGAGCTTGGTGCCCGGGAAGAAATTCCGGTGGCCGGACGGCGGCGACGGCAGCGAAGTCACCGACGGCTGGAAGCCGATCTGCGGCCGGAAGTTGTCGATGTCTTCGTGCTGGGTGTAGGCATCCAGCGACCAGCGCAGCTTCTGGCCGCGATAATCCAGCGCCAGCGCGCCCACGCCTTGCTCCTGCCTGCCGTCGTCGATGGCGGTGTCGCCGTTGCGGTAGACGCCGTTGACTCGGATGCCCCATTCGTTGTTCTCGCCAAAGCGGCGGCCCATGTCGAGCTGGCCGCCCAGCTGCGATTTGCTCTGGTACGTGGTGGTCAGGCGGGTCAAGGGGTCGTCGCCCGCGCGCTTGGTGACGACGTTGATGCCGCCGCCGATGCTGCCGCTGGGGCCGATGCCGTTCATCAGCGTGCCCGGCCCCTTCAGGACTTCCACGCGTTCCATGATGGCCGCGGGCATCCGGCTGGCCGAGGCCAGGCCATACAGGCCATTCAACCCGACGTCGCCGCTGGGGACCGTGAAGCCGCGGATCTGGAACTCGTCGGCGAAGCCGCCGCTGGAGGTCAGCGTTCTTACCGAGGATTCGTTGATCACGACGTCGGCCAGCGTGCGCGCCTGCTGGTTTTCCAGCATTTCCGCGGTGTAGTTGGTGGTGCTGAACGGCACATCCATCACGTCCGCCGTGCCCAGCACGCCCAGGCCGCCGCCGCGCGCGACCTGGCCGCCGGCAAAGGGCGCGGGCAGGCCGGAGTCGGGGGCCGAGGCGGTCACCGTCACGGCCGGCAGTTGCGTCGCGCCGATGCCGGCGGCCGCCGGGCGGTCCAGCACGTAGCTGCCGTTCGATTGCGGCAGGACCTGGATGCCGGTGCCGGCCAGCAGCGTGTCAAGCCCGCCGCGCACGCTGTGGCTGCCCCGCAGGCCGTTGCTTTGCAGCCCGGCGGTCACTTCGGGCTTGAAGGACAGGATGATTCCGGCCTCGCGTCCGTACCGGCCCAGCACGTCCTCAAGCGTTCCCGCCGGTATGTCGTAGGCGCGCGCTTGCGCGGCCTGCGCGTAGGCCGCGGTCGGCAGCGTCATGGCGGGCGCCGCGAGCAGGGCGCCGACGGCGATGCGGCCCGCCAGGCGCGCCGTTGCCGCGCGCCGCAGGAAAGGAGGGGACTGGCGCCTGGGCGCCCGGACGTGATTCATGTACTGGCCTTTCGATGGGTAGATGAGCATTCTGTGTTCTCACCTGCCTTGACCCGCCGGAAAGCAAAACGGATCAGTTCCCGGGCCGGTTTTTTGTAACAGGCGCGTCAGGCGCTGTCCGCGGCCGGAATCAGGCGCACGTGCCTGCCCCGCCAGAGCCGGGACTGGATGTCCACCCGGATGTCCAGCGTCGCGCGCAGCGCCGCCAGCACCCTGTCGATGTCATCGACGGGGAACGAGCCCGACAGCCGCAGGCCGGCGACGGCGGGGTCGCAGGACAGCGTGTCGCGGGAGTAGCGGCCAAGCTCGGCGATGAAATCGTCCAGCCGCATGCCGCGCGCCACGATGAAGCCGTCTTTCCAGGCCACGCGGCTTTCCTCGGCCGGGCCGGGCTCGGCGACGCCATGCGCCCAGTAGCTGGCGCGCCGGCCCGCCTGCAGGGTCAGCGGGTGTCCCGCCTCCTGACGCGGCTGGATCTGCACGGCGCCCTGGTACACGCTGACCTCCGTGCTGTCGCCCAGCACGCGCACGGTGTATTCAGTGCCCAGCGCGCGCGCCGTGCCGTGGGCGGTCTCGACCAGGAACGGGCGCATCGGCGGCCCGGCCTCGTGCGCGGTGGCGATCAGGATTTCGCCCGAGATGAGCGCCACGCGCCGCTCCGTTTCGCTGAACCGGATGTCGAGCGCGCTGCCGGTGTTCAGCGCCAGCCGCGTGCCGTCCGGCAGGACGAGATCGCGGCGTTCGCCGACGCCGGTCCGATAGTCGGATGTCCATTCGCGCCATGGCGCGTATTCGCCCACGCTCCAGGTTGCGCCGCCGGTGAACGCCAGGACGCCCAGCGCCTTGAGGGCTCGACGCCGGTGCGGGGAGGCGGGCGGCGCAAGCGCCGCCTGCGCGATGGCCGCGCTGACCGGGGAAGAGAGCGGCTGCAGGGAGCCCCTGACCGATTCGATGCGCAGCCAGGCGCGTTCGTGGTCGGGATGCGCTGCGCGCCAGCAGGCCCATTCCCGCACGGTCTCGGGGGGCACGGCATCGCCCTGCAATTCCACCAGCCACTCCAGGGCGCGCTGCGCGACGGCCGGCGAAAGGGCGGCGGCGTCGCGGGTGCTTGCGTACCAGGGAGAGGCGGACAAGGGGCGGGTCATCCGATGGAAGAGAGGTCGGCAAAGCAGCAGCGCTGCAGGGCGCGGACGATGTAGCGCTTGACGGTGGGAATGGAGATGCCCAGCGCCTGGGCCACCTGGCCGTGCGTGCGGCCCTCCAGTTGCGACATCAGGAAGGCCCGCCGCACGACAGCCGGCAGGCCGTCGAGCAGGCGGTCCAGTTCCACCAGCGTTTCCAGCACGATGGCCCGGTCCTCCGGCGACCAGCTGACCGGCTGCGGCGCCTGGGCCAGGGCGTCGAGATAGGCGCGCTCCAGCTTCTCGCGCCGCCAGTGGTTGGAGACGAGGTGCTGGGCCACCGTGGTGAGGAAGGCGCGCGGTTCGGACAGCGACGGCGGAACGCGGTCGCTGCTGAGCAGGCGGATGAAGGTGTCGTGGGCCAGGTCCTCGGCTTGATCGGCGTTGCCCAGGCGTCGGCGCAGCCAGCCCCTGAGCCAGGAGTGGTGGTCGCTATAGAGCGTTTCGATGGACGTGGGGAAGAGGCATCCCGGCGTACTCAAGATCGAGCCTTTTGATCAAGCCGCCGGCGCCCGACAGGCTGACGCAGGACAACTACCCAGAAATGATTGGTAATAATAATTGTTATTATTACCGAATTCGGGTGGGGCTTGTCAACTTGTCGCCGGCTGGCTGAACGCCTGCTGCGAGGCCAGGTACGCGTCCCGCGACGGCAGCAGGTGCTCGCGGCAGACGGTCATCAGTGCATCGCGGTCGCCGTCGCGCAGCGCCTGGATCATCGTCCAGTGCTCCTGGCGGGCGCGTTCGCGGTGGCCGGCGGCCACGAGCGAGCCGAATCGGATCGGATGGGTGCGGCGCGCGTATTCCTCGATGGCCTGGCCCAGCACGGCGTTGTCCAGCAGGCCGAAGAACTCGCGGTGAAAGCGCTGGTTGCTGCGGAACACGCGGCGCGCGTCGCCATCGGCCACCGCCGCGTCGTGCTCGCGCTGCACCGCCACCAGCGCCGCCAGCCGCGCCTCGGGCACGGGCAGCGGCATCTGGCGGGCGGCATGCACCTCCAGCACCTCGCGCAAGGCGTACAGCTCCATCACTTCACGCACCGAAAAGGCGCGCACCACGGCGCCGACGTTGCGCTTTTTTTCCACCACGCCCAGCAGTTCAAGCTCGGCCAGCACCTGCCGCACGGCGTGGCGCTTCATGGCAAAGCGCGCCATCAGATCGTCCTCGGTCAGGCGTTCGCGCGGGTGCAGCCGGCCGAAGACGATGTCTTCTTCCAGGATGGCCACCGCGGTCTGCGTGGCGTCGGGGGCCTGCTCTTCTAGGGCGTCGGGCGTGATGGCGTTCATGGCGAAAAGCGGCGGCTTACTTCTTGGGCACGGTGTCGTGCGTGACGCCGGCGCGCAGGAAGTCGAAGTCCACGCCCTGGTCGGCCTGCGTCACGGTTTGCAGGAACAGCTTGCGGTAGCCGCGGTCGGCGGTGGGACGGGCGACGGGCTGGGCCGCGGCGCGGCGCGCCAGCTCGGCGTCGTCCACCAGCAGCGCGATCTCGCGCTGCGCCACCGACAGGCGGATGCGGTCGCCATTCTGCACGTAGGCCAGCGGTCCGCCGATAGCGGCCTCGGGTGTCACGTGCAGCACGATGGTGCCGGCGGCGGTGCCGCTCATGCGGCCGTCCGAGATCCGGACCATGTCCTTGACGCCGGCGCGCGCCAGCTTCTTGGGGATGGGCATGTAGCCGGCTTCGGGCATGCCCGGCGCGCCGGTGGGGCCGATGCGCTTGAGCACCAGGATGTCGTCGGCGGTCACGTCCAGCGCGTCGTCGTCGATGCGCAGCGCCATGTCCTCGGCGTCTTCGAACACCACGGCGCGGCCTTCGTGCTCCATCAGCTTGGGGTTGGCCGCGGACTGCTTGATGATGGCGCCGCCGGGCGCCAGGTTGCCGCGCAGCACGGCCAGGCCGCCCACCGGGTAGATGGGCGAGGCGGCCGTGCGGATCACGTCCTGCTTGAACGGCGCGGGCGCGGCGTCCAGTTCTTCGCCCAGCGTGCGGCCCGACACGGTCAGCGCGTCCAGGTGCAGGAAGGGACGCAGCTCGCGCAGCAGCGCGGGCATGCCGCCCGCGTCGTGGAAGTCTTCCATGTAGTGCTGGCCCGACGGCTTCAGGTCCACCAGCACCGGGGTTTCGCGGCTGATGCGGTCCAGGCCGGCCAGGTCGATGTCGATGCCCAGGCGGCCGGCGATGGCGGTCAGGTGCACGATGCCGTTGGTCGATCCGCCGATGGCCAGCAGTACGCGCAAGGCGTTCTCGATGGACTTGCCGGTCAGGATGAGATCGGGCGTCAGGCGCGACGCAGCCATGGCGACGGCGGTGGCGCCGGTGCGTTCGGCCACGCGCACCCGGTCCGCGGTGACGGCGGGGGCGGACGCGCCGCCGGCCACCATCATGCCCAGGGCTTCGGTGATGCAGGCCATGGTGCTGGCGGTGCCCATGACGGAACAGGTGCCCACGCTGGCGACCAGCTGGTTGTTCACGTCGGCGATTTCGGGCGCGTCGATCTCGTCGGCGCGGTAGCGGCCCCAGTAGCGGCGGCAGTCGGTGCAGGCGCCCACGCGTTCGCCGCGGTGCGAGCCGGTCAGCATCGAACCGGTGACGAGCTGGATGGCGGGCACGCCGGCCGAGGCCGCGCCCATCAGCTGGGCAGGCACGGTCTTGTCGCAGCCGCCGATCAGCACGACGGCGTCCATGGGCTGGGCGCGGATCATTTCCTCGGTGTCCATGGACATGAGGTTGCGCAGGTACATGCTGGTGGGCTGCGAGAAGCTCTCGTGCACCGAGATCGTGGGGAAGTCCATCGGCAGGCCGCCCGCCAGCATGACGCCGCGCTTGACCGCTTCGATCAGCTGGGGCGCGTTGCCGTGGCAGGGGTTATAGCTGCTGCCGGTGTTGACGATGCCGATGATGGGACGGGCCAGCGCGTCGTCCGAGAGGCCGGCGCCCTTGATGAAGGCCTTGCGCAGGAACAGCGAGAAACCCTTGTCGCCGTAGTTCGTCAGCCCGCGGGCCACGCCCTGCGCGGTGGCGCCGTCGCTGTCGAAAGGGCCCATCGGGGCCTTGCCGCCCTTCGTTTCGTCCGTCATTTTCAGTCCCGATAATATTATTGATAATCCTGGGTCGACATCATATCCAGCCTTTGAAAACCGCCGCAAGCGCTTTGTGATGGTTCTTCTATTGATCTGATTTAAAGATCAGTCGATAGAAAAATTTTGATTCTTCAATCAAGTTCGGCCTCCTACACTGGCGCCGTTGACGATCCGGGCGTCCATCCATTCCTATACTCATCCCGGCTGGAGAGACCCACATGTCAGACCTGCGTCTGCGGCCGCGCCGTGCCGTCCTGTTATCCCTGCTGGCGCTGTGCGCCGGCGTTTCCGCCCCGGCGTTCTCCGCCGACGCCTATCCCGACAAGCCCATCCGCCTGATCGTGCCGTATCCGCCCGGAGGCGCGACCGACGTGATCGGCCGCGTGCTGGCGCAGGAGCTGACGGGCGCCCTGGGCCAGACGGTGGTCGTCGAGAACCGCGCGGGCGCGGCAGGCAACATCGGCGCCGACCAGGTCGCCAAGGCGCAGCCCGACGGCTACACCTTGCTGATGGGCGCGCTGACCAGCCATTCGATCAATGCCGCGCTGTACCGGGGCCGCGTCACCTATGACGTGGAAAAGAGCTTTGCGCCGGTGTCCATCGTGGGCACGGTGCCGCTGGTGTTCGTCGTGAACCCGTCGGTACAGGCAAAGACGCTGTCCGAGTTCATCGCGCTGGCCAAATCCAAGCCCGGCTACATGACGATGGCCTCGGCCGGCAACGGCTCGCCCCAGCATCTGGCCGGCGAGATGTTCAAGCGCACGGCGGGCGTCGATGTCCTGCACGTGCCCTACAAGGGCAGCGGCCCCGCCATGACCGACCTGATGGGCGGCCAGGTGCTCAGCATGATCGAGACCGTGCCCGCGTCGCAGGGCAACATCAAGGCGGGCAAGCTGCGCGCGCTGGCGGTGACTTCGCCTCAGCGCGTCGATGCGCTGCCGGACGTGCCCACCGCGGCCGAAGCCGGCCTGACCGGGTTCGATGTCAGTTCGATGTTCGGCATCGTGGCGCCCGCCAATACGCCGGCCCCGGTGATCGAGCGCCTGAACGGCGAACTCAAGAAGATCCTGGCCAAGCCGGAAGTGAAGGCTTCGCTGCTGAACCAGGGCGCGATCGCCACCTGGACCACGCCGGCCGACGCCAGCGCCCGCGTGTCGGCCGAGGTGGCCCGCTGGACCAAGGTGATCGACGACGCCGGGGTGAAGGGGGACTGATCCGCCTTGCCCGGGCGCGGTCTGCGCCATTTACGCCACACGCCGGAAATTCATGCAGAATTTCCGGCGTTTTTGTTTGTGCGGAATTTTTCAAAGCACGAAATGAAAAATTCGTGGCTCCGGGGTTTTCGCATCAAATCGTGCAGGATCTCCCAGGCGGAAAATACAAATATGTGCGCCTTTGCAATAATCTGCAATACACGGTTTTAGGCGCTCAACAATGTGGTTGACCCCGAATTGACTAGCCCGTAATGTGCTTTGCGGGCCATCTTAGGGCGGCGGGGGGGATACCAATGACTGAGAACCAGGACGAAAAAACGATCCTGCACACGCATTTCGGTACGCATAGTCCATATTGGCGGTTGTCCGCCGATAGCGATGCGATTGAGCTGGCCGCGGTCAAGGGGGCCACGAATATCGCGATGGCGCTGCGGCCGGACCAGGCGGATGCCGTGCGCGGGCTGACGGGCATCACGTCAAGCGTGCGCATCGATATTTCGCTGTACGGCGACTTGCTCCGCCTGCATCTGGTGGGCCGCAAGATCAATCCGAACGAATGGGCCGGCACCGCGTCCGCCCATACCGATACCGAATCCGTCGCCAAGGACCTGGTCGAAGGCCTGTCGTTCGCCGAAACCGTGGTGTCGGAAGCGAACTCGGTGATTGTCATCGTCGACCAGAACGGCCGCGTGCAGCGCTTTAACAAGCTCAGCGAGGAATACACCGGCAAGCGCGAACAGGACATCGTGGGCCGCAGCGTCTTCGAGATGTTCATGACGCGCGAAGAGGCCATCGCCTCGCGCCGCAACATCGCCGAGTTCTACAAGCGCGGGCAATCCTATGAAGTCGAGCGCACGATCAATACGGTCAAGGGGCCCCGGCTGTTCCTGTTCCGCAACAAATTCGTCACCAGCGGCAGCGGCGAAAAGCGCGTCTACCTGATCTGCTCCGGCACGGACATCACCGAAGAACGCCAGGCGCAGGAACGCCTGCGCGTGCTGGCGAACACCGACATGCTGACCAACCTGCCCAACCGCCACGCGATCACCGCGCGGCTAAAGAGCGCGCTGGCGGCGGAGCGGGAAGGGCGGGGCGGCGTGCTGTTCCTGGACCTGGACAACTTCAAGCGCATCAACGACCACTACGGCCACGGCTTCGGCGACCGCCTGCTCAAGGCGGTGTCGGTGGCCATTTCCACTTGCCTGTCCGAGGGCCAGACGCTGGCCCGGCTGGGCGGCGACGAATTCATCGTCCTGCAGGAAGAGGCGCAGGCCTGGCAGCTGGAAGCCACCGCCGAACGCATCATCGAACGCCTGCGCGAGCCGTTCCGCCAGGGACTGATCGAGGTCTACACAAGCTGCTCCATCGGCATCGCGATGTATCCCGACCACGGCGCCGACCTGGACAGCGTGGTGCGCAGCGCCGACATCGCCATGTACGTGGCCAAGGAAGCGGGGCGCCACACCTACCGCGTGTTCCAGCACGAGATGGACCGCCGCAATGCGGACTACGTCTGGCTGGACACCAACCTGCGCAAGGCCCTGGCCGAAAACCACCTGATGCTGTACTACCAGCCCAAGCTTGCCGGCCGCACCGGCGAGGTCGACGGGGTGGAAGCGCTGGTGCGCTGGCGTTCTCCGGAACGCGGCATGGTCGGCCCCAACGTCTTCATTCCCTACGCCGAGGAATCGGGCCTGATCTCGCCGCTGGGCGTATGGGTGATGCGCGAAGCCGCAAGGCAGGCGGCGGCCTGGAAGCGCGACGGCCTGAACATCCGCATCGCGATCAACATGTCGGCCCGCCAGCTCGACGACAAGGGCGTGGTCAGCGAGTTCATGCGGGCCATCAACGACGCCAGCCTCGATCCCTGCCTGCTGGACATCGAACTCACCGAAAGCTGCCTGATCGACGACGAAGACGCCGCCATCGAACTGATCAAGCAGTTCCGCCAGTTGGGCGCGCGCGTCCATCTGGACGACTTCGGCACCGGCTATTCCTCGCTGTCGCAGCTTGCGCGCATTCCGCTGGACGCGATCAAGCTGGACGCCAGCTTCGTGCGCGGCGTGAACGAAAACCCGGTGTCCCAGGCGCTGGCGCGCGCCATCGTCGCGGTGGCGCGCACGCTGGAACTGAAGGTGATCGCCGAAGGGGTCGAGACGCCGGAAGAGACGGCGTTCCTGGACACCCTGGGCGTGGACGCCAAGCAAGGCTACCTGTACGCCAAGCCCATGCCCGCCGCGGAGCTCTCCGCCTGGCTGGCGCAGCGCCGCCGGCTGCATCTGATCGCGTGACGCAGCCGGCCGCGCGCCGGCGGATCAATGCATCGTGGCCTCTTCGGAGGCTTCGGTGCTGACCGCGCTGCGGCGGTTCTGCGCCATCACCAGCCGCTCCATGTAGGCGCGGTCCTTCGGGTCGATCGAGAACGCCGCTTCGACCCAGTCCTCCGTAATGTCCATCAGCTCGGAGCGGGACAGGCTCAGCACGCGCTGGCGCGCGCGCAGCATGGCGCGCATGCCGTTGAGCTTGGGCCGCAACACGTCGATGAAGGTGCGGGTGGCCCTGTAGGCCTCGCCCGGCTCGAACAGCACGTCCACCAGGCCCTTGGTGTGGAACCATTCCGCGGTATGCGATTCGCCGGTGCCGATCAGCTCTTCCGCCAGCTTCATGCCGGAGCGGCGCGCGACGAGCGAATAGCCGCCCATGCCGGGAAACAGGTTGAACGCCATCTCGGGAAATCCCATGCGCGCATTGGTCTGGGCCAGCACGAAGTGATGGGCCAGGGCGGCCTCGAAGCCGCCGCCGAGCGCCGTGCCTTCGATCATGGCCAGCGAAATGGCGCCCGTGTCGAAGCCGCGCGTGGCCGCATGCACGCAATCGACGCAAGCCCGGGCGTAGGCCCGCAGCGCTTCGCGCTTGCCCGTGCGGATGGATTCGGCGAAGAAGCTGAGGTCGCCGCCGACGTTGTAGATCTGCGGCACCAGCGAGCCCGTCACCCAGAAATCGATGGGCAGGCCGGAATCCTTGGCGGCGCGCGCCAGGGTCATGATTTCGTCTATCAGCTCAAGGTTGAAGCAGGGCCGCGGTTGCGCGCGCAGCATCATCCACAAGACGCGGCGTCCCTCCTCGTAGTACGCGGAGATCTGCTTCAGATTGCCTGCTGCGGTAAAGGGATGGCAGTCCGGATGAATGAGTTGATTCATTTGCTTTCGTCCAATCGATCAAGGTGTGTCGGAGTACTGCCGGGTCAGCCTAATACAGACCTTCCGGATGTCGTCTCATGCAAACCTCGTCCAACTGGCCAGACTTTTACGTAAATCAAAGGCCCGAGCGCGCAAAGCGGAAATTTGAAAAACGGCGTTGACGCCTCACCCCATCAGTCGATGCCGCCATGGGTAGAACGGATGAGGGCAACCCGCAAGCCCGTGGCGATCCTGGCGATGCGACGCGCGTGCGCCGGCGGCCCGCCCTCATGCGCAAGGATGAAGGGAAAGTCCTGCGCGCGTGCCGCTCGGGCCCGCAAGCCGTACTTGCGCACCATTGCGCACGCTACTGGCCGGGCGCCAGGAGTGGGCGTAGTGTTGGGCGCACCCTAAACGGTGCACCCATCCAGAAGGCGGAACAACATGAACGTTCTTCAACGAATCGCGATTGTCTGCGCAGCCGGGCTTCTCTCGGCTTGTGCGTCTTCAAGCAGGCAGGCAGGCAACGAAAGCGTGCAGAAAGTGCCTGTGTCAGTGCAGATGGAAGGTGGCGCTGCCGCCACCGGGGAACTGGTTGTGACCGTGTATGCGCCCGCGGCCCCGGGCAAGCATCCCCTGCTGGTCATCAACCATGGCCGGGGGGCGACCGCGGCGGATCGGGCCAAGATGAGCCGCACGCAGTTTCCGGAGGCGGTCAAGTTTTTCACCGATGCCGGCTTTGTGGTTGCCATGCCGCTGCGGCTGGGGTATGGAGAAACGGGCGGCCCCGATCTGGAGGACAGCGGGCCTTGCGGCGACCGCCAGTTCACGCCCATGTTCGATCGGGTCGCCAGCCAGATCGGCCAGGTGGTGAAGGCGCTGCAGCAGCATCCGGACGTGGACGCGTCCAATGTCGTGCTGGTGGGCCAATCGCTTGGCGGGGGCGGCGCCATCGCGCTGGCCGCGCAGAATCCGCCCGGCGTCAAGACCGCCATCAACTTCGCGGGCGGCGCGGGCGGCGATGCCAAGTCGCCCGGCCAGCCTTGCGGACCGGAGCGGCTGCAGCAAACCTTTGCGGCCTATGGACAGACGTCGCGCCTGCCCACCCTCTGGATCTACGCCGAGAACGACCTCTTCTGGGGCCCTGACTGGCCCAAGCGCTGGGTGGACGCCTACAACGCGGCGGGCGGCCGCGCCACGTTCGTGCCGATGGGGCCTGACGGCAACAACGGCCATCTGCTGTTTCCCCGTTCGCCGCAGAAGTGGCAGCCCGTGGTGGCCGAATACCTGCGCGGGCTCGGCTACGCCATGCCGAAGTAGCCGCGCCGGTTCAGGCCACGCCGCCGTTGGCGCGCAATATCTGGCCATTCACCCAGCCGCTGTCCGGCCCCGCCAGGAACGAGACGATGCCGGCAATGTCCTCGGGCTCGCCCAGGCGTTCCAGCGGCGGCATCTTGGCGTAGTGCTCGATCAGTTCGGGACTCTTGCCCTTGAAGAAGAGCGCGGTGGCGACGGGGCCGGGCGCCACCGCGTTGACCGTGATGCGGCGTCCGCGCAGTTCCTTCGCAAAGACCTGCGTCAGGCTCTCGACGGCGGCCTTGCTGGCGATGTAGACCGAATAGCCTGGCAGGTTGAGCGCGACGGTGGTGCTGGACACATTGACGATGCTGCCGCCATCGGCCAGGCGGGCGGCGGCCTCGCGCAGCGTGTTGAAGGTGCCGCGGGTGTTGATGTCGAACGTCTGGTCATACAGTTCGTCGCTGGTCTCGGCCAGCGGCTGCACCTGCAGGACGCCGGCGCTGTTGACCAGCACGTCGATCCGGCCCAGGCCGGCCTCCACGGCGTCGAACAGGGCGCGCACTTGCGCCGCCTTGGACACGTCGGCGCGCACCGCGATGGCGCGTCCTCCGGCCTGCCGGATCTCGTCGGCCAGGGCGTCGGCCTGCGCCGCGCTTGCGGCGTAGTTGATGCCGACTGCAAAACCGTCGCTGGCCAGGCGGCGCGCGATGGCGGCGCCGATGCCGCGGGATCCGCCGGTGACCAGGGCAATGCGTTGGGGGGCTTGGTCGTTCATGGTGATTCTCCGTTCGAGGGGGCAGACGCATCATCGACTATTCCAGCTCAAAGATAATTACCCTCGGTTTGCTAAGATAATTTCATTTACTTTAATAATCGGGTGGCGCGGCCATGGATCGTTTCGAGGAAATGCGGGTTTTCGTGCGCATCGCCGAGCGCGGCAGCTTTTCCAAGGCCTCGGACGACCTGCGGATTCCGCGAGCAACGGTCACCAACCTGATCAAGCGCATGGAAGCCCGGCTGGGCGCGCGCCTGCTCGAACGCACCACGCGGCAGGTGCGCCTCACGCAGGACGGCGAGGCGCACTACCGGCGCTGCCTGCGCCTGCTGGCGGATCTGGAGGAGGCCGACGGAGCGTTTCTGAACACGGCGCCCAAGGGGCTCTTGCGCATCAATGCGCAGGGCACGCTGGCCAGGTTCTTCGTCATGCCGGGCCTGCCCGACTTCCTGGAGCGCTTTCCCGACATCGTGCTGCACCTGGGCGAGGACGACCGCCTGGTGGACCTGGTCCGGGAAGGGGTGGATTGCGTGCTGCGCGCCGGCGTCCTGCAGGATTCCACGCTGGCGGGCCGGCAGATCGCCCTGATGCCGCAGGTGACGGTGGCCAGCCCCGCGTATCTGGCGCGCTTTGGCGTGCCCGCGCGCCTGGAAGAGCTGGAGCATCATCGGGCCGTGGACTACGTGTCCAGCGCCACGGGGCGCGGCGTTCCGCTGGATTTCACATTGGACGGGCGCAACGTGCTGGTGCGCCCGCGTTCCGTCGTCAGCGTGACGGGCGCCGAGCTCTACACCAGCGCGGCGCTGGCCGGCCTGGGGCTGGCGCAGGTGCCGCGCTACCGGGTGGAGCGCGAACTGGCGGCGGGCCATCTCCGTATCGTGCTGCCCCATGCCCCGCCCGCGCCCATGCCGGTGTCGGTGCTGTATCCGCAGAACCGGCAGGTGCCGGCGCGGGTGCGCGTATTCACGCAGTGGCTGGCCGGGGTCTTCGCTGCGGCCTTCGAGCCGGCGATGCCGGCCAGGTAGCGCGGGCGCGGGCGTTAACGGTCGAGCAGCGCCTGCGCCTGGCGCGCGATGTTCAGGTCGATCGCGGCGTCGTCGCCGTCGCCCATGAACCAGGCGGCCGACAAGCCGCACCAGGCCACGATCCATTGCAGCAGCCGGCGCCGGTCCAGGCCGGACCGGGCGACGATGAGTTCCAGCCGTCGCTCGAAGCGCCCCGGCGCGATGGCCACGGGAGGCGTCGGGTCCGCCAGGTCGGGGTTGCAGAAGATGTTGGCGTAGTCGAAGGCGCGCTCGCCATGCAGGCGCTTGGGATCTATCACCAGCCAGCCGCGCTCGCCGAAGTCCAGGACGTTGTCGTGGTGGACATCGCCGTGCAGCACCGTCATGTCTCGCGGGTCGTCCAGCAAGGCGCGGGCGTGGCGGGCGCTGTGCGCCAGGATGTCGCCGTGGGCCCGCGCCATGGGCCACAGTTCGGCAAACCATTCCTCCAGCGGACGCAGGGCGGGCAGCGGCTTGCCGCGAGGCGCGTGCAGTTCCTTGAGCACGTCGCACAGGATGAGGGTGGCCTCGTCGTCGCGGCCGTTGCGCGCATAGTGGGACAGCGAGCGCGCGCCGGTGGCGCGTTCCAGCAGGATGGCGTCGTCGTCGTGCGCCAGCACGCGCGCGGCGCCGTGGCCGTCCCACCAGTTCATCAGCACGCCGCCTTGCTTTTCGTCTTCTTCGATCGACACCTTGAGCATGGCGGGCGCGCCTGCATGCAGCACGGGCAGCAGCCGCGCCGCGTGGGTGACGATGGGGGCGCCGTCGGGCGCGAGGTTCCAGCGGTTGAGGTAGGCGTCGAACATGTGCAGGGGGCGCGGAGCATTCGGGTTGCGGGGCGATGTATATAGTAGGGCCTGCGCCGGCCCTGGCCGGCGGAAAGGAGGAATCATGGACAAGCAGAAACCGGACCACGCGCATTGGACGGCGGTGGCGGACCAGTGGATCGCCTGGGCGGGCGCGCCGGGGCACGATGCGTTCTGGGCCTATCGCGACGGCTTCGCGAGCTACCTGGGCGCGGGCCGGGGCAGCGCGCTGGAAATCGGTTGCGGAGAAGGCCGCATCAGCCGCGAAGCCCGGGCGCTGGGCTATCACGTCACCGCCACGGACGCCGTGGCCGCGATGGTGGATGCGGCCAGGGCCGCGCAGTCCGCCGACGCCTATGCGGTGGCCTCCTCCGAAGCCCTGCCGTTCGGCGATGGCGGGTTTGACCTGGTGATCGCCTACAACGTGCTGATGGACGTGGAGGACGTGCCGGCCGCGGTGAAGGAAGCGCGCCGCATGCTCAAGCCCGGCGGCACGCTCTTCATTTCCATCGTGCATCCCTTCCGCGACCGCGGCCGCTTCGCGGGCCCGTCCGTCGACGCGCCCTTTGTCGTCGAGGGCACGTACTACGGCCGGGAGCATTTCGACGGCGTGGAATCGCGCGACGGCCTGAGCATGCACTTCGCCGGCTGGTCGCTGCCCTTGCAGGACTACATGGCGGCGCTGGAGGCGGCGGGCCTGGCGATCGTGTCGCTGCGCGAGCCGCAGCCGGACGCGGCAAGCACCGAGCAGCTGCGGCAGTGGTCGCGCATGCCGATGTTCCTGTGGATCAAGGCGCGCGCGCTGCCGTCCGAGGAATGACGCGGTCCGGGCTGGATGACAAGAACGGGATAAACATCAATGAAGCGCCATACGAGCGCTATCAGTGGCGCGCCATAGTTCATACGATGCCGCGGAGTTCAGCGCTGATTCGCGCGCAAGCCGAATTGGCATTTGACCGAGTGTTCGGACGTCCGCTGGCTTCAAAAGAGGCGCGGGTTTCGCACTCTTGGACAAGTCCGGCACACCCCAAAGCGTCCGGGGATTTGTTAGCCTGCAACGAGCAGCGCCGCCGCCTTGCGCGCCAGTTCCGCCACGCCGAAGCTCATCGCCAGCGCGTGGCCTTCCAGGTCCTCCAGCGCAATCCATCGCGCATCACGCGCATCGTCGCCCGCCACCGGTTCGCCGGACTGCCAGCGGCACAGCACCGCGATCAGGATGAAGTGGCGGCGCAGCGCCCCCGTGTCGTCGCGGTCGAACACGTCCACCGCGTCGAACACGCGCAGCGGTTCGGCGACGACGGCGGTTTCTTCCAGCAGCTCGCGCGCGGTTGCGGCCAGGATAGATTCGCCGGCGTCGATCTTGCCGCCGGGAAAGGCCCAGCAGTTCTCGTCCGGCGGGTTGGCGCGGCGCACCAGCAGCACATGGCCGTCGCGGATGACGGCGGCGATGGTGGCGGCGATGGGGCGTTGCGGGGCGGGGCTGGTCATTCGGGTCTCCTGCAAGGACGCAGCCGGTAAGGGTACGCCTGTCCCGGGTTAGCGCAAATCCCCGTAGTGCCGCGCCCGGCCGTTGGGGCACACTGTCAGCCGCGCCGGGACGAGCGCGTCAGACCAGTACAAGGGGTTGCAGCATGGACACGCCGGACCGGCAGTTACGCTATTTTGTGCGGATCGCGGAACTCAAATCGCTGTCGCGCGCGGCCGAGGACCTGGACCAGACGCAATCCGGCCTGAGCCGGCAACTGGCCGCGCTGGAAGCGCACGTGGGCAAGCCGCTGTTCATCCGCACCGGGCGGGGCGTGGAACTGACGGAGGCCGGCATGCGCCTGCTGGACGGCATCCAGCCGGCCTACCAGAGCATCGACCGTGTGCTCGAAGCGGTGCGCCAGCGCGAGGGCGTGACCCAGGGCACCGTGCGGCTGGCCACCGTGCATACGCTCAGCTACTACTTCATGGCCGAGGTGGTGGCCAGCTTTGTCAGCAGCCATGAGCACGTGAACCTGTCCGTGATGGGCCGCAGTTCCCCGGAGGTGGTGGCGCTGGTGGAAGGCGGCAAGGCGGACGTGGGCTTTGTCTACGACGCCGCGGTGGCCTCGGACAACCTGGCGTCCACCACCTTGTTCGACGACGAGATGTGCCTGATCGTGCGGCGCGACGTGCCGCTGATGGACAACGTGGACCTGGCGGGCATGGCGCTGCGCCTGGTGGGGTTCCCTTCGCACTACGCGTTGCGCAAGATGATCCACAGCGCGGGCCTGGAGCCCGAGTTCGTGGCCGAGGCCGAGACCATCGACGCCATGCTCAAGCTGGTGTCCTCGGGCGTGGGCGCCTGTATCCTGCCCTCGCGCATCCCGGACAAGCTGCTGACGGACTATGAGCTGCGCAAGATCCGCATCCGCAGCCCGATCCTGCGCCGGCGAGTGGTGGCCATCACCCTGGCCCACCGGCAGCCGCTGCCGCTGGTGGGCGAACTGCTGGCCTGCGCGCGCCGCATCGCCGCGCAGTAGCCGCCACCCCGCGCCGGCTGCGCCGAATAGCAGCTATGAGCCTGGCTGCATGGCTTGATCGCGCTGCCGTTTCCATACTGTCGATACCTCGCGCGGCATCCGTTGACGGGGAATAGACAAGGGGAAACCATGAGCACCGCACTTCGAGAGAAATCGTATTTCGACACCCGCGCCACGCAGGAGATGGCGCGCCATCTGCGCGCCGCGCCGCGCGGCATCCAGCAAACCATGGCCTATGCCTGCCGCATCCTGGCCATGACCGGACAGGAGGCCGGACTGGCGGGGCAGATCAGCGTGCGTTCGGAGCGGCCCGGCGCCTATTGGACCTTGCGCTTCGGCCTGGGCTTTGACGAGGCGACCCCGGCGGACTTCATCGAGGTCGACCGCGACCTGCACACCCTGACGGGCGAGGGCATGGCCAATCCGGCCACGCGCTTTCACCTGTGGGTCTACGAGGCGCGGCCCGACGTGCAGTCCATCATCCACACGCACTCGCCCTGGGCGTCGGCGCTGGCCGCGGCGCGCCAGCCGCTGGTGATCTCGCAGATGGACATGACGCCGCTGCATGACGACTGCGCGTTCCTGGGCGAATGGCCCGGCGTGCCGATCGCGGACCAGGAAGGCGTGATCATTTCCGAGGCGCTGGGCCGCAAGCGCGCCATCATCCTGGCGCATCACGGCTACCTGACGGCGGGCGGCTCCTGCGAAGAGGCGACCTACCTGTCGGTCTACCTGGAACGGGCGGCGCGCATGCAGATCCGCGCGCAGGCGTTCGGGCCATTGACGCCGGTGGACGACGCGCTCGCGCGCGAGGCGCACGACTATCTGCTCAAGCCTTCCATCGTCCGCGCGACCTTCGACTATTGGGCCCGCCAGACGCACGGCATCGCGCCGCTGCCGCTGCCCGCCGCCTGATTCCGCGTCGCCTCCTTTTCAGCTCTTTCCTTGGGGAGTCACGATGATGACGACCAAACCTGCGGCTGCGCGTTCGCGCCGCGACTATGTGACGGCCGGCCTGGCCAGCATGATGGGCACCACGATCGAGTGGTACGACTTTTTCCTGTACGGCACGGCTGCCGCGCTGATTTTCAACAAGATCTTCTTTCCCGCGTTTGACCCGCTGACCGGGACGCTGGCGGCATTCGCCACGTACTCGGTGGGCTTTTTCGCGCGGCCGCTGGGCGGCGTGATCTTCGGCCACTACGGCGACAAGATCGGCCGCAAGTCCATGCTGCTGATCACCTTGCTGCTGATGGGCGTGCCCACCATCCTCATCGGGCTGATCCCGTCGTATGACCAGATCGGCTACTGGGCGGCCGTGCTGCTGGTGCTGATGCGCTTCCTGCAAGGCATCGCGGTGGGCGGCGAGTGGGGTGGGGCGGTGCTGATGGCGGTGGAGCACGCGCCGGAGGGCAAGAAGGGCTTCTTTGGCAGCCTGCCGCAGGCCGGCGTGGCGCCGGGACTGATCCTGTCGTCCCTGGCGATGGGCGCGGTGGCGGCCCTGCCCGAGGCGGACATGCTGGCCTGGGGCTGGCGCCTGCCGTTCCTGGCCAGCGTGGTGCTGCTGCTGGTGGGCTGGTTCATCCGGGTCAAGGTGGCCGAATCGCCGGACTTCGAGCAGATGCAGAAGAAGGGCGCCAAGGTCGAAGTGCCCGTGGCGGAAGTGCTGAAGAAGCATCGCCGCGCCCTGCTGGTGGTGGTGGGCGCAAGGCTGGCCGAGGTGACCTGGTTCTACACGGTGGTGACGTTCTCGCTGGCGTACGCCACGGGCACCCTGGGCATCCCGCGCTCGGTCATGCTGGACGCCACGATCTGGGGCGCCGCCATCGCGCTGTTCACCATGCCGCTGTTCGGCATCCTGGGCGACCGGATCGGCCACAAGTGGGTGTTCATGGCGGGCGCCGTGGGCATTCTGGCGTGCGCGCCCGTCTTCTTCCACCTGCTGGGCACGGGGGACAAGGCCTGGATCATCGTGGCGGTGTGCCTGGCGGTGGGGCTGGTCTACGCTTGCCTGTACGGGCCGGAGGGCACGCTCTTCTCCAGCCAGTTTCCGGCCCACGTGCGCTACACCGGCATTTCGCTGGCGGTGCAGGTGTCCGGCGCCATCGGCGGCGGACTGGCTCCCATCGTGGCGACCTGGCTGCTGGCCAAGGGCGGAGGCGATCCGAAGTACGTGGTCTGGTATCTGAGCATTCTGGGCGTGATCGCCGTATTCAGCGCCTGGCGCATGCGGGGCGACGCTGCCGCGCAGCCGGCGCTGCGCGTGCCGGCCGCCGCGCGGACCTGAGGACGACATGAAGACGATCGACTATTACTTCTGGATGAACTCCGACTGGGCCTACCTGGGCGCCGACCGGCTGGAGGCGCTGGCCGCGCGGCAACAGGCGGCGATCCGCCACCTGCCCGTGGACCTGCCCGATGTCTATGCGCGCACCGGGGGCGTGCTGCTGGGCCGGCGGTCCCCGGAACGCCAGGCCTATCGCGTGGCGGAACTGGCGCGCTGGTGCCGCAAGCTGGGCATCCACGTCAATCCGCAGCCGGCCTTCATGTGTCCCGACGCGGGCCTGGCGTCCCGCATCGTGATCGCGGCCGATCGCGCCGGGCTGCCGGTGCCGGCGTTGTACAAGGCCATCTTGAAGGCCGAATGGTGCGACGAGCAGGACATTTCCGATCTCGCCGCCTTGCGCGGCATCCTGGAGCGGCTGGGGCTGGACGCTCCGGCGCTGCTGGCGGCGGCCGCGCAGCCCGCCATCGAGTCGGCCTATCGCCGCAACACGGACGACGCGGTCAAGGCCGGGGTGTTCGGCTCGCCCGCGTATGTGTACCGGGGCGAAGTGTTCTGGGGCCAGGACCGGCTGGAGATGCTGGAAGAGGCGATCGCGGCGCCGGACGCCCGATAGCCGGCGCGGCGGGCAGGCGCAGCGCCTGCCCGCCGCATCGCGCCTACTTCTTCACCAGCGGGCAGGTGGACTTCGACAGCGGCATGAAGGCCTGGTCTCCCGGCAGGGTGGCCACCAGCTTGTAGTAGTCCCAGGGCCGTTTGGATTCGGACGGCTTTTTCACCTCGAACAAATACATGTCGTGGACCATGCGGCCGTCCTCGCGGATGCGGCCGTTGGCGGCGAAGAAGTCGTTGATCGGCATGGACTTCATCTGCTTCATCACCGCGACGGGCTCGTCAGTGCCCGCCGCCTGCACCGCCTTCAGGTAGTGCATTACCGAGGAATACGTGCCCGCCTGGCTCATGTTGGGCATCTTCTTCAGCTTGTCGTAGTAGCGCTGGGACCAGGCCCGGGTCTGGTCGTTCATGTCCCAGTAGAAGGCTTCGGTCAGCGTCAGCCCGGCCGCGGCGTCCAGGCCGATGGCGTGGATGTCGTTGATGTACAGGAGCAGGCCCGCCATCTTCTGCCCGCCCTTGGTCAGGCCGAACTCGCTGGCCGCCTTGATGGCGTTGACCGTGTCGCCGCCCGCATTGGCCAGGCCCACGATTTGCGCCTTGCTGGCCTGCGCCTGCAGCAGGTAGGAGGCGAAGTCGCTGGAGCCCAGCGGATGGCGCGAGGCCCCCACGACGGTGCCGCCGTTGGCCTTTACGACTTCCGTGGCGGACGCCTGCAAGGTGTGGCCGAAAGCGTAGTCGGCCGTCAGGAAGTACCAGCTCTTGCCGCCTTGCTCGACCGTGGCGCGCGCGGTGGTGTTGGCCAGCGACCAGGTGTCGTAGGTGTAGTGCACGGAATAGGGCGAGCACAGGTCGTTGGTGATGCGTTCGGTGCCTGGACCGCTGAAGACCACGATCTTCTTCTTTTCCCGCGCGACTTCCAGCACGGCCAGCGCGGGCGCGGAGCCCGCCACGTCCATGACGGCGTCCACCTTCTGGGTGTCGTACCACTCGCGCGCCTTGGCGGCGGCGATGTCGGCCTTGTTCTGATGGTCCACCACCATCAGGTCCACCTTCTTGCCCAGCACCGTGCCGCCAAAATCGGCGATCGCCATTTCAGCGGCGGTGGCGCTGCCTTTGCCGGTCACGTCGGCGTAGACGCCGCTCATGTCCAGGATCAGGCCCAGGCGGACCACGTCGTCGGAGATCGCGGGGGCTGGCGTTTGCGCTAAGGCAGCGGGCGCGGCGGCGACGGCCGCCATGGCGAACAACTGGGCAAGCGTGCTGCGGCACTGCAATGAAATCCGGGGCTTTTCGGCATGTCTCATGGTTTGTCTCCCTGTGTGCCGGATTTGTTTGGCCGCCGGGCCGTCCCAAGGCAAGACCGCCCCCTTTGGGGGCAGCAAGCCTGCGGAAGCGGGTGCGGCGTGGGGGCTGATTCTCGGATTGCGCTGGCGCTTGTTATGGCGTGCTGCGGCGCCTTGTTGTGGGACTGCGGCGGTCGGCGTGGCGTTGGATGGGCTCCTTGGGTCGGGTTGGGGCGCTGCGGTCAGCGGCTGGTCAGCAGGTCGAACTCCATCCGCACTTTCCGGAACGGGAACTCCAGCCGCGCGAAATACACCACGCGGCCATCGATGCAGGCATAGCGGCGCAGTTCGGCCACCGGAGACGACACGGGAATCTGCAAGGATTCCGCCGACTCCTGTCCCGCCTCGATTACGTTGAGCACCTGGCGCGCCTCGGTGATGCGCGCGCCGTAGAACTGGTCCAGCACGGGCGCCACCGTGCTCTTCTGGATGCGGGCCCGGTGCTTGCGGAACAGCCCGCTGTCCAGGAAGACCTCGCTATAGCAAAAGGGCCCGGCCTCCGTGGTGTGGACGCGGCGCAGGTACTGGAAGCTGCCGCTGCGGTCGGCGCCGCAAGGCATGCCCAGCGTGTCGGGCAGCGGCGAATCCGCGCTGGATTCCACCAGCGACACCGTGCCCAGCTGGTTGCTCAGCTCGACGGTCTCGGCCCAGGTCTTGGGAATCAGCAGCGTGGGCGTTTCGGGCAGCTCGGCGTTGACGAAGGTGCCCGACCCGCGCGAACGCCGGATCAGGCCGTCCTCTTCCAGCAGCCCGAAGGCCTGGCGTATGGTCGCCCGCGAGATGCCATAGGTCTCCATCAGCGATTCCAGCGGCGGGATCTGCTGTCCCGGCCGCCAGGTGCGGTTCTGGATATGGCTGCGAAAGAGCGCAGCCGCCTGCAGGTAGAGCGGCTGGGGGCTGCGCGAGAAGAGCTTGCGGGCGGGCATGGTCGGGCCGAGGGCTAGGATGAAGAATCCGAGAGCATAGCGTCCGCCATCTCGCGCAGCCGGTGCTTCTGGATCTTGACCGAGTTGGCGCTCTCCACCGAGGGGAAGGCGTCCAGCACGGTAAAGCCCGCCGGCGCCTTGAAACCCGCCATGGCGGCCTTGCAGGCGGCGGTCCAGCCGGCGGGGTCCGCGCGGGCGCCCTCGTGCAGCAGCACGAAGGCGTAGGGCACGATCTTGCCCTTGCTTGCCGCGCCCACCACCTGGCAGGCGCGCACGCCGGGCAGGGTTTCGACGACCTGTTCGATCTCCACCGGATTGACCAGGAAACCGGACAGCCGCAGCGAGTCTCCCATGCGGGTCTGGAACACGAACTGGCGCGGGGTCAGCGTGTAGCCCAGGTCTCCGGTCTTGAAATAGCCGTCGTCGGTGACGGCGTTGCGGGTGGCTTCGGGATTGTCCAGATAGCCCTGCATCAGGCTGGGCGACAGGATCTCGATCTCGCCGGACTGGCCATGGGGCAGCACCTGCCCGGACTCCGGGTCCCGCGCGCGCACCCGGGCTTCGGGATAGACCAGCGTGCCGCCGGGCTGATGGCGGGCCGACACATCGCCTTCGGCCGGATCGCGGGGCTGGCCGGCCACCAGCGCGATCAGTTCGCTGGACCCGTACAGGCCGATGAGCGGCACGCCGGCCTCGCGGGCCAGGTCCAGCATGTTGTCCAGCGCCGGCGTGAAGCTGGCAAAGCCGAACAGCCGCGCCGAGGCGAAGTTCGCGGGCGGCGCGGCCTGCATCATGCTCACGAGCGCCTCGTTGTTGGCGTAGGTGTGCGTCACCGCGTAGCGGGCGATGGCGTCGGCGGACTGCGCGGCGTTGAACACGGGCGCGCAGACCACGGGTACGCCCCGCGCCAGGCCGCCCGCCAGCGTTGCGAAGCCGAAGGCGCCGCAGAACGGCGCGCTGGCCAATACGCAGCTGCGGTCGTCGTAGCCGTGCGCCCGCGCGACCGCCGCGCCGTGGCGCAGCAAGGTCTGCTGGTCATGCAGCACGAACTTGGGCTTGGACGTTGTGCCGGACGTGGTGAAGCACAGCACGCCCGCATTGCCCTGGGCGGCGGGCGCCGGGTCGGCGCAGGCCAGCAGGTCGGCATAGCGGTGCGCCGGCTTGCCGTGCAGCGACGAGGCCACGGGTTCGCCCGCTTCGGACAGCGCGACCACGCCTTGCAGGCGCGTCAGGTCCGCGGGCGCCACGCCGTCCAGGATGCCCTGGAAGTCGATGCCCTTGAAGCCTGGCCAGAACACCAGCCAATCGGCCTGGCCGCGCCCCAGGATGTCGGCCACCTCCAGCGCGCGAAAGCGCGTGTTGACCGCCAGCACCAGCGCGCCCAGATGGGCGCAGGCCAGGAAGGATTCCACCCAGGCCGTGCAATTGGGCAGCCAGACGGCGACGCGGTGGCCGGGGCGCACGCCGATGCGGGCCAGGCCGGCGGCCAGCGCGCGGCTTTGCGCGCGCAGGGCGGCGACGCTGATCCGCTGGTCCTGGTCGACCAGCGCGGTGGCGTCCGGCTGGCGGGCGGCAAGCAGGTCCAGGTGTTCGGAGAAAGTCGAGGTCATGGCTTACACCGTGGCGATGGGCGTCACGGGAGAACCCACCGCGCCGGG
The DNA here is from genome assembly GCF_042721735.1 of Achromobacter sp. NPDC058515. Lineage (NCBI taxonomy): Bacteria > Pseudomonadati > Pseudomonadota > Betaproteobacteria > Burkholderiales > Alcaligenaceae > Achromobacter > Achromobacter sp. NPDC058515. Next base: position 66,469 of record NZ_JBHXNI010000008.1, read on the forward strand.
CATGCGCAAGGGCGGGGCGGTCAAGAGGAAGCGGTTGCGTCCCTGCGCGTGCAGCCAGTCGGCCAGGTCCTTCAGGTACCAGAGCTCGGCGAGCGGCACGCCCAGCTTGAACAGGCAGTGATGATGCAGCGGCAGGATCGAATGGCCGGGCCCGGACGCGCGCGCGGGATAGGATTCCACCGCGTAGTTGTCGGCGCATATCGCCGCGACGCCGGAATCCGTGATCCAGTCCAGCAGCGCCTGGTCGGAACCGTCCAGCACGGCGCCCGTCTCTTCCAGCTTGTGCGGATCGGGCTGGCCGCCCATCGCCACGATGCTCTCCGCGAAACCCGTGCGCAGCACCAGCATGTCGCCCGTTTCCAGCACGGCGTTCTGTTCGCGCATGGCGGCCTGCAGCTCCGCGTGGCCCACCAGGGTGCGGCCGGGGCCGAACGCGCGCGCCAGGTCCACCAGCACGCCGCGCCCCTGCATGCCTTTTTCCGCGTAGCCGCTGACGCTGAGCTTGCGCGCATATGAGCCGCCGGGCGGGCAGCAGGCCTCGGGGGAAGTGTCCGGATCGGCGCCGCCAAATACATCGACGCCGGCGGCGTAGCCGTTGTAGTAGACGCGGCGGGCCTCGCCATCGCCCTGGATGTCGAACATGGCGCCGACATGGCACAGGCCGTCCCACTGCGTGGAGTACTGCATGGATAGCGTCACCTGGTCATCGGACAGCACGTCCACCGCATCGGGCTGCACCTGCGACATCGCGAAGTTCAGGTAGGGCGTGCCCTCGCGGAAGGTGGGCTTGAGCATGGGCGCGTGGCGGCGGGGATTGAGCACATTGCCCCCGGGCAGGTCCAGCGGCAGCGACAGGCAGAACACCTTGCCCGCGCGGACCTCGCGCACGGCCTGCAGCACCTTCTCTTCTGTCAGCAGGTTCAGGCGGCCGAGTTCGTCGTCCGGGCCGAAGTCGCCCCAGGTCGATCCTTCGGGGCGTTGCGTCCAGCGTTTCATTTGCTTGTCTCCTGTCGGTTTTCTATGTTCTTATGAATATAGTACGTATTTACGTACTTTAAAAAGAAATCCGCAATCAGCGGATTCGATAGGAGACAAAACCATGACGAAATTGCTGCATCCGCGCGCCGCGTGGCCCAGGCTGGCTGTCGCCGCGCTGGCCTTGCTGGCGCTGCCCTCGGCGCATGCCGCCGGGTATCCCGACCATCCCGTCACCGTCGTCGTGCCGTACCCGCCCGGGGGCGGCGCCGACCTCTTTGGCCGCGCCATCGCCAATGCGCTGCAGCCCGGCCTGAAGCAGACCGTGCTGGTCGAAAACAAGCCCGGCGCGGGCGGCAATATCGGCATGGCCTACGTGGCCCGCGCGAAAGCCGACGGCTACACCCTGGGCCTGGGCACCATCGGCACGCAGACCATCAATCAATTCCTCTACAGCAACATGGCGTTCGACCCCGAACGCGACCTGGTGCCGATCGCGCTGGTGTCCACCACGCCCAATGTCATCGCCGTCAGCGCGAAGTCGCCCTACAAGACGGTGGCGGACGTCATCAAGGCGGCCAAGCAGTCGCCGGACAAGAAGCTGACCTACGCCTCGCCCGGCATCGGCTCGTCGGTGCACCTGACCGGCGCCTATTTCGAAGCGATGGCGGGCGTGACGATGCTGCACGTGCCGTTCAAGGGCACGTCCGCATCCTTGCCCGCCGTGGCGGGCGGGCAGGTCGATCTGCTGTTCGACAACCTGCCCGGCGCGCTGGCGCAGATCAAGGACGGCAACCTGGTGCGCGGCGTGGCCGTGACTTCCGCCGCGCGCGATCCGTCGGTGCCCAATCTGCCCACCGTTGCGGAGTCCGGCCTGCCGGGCTTTGACGTCACCGCCTGGTTCGCGCTGTACGCGCCGCGCGATACGCCGGCGCCCGTCGTCGCGCAACTGATAGACGCTGCCCGCAGCGGCCTGCAAAGCCAGGTCATCGCCACCAACTTCGCCACCATGGGCGCCAAGCCCGGCACGCTCTTCGGCGCGGATCTGGCCGCCTTTGAAGTCGCGGAGCGCAAGAAATGGGGCGGACTCATCAAAGACAAAGGAATCACCGCGCAATGAACATACCCATCGCTCTTGTCACCGGCGGCAGCCGGGGGATCGGCCGCGCCATCGTCGCGCGCTTGCTCGACGACGGCTATCAGGTCGTCAACTTCAGCCGCACGGCGCCCGCTCAGGTGCTGCGCGGCGAAACCTTCCGTTCGGTCGACCTGGGCGATGCGGGGGCGACCATTGCCGCGGCGCGCGAACTCGCGGCCGAGCGGCCTGTGCTGAACCTGGTCAACAACGCCGGCATGATCCAGGTCGCCAATATCGAGGACGTCACGCCGCAGGAGCTTGCGCGCACGATGGCGCTGAACGTCGCCGCGCCCATCCTGCTGATGCAGGCGCTACTGCCCGGCATGCGGGCGGCGGGATATGGGCGCGTCGTGAACATCGGCAGCCGCGCCGCGCTGGGCAAAGGCGGGCGGACGGTCTACGGCGCGTCCAAGGCCGGGCTCGCGGGCATGACCCGGACCTGGGCGCTGGAACTGGCCGGCGACGGCATCACGGTGAACACCGTGGCGCCGGGGCCGGTCGCGACCGAACTGTTCAATCAGTCGAATCCGCCGGGCGCGCCCAAGACGCTGGCGCTGGAAGCCTCGATCCCGGTGGGCCGCGTCGGCCGGCCGGAAGAGGTGGCGCACACGGTCGCCATGTTCCTGGACCCGCGCGCGGGCTTCATGACGGGGCAGCTGCTGTACGTGTGCGGCGGCGTGTCGGTGGGGCTGGCGGGCTAGGGGCTGCTTTTTCTCGGCGCCGCGCCGGCGCCTTGCAGCGCGCTGGCGCGTTCTTCGCGCAGCCGCCGCAGTACTTCGGTGGGAGCCACGCCAAAATGCGCGGCGAACTTGCGCTGGAAGGTGCGGCGCGACATATGGCAGGCGTCGGCCATGTCGTCCACCGACCAGCGCGCCGACAGCCTGGCTTCCATTTTCTCGACCAGGTCGCGAAAGGGCGCGGCGATCCGGTCCTGCAAGCGCAGGATCTGGCTGTACTGCCGCTGGTCGCCGTTGCGGCGCATGAAGACCACCAGCCGCCGCGCCACCTGCTGAGACAGCGCCGCGCCGAAGTCGCGCTCGATCAGCGCCAGCCCCAGGTCGATGCCGGCGGTGACGCCCGCCGACGTCCAGTATTTGCCGCTTTCGATGAAGATGCGGTCGTCTTCCACCCGCAGGGCGGGGTAGAGCTGGCGCAGGCGGTCCGCCGAGCGCCAGTGGGTGGTGACGGCGCGGCCATTGAGCAGATCCGCGGCGGCCAGCACGAAGGCCCCGGTGCAGACGCTGCAGGTGCGCCCCGTGCCGGCGTCGCGGCGGCGCAGCCAGGCGCGCGTTTCCCCGTGGGCGCTGGCGCGGTCCACGCCGGGGCCGCCGGGCACGAACAGCATGTCGATGGGCGCGTCGCCGTCTTCCTCGAAGGTCGCGTCCGCCTGCATGCGCAGCCCCTGTTCCCAGGTGGCGACCACCGGCGTCGCGGCGATAGTGCTTAACTGATAGAGCTTGCGGCCCGCCTCTTCGTTGGCCGAGCTGAAGGCTTGCCACGGGCCGGCCAGGTCCAGCGGCTGGAAGCCGTCGTACAGGACGAACACCACGCGTTGTGGCGCGTTTGGCGCGGATTTTGGCGCAACGGGCCGGGCGCGTCCGCCTATGCTGGACGCTGGCGTTTCCAAGGGAGCATCGTCATGCATGTGAATTTTGTCTTGTTCGAAGGATTGACCCAGCTTGATATGACCGGGCCGTATGAGGTGCTGGCGAACGCGCCGGGCTTCACCGTGGATTTTGTCGCAAAAACGCTGGACCCGGTGCGTTGCGACCGCGGACTGCGATTCGTGCCGACGCAGACGCTGTCCTCGGCTCCGCCGTGCGATCTGCTGGTGGTGCCGGGCGGTCCAGGCACGGATGATGCCATTGTTGATCCGGATTGGGTGGCTTTCACCCGCCGGCAGGGGCAGGGCGCGCAGTACCTGTTCGGCATCTGCACGGGATCGCTGCTGCTGGGCGCGGCAGGCTTGCTGCGCGGCAAGCGGGCGTCCAGCCATTGGCGCGCGCGCGAGCTGCTGTCGCGTTTCGGCGCCATCCGCAGCGACGAGCGCATGTGCGTGGACGGCAATGTCTACACCGCGGGCGGCGTGACCTCGGGGATCGACATGGCGTTGAAGGTGGTGGCGGCGCTGTGCGGCGAGGATGTGGCCAAGCTGATCCAGCTGCAGATTGAATACGACCCCAAGCCGCCGTTCCCGGGCGGCACGCCGGCGACCTCGGAGCCGGCCGTGGTGGAGCGCTACCTGGCGATGTCCCAGGCGCGCTTCGAACGCCGCTGCGCGGCGGTGGACCGCGCCGCCGCCGCGATGCCCTAGACCGGCGCGCCTTACCTGGCCAGATGGTCCAGCGGCAGCGGGCTCTGCGGCTTGACCGTCTGGATGGCGAAGTTGCTGCGGATGTCTTTCACGCCCGTCAGCTTCAGCAGGGTATGCAGCAGGAACTGCTCATAGCCGCGCAGGTCCGGCACCACCACCTGCAGCAGGAAGTCGGATTCGCCGGACACCAGATGGGCGGCGACGACTTCCGGCAGGGCGCTGACTTCCTGCCGGAATTTCTCGGCGTCGCGCTCGTGGTGGCGCTCGACCTTCACGCCCACGAACACCGTGAGCCCCAGGCCGACTTCGTGCGGGTCCAGCCGCGCTTCATAGCCTTGGATGACGCCGGCCTCTTCCATCATCCGCACCCGCCGCAGGCAGGGGGACGGGGACAGGCCGATCTGCTCGGCCAGCTCGACATTGGTCAGGCGCCCGTTCTTCTGCAGGGCATCGAGAATGCGCCGGTCATAGGCGTCGAGTTCGCGTTTTGGCATGAGTTTTAAACAGAAATGTTGGGATTGGCTGATTATGCCAATAATGGCCTATCGGTTGGCATGAATCGCATGCACATGCCAGCCCGCTTTTTCTAGAATGACGCCATGGAATAGCTGCGTGGGAGCGCAATCATGACCGATATGGCGTTGTTTCTGGGAGCGTTGGCGATTGTTTATGTGGTGCCCGGACCGGACATGATCCTGCTGCTGGAAACCGGGCTGCTGCGCGGCCGCGGGCAGGCGCTGGCGGTGGCGGCCGGGCTTGCGATTGCGCGGACGGCCCATGTGACGCTGGCCGCGCTGGGCCTGGCGGCCCTGTTCAAGACCCATCCCTGGGCATTCGACGCGGCGCGCACGGTGGGCGGCTGCTATCTGGTGTGGCTGGGCGTGCGCCTGTTGCGCGCGGGCCCGATGTCCTATGCGGCCACGGGCGGCGCCGCGCCCCGCCACGCGGGCTGGCGCGCGGCGCTGCTGAGCGGCGTGCTGACCAGCGTGCTCAATCCCAAGGCTCTGCTGTTCTGCTCGGTGCTGCTGCCCCAGTTCGTGTCGCCCGCCCAGGGATCGATCGCTCAGCAGTTCGCCGTGCTGGGCGTGATCCTGGTCGGGCTGGGGCTGGCGTTCGATGTGATGTGCGCGCTGGCGGGCGGGGCGGTGGGCCGATGGATGTCCGCCAGCCCGCGCGCGCAGAAGGCGCAGAGCGTGGTGTTCGGCGCCGCCCTGATCGGCTTTGGCCTGCGCCTGACCTTCGCCCAGCGCCCCGCCTGACTTATTTGCCGAAGGCGTACGACGCCGCGTCCACGTCCTCGGCCTTCGCGGGCGGCGGCGCGGCGCCGTCTTCCAGCAACTCCGCCTGCGTCAGGCCCTTGGTCAGCTCCAGGGCCTGGCGTTCGAACAGGCGCCGGTACAGGCCGCCCTTCAAGCGGATCAGCGCATCGTGGCTGCCTTCCTCGATGATGCGGCCATGGTGCATCACCAGCAGACGGTCCAGCGCGCGCACCGTGGACAGCCGGTGCGCCACCACCAGCGTCGTGCGGCCTTCCATCAGGCGGTCCATCGCCCGCTGGATCAGCACCTCGCTTTCGCTGTCCAGGCTGGACGTGGCTTCGTCCAGGATCAGGATGGGCGCGTCCGCCAGGAACGCCCGCGCGATCGCCACGCGCTGGCGTTCGCCGCCGGACAGCTTCACGCCGCGCTCGCCCACCAGCGTGTCGTAGCCCTTGGGCAGCGTCATGATGAAGTCGTGCGCGCTGGCCAGCCGGGCGGCCTGCTCGATCTCGGCCTGCGTGGCGCCCGGGCGGGCATAGGCGATGTTCTCCGCCAGGGTCCGGTGAAACAGCACGGGCTCTTGCTGCACGATGGCGATCTGGCTGCGCAGGGACGCCTGCTTCACCTGGGCGATATCCTGCCCGTCGATGGCGATGCGGCCGTCGTTCACGTCATACAGGCGCTGGATCAGCTTGATGAACGTGGTCTTGCCGGAGCCCGAGTGGCCCACCAGGCCGACGCGTTCGCCCGGCGCGATGCGCACCGAGAACTTGTCGTACAGCGCGGTGTTGTGCGAGCCATAGCGGAACGTCACGTCCTCGAAGCGGATTTCGCCGGCGGTCACCTCGATGCCGCCCGCGCCGGGCTTGTCTTCCACGCCCAGCGGCTGCTTTTCCAGCGACACCAGTTCTTCCATGTCGTTGACCGAGCGCTGCAGGTTGCGGATATGCATGCCCACGTCGCGCAGATAGCCTTGCAGCATGAAGAACATCGTCAGCGTGAACGTGATGTCGCCCACGCTGGCCTGGTTGCGCGACCACAGCACGAGCGACGCGCCGAGGATGGCGGCCTGCATGGCCACCAGCATCGCGCCCTGGATCCCGCCGTTGAAGGTGGCGCGCACCCAGGTGCGGCGCGTGCGGCGGCGCCACTTGTCGATGACGCGGTCCAGGCGCGCTTCTTCGCGCGTTTCCGCGCCGAAGGCCTTGACCACCGCGTTGCAGCTCACGGCGTCGGCCAGCGCGCCGCCCATGCGCGTGTCCCAGGCGTTGCCCAGCCGCGCCGCGGGCGCCACATAGCCCAGCGACAGCGCCGCCGTCACCGCGATGTACAGCACCGAACCCAGGCCCACCACCAGCCCCATCAGCGGCCAGTGCGCGCCCAGCAGGGCGGTTGCGCCCACCAGCATCACCACGGACGGCAGCAGCGCCACCAGCAGCGTGTCGTTCAGCACGTCCACCGCCCACATGCCGCGCGTGATCTTGCGCACCGTGGAGCCGGCGAAGCTGTTGGCGTGCCAGTCGGTGGAAAAGCGCTGCACCCGGTAGAAGGCGTTGGAGGCGATGCCGTTCATCATCTTCAGGGTGAACGTGATGATGTTCTGGAACACCGCCTGGCGCAGCAGGGTGCCGCCCACGCCCAGCGCCACCAGCAGCCAGAAGGCCGTGATGGCGGCGCTCCAGGCGAGCTGCTCGCCGGCGGCGCCGGACGCGACGGCGTCGACCAGGCGGCCGGCGTACATCGGGGTCAGCACGTCAGCCACCGCCGACAGCAGCGCCAGCGCCGCGATGACCAGGATGCGCAGGGGCTGCCGGCCCCAATAGCGGAAGGTAAAGCCCAGGACGTCCTTGAAGGCCTGTCCTCGAAAGTCGATTTTTTTTCTAGCCATTGCAATGGCCTGGCGGCACAAGACACGCCAGGATGTCCTTGTGAGGAAAGAGGGGAAAACAAGCCATGCGCCCGTCAGGGGCCGGCGATTGCGTTTAAAGGTTTGGGGCGGGCGCGGAGGACCAGTCGCCAGGTAAAAAGCTGGCGATGGGTCCGCGCGGGCGACGACTTAATGGCGTCGCGGAGACACGCGCGGGATGGCGTTGAGCATGGGATACATCATCATGCGCCTCCCTGTCGGTGGGTAGAGTGGAGTAAAGGAATGGGCACAGGCCCGAATTGCTGATTCTATAGAATTGATGTAGGCGAATCAACGTGGCGCGTGCAGGGAAGAGGCGCGCTGTGGGTTTTTTTCAACTCTTCCCGCCGCCGCTTCGCCTGCCCGCGCCAATGCTAGGTTGGAACAGGCGCCGCGCTGCCGACGCCGTAGCCGCCCTGGTGGCTGGCCAGGCGCGCGTAGGCCCCTTGCTTGCGCAGCAATTGGTCGTGCGTGCCGGCTTCGGCCAGGGTTCCCCGGTCCAGCACCAGGATCAGGTCGGCGTCGCGGATGGTGGACAGCCGGTGCGCGATGACCAGGGTGGTGCGGTGCCGCATCAGCACGTCCAGCGCGCCGCGCACCTGCATCTCGGACAAGGTGTCCAGGTGCGAGGTGGCTTCGTCCAGGATCAGCACCGGCGCGTTCTTCAGGAAGGCCCGCGCGATCGAGATGCGTTGGCGCTGGCCGCCCGACAGCTGCATGCCGCGTTCGCCCACCCGCGTCGCCAGCCCGTCGGGCAGGCTCTTCACGAAGTCCGCCAGCGCGGCCTGCTCCAGCGCGCGCGCCAGATCCTCGCGGCTGGCCTCGGGACGCGCCAGCCGGATGTTGCCTTCGAGCGTGTCGTTGAACAGATAGGTGTCCTGGGTGACCAGCGCCACGCGTTCGCGCAGGCCGTCCAGCTGCAGCTGGCGCACGTCCACGCCGTCCAGTTTCACCATGCCCTGGCGCGGATCCCAGAAGCGCAGCAGCAGGCTGGCCACCGTGCTCTTGCCCGCGCCCGAGGCGCCCACCACCGCCACCGTGGCGCCGGCGGGCGCCGTGAAGCTCAGATCGCGCAAGGTGTCTTCGTTCTTGCCCGGATAGGCGAAGCTGACATGCTCGAACGCCAGCGACAGGCCATGCGTGGCGACGGGCGCGGGCAGGGGGCCGTCGACCACCGGCTCGGGCTCGTTGCTGACCACATGCAGGCGGCGCGTGGCGGCGATGGTGTCCGCGAGCTGCCGGCTGACCTGCGAGATCTCCGATACCGGCAGGAAGGTCGCCAGCGCGATCAGCACCAGCAGCGGCAGCATGCTGGCCGACAGCGCGCCGGCCTGCACCTGCAGCGCGCCCACGACGGCCACGGCCAGGCCGCCCAGCCCCATCGCGACTTCAAACCAGGCGGTCTGCCGGGACAAATCGCGCAGGATGGCCAGGCGCCGCGTGCGGTAGCGGTCGGCCACCTGCAGGAACTGGTCGCGGCGGCGGCCGGTGGCCTGGAAGGCGGTCAGGTCGGCCAGGCCCTGGATCGTATCGGTGGTGTGGGCGCTCATTTCCCCCAGCGCCTCGCGCGCCTTGTCGCCCAGGGCGTCGACCTTGCGGCGCCCGCGCACCGGCGACACCAGCGCATAGGCCAGGAAGGGCAGCAGCGCCAGCGCCACGGGCCAGCTGTAGAAGCCCAGGAAGCCCAGCACGGACAGCGGCACCAGCACCGACACGATGGCCGGCGCGATGGTGTGGGCGTAGAAGTACTCGACCATCTCGACGTCCTGCGTGGCGAGCGCCACCAGGTCGCCCGAGCGCCGCTGCAGCAGGTAGGCCGGGGCCAGGCGCTCAAGCTTGTCGTAGAGCTTGACGCGCATGTCGGCCAGCAGCTGGTACGCCATGGCGTGCGCCAGCCATGATTCCAGCCAGTGGAACAGCGCGGCCAGGGGCGCCGCGATCAGCAGGCCCACGATCAGGCCCGAGATCTCGCGCCCGTCGCGGATGGCGGCCACGATCAGCGCGCTGAACACGCCCACGCCGATGAAGGCGGCCACCCGCGCCACGCCCAGCAGGATCGTCGCGGCGAGCGTCCCGCGCCATGGGCGCACGACCGACAGCAGGGTGCCCAGGGTGGCGCGCCACCCGACATGCGCGGCGTCGGCGTCCAGCGCGCGCAGCGCGGGTCCTTGCCTGTCGGATCCGTCGTTTTGCGCCGCGTCGCCCAGCGTTGCCGCGGCCTGGGCGGCGGCCGGCGCGGCCGCGCCGGCCGAAGGGTTCTGGTGCGCCGCCGCCTGTTCATGCATCAGGCGGTAGTACAGGCCGCGCCGGGCCATCAGTTCCGCATGCGGGCCGGACTCCACCACGCGACCCTGGTCGAGGACCAGGCAGCGGTCGGCACCGATGACGCTGGCCAGTCGGTGGGCCAGGATCAGCGTCGTGCGGCCGGCCATCAGGCGGTCCAGGGCCTGCTGGATCAGCGCTTCGTTCTCGGTGTCCACCGACGAAAGCGCTTCGTCCAGGATCAGGATGGGCGCGTCGCGCAGCAGGGCGCGGGCGATCGCCACGCGCTGGCGCTGGCCGCCCGACAGTTGCAGGCCGCGTTCGCCGATGCGGGTGGCGTAGCCGTCCGGCAGCGCCATGATGAAGTCGTCGATGTTGGCGGCGCGGGCGGCTGCGCGCACCTGCTCGTGCGTGGCGTCCGGGCGGCCCAGCCGCAGGTTGTCGTCGATGGCGCCGTGAAATAGCGTGATGTCCTGGCTGACGAGCGCGATGTGCGACAGCAGCGTCTGCGTGTCGAGCGTGTTCACGTCGCGGCCGCCGACCCGGATGCTGCCGGCCTGCGGCACGCATTCGCGCAGCAGCAGGCGCACGATGGTGGACTTGCCCGCGCCGCTGGGGCCGACCACGCCGACCCGCTCGCCCGCCGCGATGGTGAACGCCAGGCCCTGGTGGGCGGGCCGCTCGGGCGTGTAGGAAAAGGCGACGCCGTCGAACTCGATGGTGGGGGCCAGGCGGGCGGGGGCGGCGCCGGCTGCGCGCGCGTCGGGCGCGGGGGTCAGGGGCCGGGCGTCCATCAGGGCATGGATGCTGACGGCGGCCGATTGGCCCAGCATGCCCCGGTGCAGCACCGAACGCAGGTCGCGCAGCGGGCGGAAGATCTCGGTGCCGGCCATCAGCACGATCAGCAGGGCTTCCACGCTCATGTCGCCGGCGGCCACGCGCCAGGCGCCCAGCGTCAGCGCCAGCGCCGCGCCCAGCGCCACGCCCAGGTCGCTGATGCCGCGCGTCAGCAGGCTGACGGACAGCACCCAGAACGTGTTGTCCGACAGGCTGCGCGCGCGGGCGGCCAGCCGCTGGCCCCAGGCCTTGCCCTGGCCATAGGACTTCAGCGTGGGCAGTCCCTGCACCGCGTCCAGGAAGTCTTCGCCAAAATCATTCAGCGACTGCGTGCGCGCCAGGCTGGCGCGCCGGTCCAGCATGTGCACCGCCATCGGCCCAAAGAGCGCGAACAGGGCCGCGCCCAGGAAGACCAGCGCGGTGGGCACGTCCCAGAACGCGATCACGGCAAAGATCGCGAAGGGCGCGGCCGCGGCGATCGCCACCTGCGGCAGGTACTGGCCGAAGAAGGTCTGCAGTTGCTCGACGCCGTCCACCACGGTCAGCATGATGCCGCCGGTGCGCTGGTTGGCGAACCACGCGGGTCCCAGCGCCACGATGCGGTCGTACAGCCTGCCGCGCAGCACGTGCTGCACGGTGGCCGAGCAGCGGTTGGCCTGCACGGTGCGACAGTGGTCGAAGAACGCCCGCAGCAGCACCATCGCGGCCACGCACAGCGCGGGCGTGATCCAGTCCTGCCAGGGCGCGCCGTCGAACACGCGGGCCAGCAGCTGGCCCAGGAAGACATAGCGGGCGATGCCCGCCGCCAGGGCCAGCAGGCCCAGGAAGATGCCGCCCGCCATGCCGGCGCGCATGCCCAGCGTCAGCCGCCAAAGCCTTGAATCGAAATACATGGCATTACTCCATCCAGAGCCTGCATGGTCACTGATCGGCCGCCCGCGCGAAAGCGATACTTTTTCAATCATGGGTTGAGATAAACTCAACCGATGGCCGATCTCCCCAACCGCACTCCGCCGCTGGCCGCCTTGCGCGCCTTTGAAGCCGTTGCCCGGCTGGGCAGCCTGAGCCGCGCCGCCGCGGAACTGAACGTCACCAAGAGCGCGGTCAGCCATCAGCTGCGCGCGCTGGAGGCCGATCTGGGCGTCTCGCTGCTGCGTCGGGGCGGCACCGTGCGCCGGGCCGAAACCACCGAAGCGGGCGCCGACCTGCTCGCATCGGTACAACAGGCCTTGACCCTGCTGGAGACCGCCTGCCGCAATGTCCGCGCCACGGCGCGCGGCCGCCGGCGCTACAGGCTGAACGTGTCGGCCAACCCCTCGCTTGCCGCCCTGTGGCTGGCGCCGCGCATCGGGCGCTTTACTGAATTGCATCCGGATATCGACATCCAGGTTTACCTGCATGCCAGCCAGGATCCGGCCTGGAAGAGCCAGGACATCGACCTGGCTTTTCTGCACGTGCGCGCGATGGGGCCGCACAACGCGGAAGCCGGCGACATCCCGCTGATGAGCGAAACGGTCGTGCCCGTGTGCAGCCCGGCGCTGATCGACGCGTCCGACCGCGACGACCCCCGTGTTTTCCTGCGCCACCGCTGGCTGGAGGAAAAGCACATCGACAGCCCCGAGACCGACTGGCGGACCTGGAGCCCCAGGCTGGGCCTGGCGGGGGCGGACTGGCAGGACCCGATGGTGCTGAGCGGCCTGAGCACCGTCGTGGCCGCGGCGGCCGCGGGCGTGGGCATTGCGCTGGGCCGGGCGCCGCTGATCGACGAGGACCTGGCCAGCGGCCGGCTGGTGCCGCTGGTGCCCCATCTGCGCATGCCGGGCTCGTGGGGCTATGTCATGCGCATCCACGCCAACCGGCCGATGGACCCGTCCTTGCCCGCGCTGGTGGAATTCCTGGCGGAAGAGGGGCGCAGCACGGGGGCGTGGCAGAACAGGCCCTAGTCGCCGGCCAGCTCCATGCTGCTCGTCACTTCTTCCTGCACGCGTTCCCAGATGGCCCGCTTCAATTCCACGAAGCGGGGCGACAACTGCACGTCGGCGCTGCGCGGATGCGGAAGGTCGTTCTGGATGTCCTGCACGATGCGGCCGGGCTTGGAACCCATGACCGCCATGCGGGTCGACAGGGTCAGCGCCTCGTCGATGGAGTGCGTGATGAAGACGATCGTCTTGCCGCTCTGCTCGTAGATGGACAACAGCTGCTCCTGCAGCACCTGGCGCGTCATGGCGTCCAGCGCGGCGAACGGCTCGTCGAACAGCATCACGTCCGGGTCGTTGGCCAGCACGCGCGCAATCGACACGCGCTGCTTCATGCCGCCCGACAGCGCGTGCGGGTACTTGTCCGCCGCCTGCTTCAGGCCCACCATCTCGATGAACTTGCGGGCGATCGGCGCGCGCTCCTGCCGGGACATGCCGCGCATCTTCAGGCCGAACTCCACGTTCTCCTGCACCGTGCGCCAGGGAAACAGCGCGTACTGCTGGAACACCATGCCGCAGGCGGCCGTCACGTCCGCGACCTGCTTGCCGTTGATGGCCACCGTGCCGGTGTTGGGGGTGATGAAGCCCGCCATCAGGTTCAGCAAGGTCGACTTGCCGCAGCCGGACGCGCCCAGCAGCACCAGGAATTCGCCCCGCTTGACATCGAGGTCCACCTTGTCCAGCACGGTCACGTCGCCATAGGCCTTGGAGACGCCGGAGAGCCGGATCATCGTATCGTTCATCGTTGCCATGCCAGCACCCATCGCTCAAGAAGCCGCAAACACAGATCGGTCACCAGCACGGTGAAACTGATCAGCACCATGCCCAGCACCACGGTGTCGGTCTGGAAGAACTCCTTGCCGTTCATGATCATGAAGCCCAGGCCCTCCTTGGAGGCCACCAGTTCGGCCGAGATGACGCAGGTCCAGGACAGGCCGAGAATGATCTTCATGCCCGACAGGATCTGCGGCAGACAGCCGGGAAACAGCACCTCGCGCATGACCTGCCAGCGGTTGGCGCCCAGGTTGCGCGCGGCGCGCACCAGCACCGGATCGATGCTGCGCGACGCCTCCATCACATAAAGCAGGGCGGGCACGAAGGAGCCCATGAACACGATGCTGTACTTCTGCGTTTCGGTGATGCCGAACCACAGCAGCGACAGCGGAATCCAGCTCATCGAGGGCAGCGGACGCAGGAACGAGATGATGGGATCGAAGACGGCGCGGGCCACCCTGGACGTGCCCAGCAGGATGCCCAGCGGAATGGCCACGATCACGGCGGCCAGGAAGCCCACCATGACCCGCCGCGTGGAGGCCAGCACGTTGTAGAACAGCGTGCCCTGGTCCGACATGGATAGCGCGCGCGCCAGCACCTGCGACGGCGCGGGCAGGAAAATGGGATCGACCGCGCCGGCGCGGCACAGGCCTTCCCACAGCAACAGAAAACACAGAAGCGAAAACACGCTGACCCAGAGCAGGCGTGTTTCCCTTGAAGACGGACGCGTGGACATAAGCAGACTGTCCCGGCTTACAGGTACGAGGCCTGGACCCAGTCCTTGACGGCGGGCGCGCGGTCGATCTGCTTGAGCGACACCAGCATCTCGGCAAGCTTTTGCATGCCGTTGACGAAGTTGCCCGGATCCACCATCAGCGCCTTCTGGTCCTCGGCCGAATACCACTGCGTCTGCTTGATGACGGCCAGCTGGTCCGCCTTGGACAGGCCGGTCAGCTCCAGCAGCACGCCCGCGGCTTCCTCGGGCTGCCCGCTCAGCATGGCGTTGGCCTGGAACACCGCCTGCAGGAACTTGCGCACGGCCTCCGGGTTTTCCTTGCCCAATCTCGTGTGCGTCAGCAGCACGTCGGGGCCGGGGGTGATGGCGTACTGCTTGTAGAGCGAGAACGCGGTGTCGTCGAGCAGCACGCGGGTGCCGGGCACGGCCTTGATGCGGTCGAAAGCCGGCGTCCAGGCCACCGCCGCGTCGATCTGCCCGCCCTGGTAGGCCGACAGCAGATTGGTGGCGGGCAGGTTGATGATGGAGACGTCGCGGTCCGGGTTCAGGCCCGCCTGGCGCAGCACGTCCAGCAACAGCACGTGGGCGCTCGACGCATAGGTGACGCCGATCTTCTTGCCTTTCAGGCCCTCCACCGACTTGACGTCTTCGCGCACCAGCACGCCCTCGGCGCGGCCGAAGTTATTGGGCGTGGCGATGACCTGGAACTGCCGCGCGCCGGCCGCCATCAGCGCCAGCGACGACACCACGCCGGTGCCGGCCAGGTCGATGTTGCCGGCCATCACGGCGCTCATGCGGTCGGAGGACGTGGCGAAACTCTGCCACTTGATGTCCAGTCCCTGCTTGGCGAAAAGGCCCGTCTTCATGGCGATGTAGGCCGAATAATGGCCCAGCCAGGCGGAGCCGCCATAGGTGTACGACGCGCCGGCGGCGCGGCCTATCATGGGAAATCCAAGGGCGCTTGCGCCCGCGATGGCGGCGGTGCGCACCAGCATGGCGCGGCGATTCATGTTCATATTTTTCCCCTACTTGAACGTAGATTGACTGATAGATTTCATGTCGCCGGCACTCTGGGGTGCGGCAGACGAGACTGTCGCCCGAGCGCCGGGCGGCGGCATGAATATAAGCAGCGACGATGGTCAAAATTCGTCGCGCTTAAGCAATCCAGGCGCGATGCTTTTATTAAGTATTCGCCATGCTTATATTGCGGCGGCCCCAAAACGCCGGGTTCACACTCGCGGCACTTGTCCTTGGAGCCTTGTCGTGAAAAGTTATGACGTGATCGTGATTGGTGCCGGCGTGATCGGCAGTTCGGTGGCCTTTCACCTGGCCGAGCTGGGTGCGAAGAACGTGCTGGTGCTGGATCGGGAAACGATAGGCGCGGGCACCACCTCGCAGTCTTCCGGCATTCTGCGAACCCACTATTCCGTGCGCGAGAACGTGGAGCTGGCCCAGCGCTCATGGAGCGTGTTCAACAACTTCGCCGGCTACGTGGGCGACGAGGAGGCCTCCTGCGGCCTGGTCAAATGCGGCTACCTGATAAGCGCGGCCGACAACGACAAGCTGGAACCCTTGCGCAGCGCGCTGGCGCAGCAGCAGGCGCAAGGCATTGCGCTGGAACTGCTGAACCCCGCCCAGGCCCGCGAACTGCTGCCCATCGCGTCCTTTGACGACGCCGCGCTGATCGGCTTTGAACCCGAAGCCGGCTTTGCCGACGCCTACCTCGTGGCCACCAGCTTTGCGCGCGGCGCGCGCCGCCGCGGCGTAACCATCCGCGAAAACGTCAACGTCCACCGCCTGCTGGTGGAAAACGGCCGTGTGGCGGGCGTGTCCACCTCCGAAGGCGACTACGCCAGTCCGCTGGTCATCAGTACCCAGAACATCTGGACGCCGGAACTGGCCGCATGGACGGGCGTGGCCATGCCCGTCGTGCCGGAGCGCCACGCGGTGCTGGTGCTGGAATGCGACGAAGCTCCCTATACGTATTCGATGCCGGTCTACAAGGACCTGGCCTCGCCCGGCATGCTGTATTGCCGCAGCTACGGCGGCAACCAGATGCTGGTGAGCGAAGGCATCGTCGGCGAAAAGCTCCAGAACAGCGACGCCGAGCAGGGCGACATCCCGCTGGACTACGTGGCCGAAGTGGGCGCGCAGGTGGCCGAGCGCTTTCCCGCCTACGAGACCGCGGGCCTGGCGTCGTCGTGGACCGGCGTCTATGACGTCACGCCCGACTGGAACCCCGCGCTGGGCCGGGTGGCGGGCGTCGATGGCCTGATCGTGGGATTCGGCTTTTCGGGCCATGGCTTCAAGCTGTCGCCGACCGTGGGCCGCGTGCTGGCGCAGGAAGCGCTGGGGCTGGCCACCGACGTGTCGCTCAAGCCCTATGACCTGGGCCGCTTCCAGAGCGGCGCATTGCTGACCGGGAAGTACGGCCTTGGCGCGGTTTCCTGATGCTCGCGGCATGACGCAAGCCAACTGGCTTGCGCTGCCGCCCGAGCCCTGGAAAAACGGCGGGGGCGTCACGCGCACGCTGGCGGCGGACGCCGGCGCGCGCTGGCGGGTCAGCATTGCCGACATCGATGCCGATGGCCCGTACTCCTGCTTTCCCGGCTATGACCGGGTGTCCGTCGTGCTGATGGGCCAGGGCGTCGAGCTGCGCGGCGACGGCGAGCCGGTTTCCCTGCTGCCGGGCGCGCCCGCGCGGTTTGCCGGAGACGCGGCCTACCAGTCGCGCCTGGCGGGCGGGCCGGTGCGCGTGCTGAACCTGTTCGTCCAGCGCGGCGCGGCCCGCGCCCGGGTTGCGTGCGTGGGCGGGACGGCGCAAGCCTGCGCGGCCGGATCCTTGCCCGATGCGGCGGGGGAGCGCCAGACCATCCGGATGACCGTGGCCGTGAGCGCGGGAAGGCTGAGCGGGCCGGATCCCGGCGCGCAGCGCGAACTGGCCGCGGGCGAGTTCAGCGTGGGCGGCGGCGCTGCGGGAGACCTTTTCCTTCCCTCTGAAGCCACGGTCCCGGGGCGCGTCGCCGCGGTGCGGCTGGACATCGCCGTGCTTGCGTCCGGCCCCGGCTTTTCCATCCCGTCCGGGGCGCCGGGCAGGCGCCAGGGCGGTTGTTGATTCCCTTTTTCCCAGGAGTGTTTTCATGAAGGTAATTGCCGCGGTCAAGCGCGTGGTTGACTACAACGTCAACGTGCGCGTCAAGGCCGACCAGAGCGGCGTGGATATCGGCAACGTCAAGATGTCCATGAATCCGTTCGACGAGATCGCCGTCGAGGCGGCCGTGCGCCTGAAAGAGCAGGGCGCCGCCGCCGAAGTGATTGCCGTGTCTTGCGGCACGGCCCAGTCGCAGGAGACGCTGCGCACCGCGCTGGCCATCGGCGCCGACCGCGGCGTGCTGGTGCAGACCGATGCCGCGCTGCAGCCGCTGGCGGTTGCCAAGCTGCTGCGCGCCGTCGCGCAAAAGGAAGCGCCCGCGCTGGTGATCCTGGGCAAGCAGGCCATCGACGACGACGCCTGCCAGACGGGCCAGATGCTGGCCGCCCTGCTGGGCTGGCCGCAGGCCACCAACGCCAGCGCCATCGAGATCGGCGCCGGCACGGCGCGCGTCACGCGCGAGGTGGACGGCGGCCTGGAAGTGGTGGAGCTGACCCTGCCCGCCGTCGTCACGGCCGACCTGCGCCTGAACGAGCCGCGCTACGTGACCTTGCCCAACATCATGAAGGCCAAGAAGAAGCAGGTGGACATCGAGACGCCGGAAGGCCTGGGCGTGGACCCCGTGTCCCGCCTGGAGACGCTGCGCGTGGAAGAACCCGCGGCGCGCGCGGCCGGCGTGAAGGTCGCCGACGTGGCCGCGCTGGTCGACAAACTGAAGAACGAAGCCAAGGTGATCTGATGACCGTCCTAGTTATTGCCGAACACGATAAACAGGCGCTCAACGGCGCCACGCTCAACGCCATCGCCGCCGCCGGCAAGCTGGACATGCCGGTGCATGTGCTGGTGGCGGGCGCCGGCGCGCAAGGCGCGGCCGCCGCCGCTGCCCGCGTCGCCGGCGTGGAAAAAGTGCTGCTGGCGCAGGCGCCGCAGCTGGCCGACGGGCTGGCGGAGAACCTGGCCGCGCAAGCGGTGGCGGTGGCCGCCGGCTACTCGCATCTGTTCGTGCCCGCCACCGCGCATGGCAAGAGCGTGGCGCCGCGCATCGCCGCGCTGCTGGATGTGGGGCAGGTGTCGGATGTGATCGAGGTGCTGGCGCCCGACACCTTCAAGCGTCCCATCTATGCGGGCAACGCCATCGCCACGGTCAGGAGCGGCTATCCGGTGGTGGTGGCGACGATACGCCCGACGGCCTTCGATGCCGCATCCGGCGAAGGCGGCAGCGCGCCGGTCGTGGCGGTCGAGGCAGTGGGCGATACGGGACGGTCCCGTTTCGTCAGCCGCGAAATCGCGGTGTCCGAACGCCCCGACCTGGGCAGCGCGCGCGCCGTGGTGTCGGGCGGGCGCGGCCTGGGCAGCGCGGAGAACTTCAAGCTGCTGGATCCGCTGGCCGAGAAGCTGGGCGCCGCGCTGGGCGCATCGCGCGCGGCGGTGGACGCGGGCTATGCGCCGAACGACTGGCAGGTCGGGCAGACCGGCAAGATCGTCGCGCCCGAGCTCTACGTGGCGGTGGGGATTTCGGGGGCCATCCAGCATCTGGCCGGCATGAAGGACTCCAAGGTCATCGTCGCCATCAACAAGGACGGCGACGCGCCGGTCTTCGGCGTGGCGGATTACGGATTGGTCGGAGATCTGTTCGAGGCCGTGCCGGCCTTGACGGCCGCGCTGCCCTGACGCTGCGCGGTTCAGCGCCGCAGGTTGCGCCAGAGCGTGGCGGGCGGCAGCCCCAGGGCCGGGGCGATGTCCTTCTGGATCAGGCGTTCCATCGCCATCAGGATCACGTCCCGGGCCTCGGTGGGCAGCTTGCCCACTTCCTGCTGGCGCGCGGCCAGATAGAGCGTGCGCGACAGGCTGGCGTCCTCGCCGCGGGCGATGCCCAGATAGGGCGCCAGCGGCAGCACGCGCAGTTGCTCCAGGAAATGGCGCGACTGCCAGATGCACAGCGGCGTGCTGATCCCGAACCCCAGCCCGGCCGTGACCAGGCTGAGCAGCGGGTCCGTATTGTCGAACTCGTAGGTGCGCTCGATCATCACGCCGTGCGATTCGACCAGGCGGTCGATCTCGGCGCCGATGAAGGAGCGCGCGCTGTAGCGGATGAACTGGGTGCGCTTGCCCAGTTCTTTCAGCGTATCGATCCTGTCCATGCTCATCGAGCGCGGCACGATCAGCACATAGGGTTCGCTGAACAGGCTGTACTTGCGGATGGTGGGCTTGCCTGCCGACGCGCTGGTGGTGACCACCAGGTCGAGCTGCCGGTCTTCCAGCTGCTTGTCCAGCACGGGTGTGATGCCCGACCACAGCCGGATCTGGCGCGAGGCGCCGGACAGGCCGTGGATCAGCGTCGGTCCCAGCGTGCCCGCGAACGAGTCCACGCAGCCGAAGCGGACGATATTGCGCTTGGCCCGGCTCAGGTTGCGCACGCTTTCCGTCATGTCGCCCGCCTGCGCCAACAGGCGCGCGGCGTGGTCAAACAGCAGTTCGCCGGCGGGCGTGGGGCGGGCCGGCCGGGTGCTGCGGTCCAGCAGCTCGGTCGACATGGCGGCCTCCAGCTGCTTGATCCGCTGCGACACCGCGGCCTGCGACAGGCCCAGCAGCCGCGCCGCGCCGGACACCGACGCGGCTTCCACCACCGCCACCCAGGTCAGCAGCAGGCTCCATTCGGGATAGTTTTCCGTGCTGCTGAACAAAAAGCGGTTCATCGCGGGCGGCGTCCTGGGCGGGGCGTCGGGTGTTCAGCGCCGGCGCGCGATGGCCTGGCCCAGCGCCGCCCGCACCATGCCTTCGACGACCGGAATGACCTTGTCCGCCAGGTCGGGACGGTAGCCGTAGGGGTGCGTCTCGTCCATGTAGGTGGACTGGCACATCTCAAGCTGGATGGCGTGGACGTTGTCGGCCGACGCGCCATAGTGGCGCGTGATGTAGCCGCCCTTGAAGCGGCCGTTGACGGCCCAGGTGTAGTCGGCGCAGTTGTCCAGCCGCGCCTGGACGGCGGCCAGGATATCGGGCGCGCAGGCGGCGCCGTCGGAGGTGCCGATGTTCAGGTCGGGCAGCTTGCCTTCGAACAGGCGCGGCAGCACGCCGGCGATCGAATGCGCTTCCCA
Source organism: Achromobacter sp. NPDC058515 (assembly GCF_042721735.1). Classification (NCBI taxonomy): domain Bacteria; kingdom Pseudomonadati; phylum Pseudomonadota; class Betaproteobacteria; order Burkholderiales; family Alcaligenaceae; genus Achromobacter; species Achromobacter sp. NPDC058515. The sequence continues at coordinate 86,895 of NZ_JBHXNI010000008.1, forward strand.
CAGCAGCACGGCGCCGTGCTCGGCCTTGATGCGGTCCAGCTCTTCGCGCAGCTTGGCGTGATAGGGCTGCCAGTACGTCTGCAGGCGGTGCGCGCGCTCGGCGTCCGTCAGCACGGCGTCGTTCTGGTAGAGCGCGTCGCCGCGGAAGGTCTGCGTCGGGCACAGGCCGGTCTTGGTCTGGCCGGGATACAGGCTTTCGTCGTTGGGCGGGCGGTTCAGGTCGACCACGTAGCGCGAGTAGCGCGCGCCGATGACGGACGCGCCCAGCGCTTCGGCGAACTGGTACAGCGTGTCCAGGTGCCAGTCGGTGTCGCCGGACTGCAGGCCCAGCGGGGTCATCTGCGCGCGTTGCGCATCGGGGATCTGGCTGCCGAGATGGGGAATGGAGATCAGCAGCGGGGTGGCGCCGCGGCTGAAGTGGTAGATGTCGCTCAAGGGAAAACTCCGGGTAACAAAGGCAGTGCGCCGCGGGCCGGCCCGCGGTGCGCGGGCGATCGTATGCTAGGCAGCGCGGCCCGCCGCAGGTATTGCATCAGTTTAATGGATATTGATAATCAGGCCGGGTGATGCAATGCGCGGCTAGCGCGAGGGCTGCGCATGCCTGGACCATGGCGCGCCGCTGCTCCAGCGGCCGGCGATCTCGTCGATCAGGACCCGGACCTTGGGCGCCAGATGCCGCCGGTGCGGATACACCGCGCACACGGGGGCGCCGGCCGGCGCCGCGGATTCCAGCACGGGCAAGAGCCGCCCGGCGCGCAGGTCGTCGCCGACCAGGAAGGCGCCCAGCTGAACGATGCCGCCGCCCGCCAGCGCCGCATCGCGCAGGGCTTCCGTGTTGCCCATCCTCAGCCGCCCGGCGACCTGCACGATGCGCTCCTGGCCGTTGACGGCAAAACGCCATGGCACGAGCGTCCCTGCGTGGGTGAAGGCGATGGCCTGGTGCCGGCCCAGCTCATCGGGCGTGGCGGGGACGCCATGCCGCTCCAGGTATTCCGGCGCCGCGCAGGTGATCAGGCGGTGCGGGGCCAGCACCCGCCGCACCAGCCGGCTGTCCGTGGCGCCGCCGATGCGGATGGCGACGTCGATGCCGTCCCGCACCAGGTCGGCGTAGTCGTCCGAGAAGCTGACGTCGGCCTCGACGGCCGGCCATCGCTCCAGGTAGTCGCGCAGCAAGGGCATGATGTGCAGCCGGCCCAGCGACACCGGCAGGTCGATGCGCAGGCGTCCGCGTGGCGCCTGCCTGCGGCTGGCCATCGCGTCCGTGGCGTTGTCGACCTCGGACAGGATGCATTGCGCATGCTCGTAGAAGAGGCGGCCCTCGTCGCTCAGGCTGACGCTGCGGGTGCTGCGGTTCAGGAGCCGCGTCCCCAGGCTCTGCTCCAGGCGCGCGATGCACTTGCCGATGGCCGAGCGCGACAGGCCCAGCCGTTCGGCGGCCATCGTGAAGCTCTGCGCGTCGGCCACGCGCACGAACGCCAGCACATCGCCAATGTGGTCCAGACGGGCGGGCGGGGCGGTTTTATTGTCCACGTTTTGTCCCTTTTGTTTATCTATCTGCCTACTTTATCAGCGGATGGGAAACAGTAGACTGCGTAGGGGTCGGCCCGGCCACGGGCTTCATCGGAAACACCTACGCATCATGACCCGAAGCGCTTCCTTGGCTAGTCCTGTCAATCCTGGCCTTCAATCCCCCGACCCCGCGCCCACCGGCCCGGACGCGCGCTCGTGGCTGAGCGTGACCGCCGTGGGGCTGGCCACCTTCAGCGTCGTCACGACCGAAATGCTGCCGGTCGGCCTGCTGGTCCCCATCACCGCCTCGCTGGAGGTGTCGACGGGCATGGGCGGATTCATGCTGTTCGTGCCCGCGATCCTGGCGGCCCTGTTCGCGCCGATGGTCGTCGTCGGCGCAAAGGGCGCGGACCGCCGGCTGATCCTGTGCGGCTTGCTGGCGCTGCTGGTTTGCGCCAATCTTGCCAGCGCCTGGGCGCAATCCATGCCGTGGTTCCTGGCGGCGCGCGTGCTGGTGGGATTCTGCATCGGCGGCATCTGGGCGATCGCGGGCGGGCTGGCGGCCAGGCTCGTCCCGCCCGGCTCGGTCGGGCCCGCCACCGCCATCATCTTCGGCGGGGTGGCGGTGGCGTCCGTGCTGGGCGTGCCGCTGGGCGCATTCATCGGCGAGGCCGCCGGATGGCGGGCCGCGTTCGGCGCGATGGCGGCGTTCTGCGCGGGCGTGCTGCTGCTGAATGTCGTGGCCTTGCCGCCGCTGCCTGCGCAGCGCGCGCTGTCCGCGCGGCTGCTGGCGTCGCAACTGGCCAATCCGCGCCTGCGGCTGGGCCTTTTGGTCACGCTGCTTCTGGTGGCCGGCCATTTCATGGCCTACACCTTCGTCCGCCCGCTGCTGCAGTCCCATGCCGGATTCGGCCAGCACTGGATCGGCCCGCTGCTCTTCGCCTATGGCGCGGCCGGGGTGGCCGGCAACTTCATGGCGGGCGGCGCGGCCTCGCGCCATCCGGGGGCAACCCTGCTGGCGATTGCCGCCGGCCTTCTGGCGACGCTGCTGCTGTTCGGCTGGCTGGGGCACCTGCGCGCGGCGGGCGTCGTCTTGCTGCTGGCGTGGGGGCTGGCGTACGGCGGCGTGTCGGTGTCCCTGCAGACCTGGATGATGAAAGCCGCGCCCGGCTCCGTCGAAGCGGCAACCTCGCTGTTCGTCGCGGTGTTCAACCTAGGCATCGCGGCCGGCTCGGCGCTGGGGGCGCCCAGCGTGGATGCCTTGGGGCTGCGGGCCAACTTGTGGCTGGCGGCGGCCTGCATGCTGCTGGCCGTGATCGCGCTGTGGCCGGCGCGGTCCCGCTTGCGGTAGAAGGCAGGAAGCCGGTCGCCCGCTGCTGCGGGGCGGCCGCGCCCCGCGGATCAGCCCGGGATCTTCCGGTTGCTGCTGCCGCGCACCACCAGCGCGGGCGCCAGCCGCTGGCTTTGGGGCTGGCCGCCCGCGATTTTCTGCAGCAGCAGTTCCAGCCCCAGCCGCCCCATCTGATGCATGGGCGAGCGTATCGTGGACAGGCCGATGGGCAGGGCGCCGGCCAGCGGCGTGTCGTTGTAGCCCACGATGGCGACGTCGCGGCCGGCTTCCAGTCCGTGGTCCCGCGCCGCGCCCATCACGCCGACGGCCAGGAAGTCGTTGACGGCGAAGATGGCGGTGGGGCGGTCGGCGGCGGCCAGTAATTGCGCGCCCACGACGCGGCCGGCGTCGGTGTCGAACGGACTTTCGATGCGCCACTGCGGCGGGACTTCCACGCCATGCTGCGCGCAATAGCTGAAAAAGCCCTCGGACCGGTCGCGGCCGGTGCTGGCGAACGGCTCGCCCACCATCACGGCGATGCGCCGGTGGCCCATGTCCAGCAGGTGCTTGGCCGCCAGCCGGCCGCCCTCGACGTCGTCGCACGTGACCGCGCAATGGCTGTCGGCGTGGCGGCTGACCAGGACGAAAGGCACGTCCCGCCGGGCCAGTTCGGCCAGTAGCGGGTTGGGGGGCGCGTCGGCCGGCGCGCTGTGCGCATCGCCCAGTATCAGCCCGTCCACGCGCCGCGCCAGCGCCATTTCGATCAGCTTGCGCTGCTTTTCGGGCACGTCCTGGGTGTTGGAGACGAACGTCAGGTAGCCGTGCTCGGCGGCAGCCTCGTCGATGCCTTCGTAGATGGTGGCCAGCACCATGTCGGACAGCCGCGGCACCAGGACGCCGATCGTGCGGCTGCGGCGCGTCTTCAGGCTGGCCGCGTGCGGATTGGTCTGATATTGCAATTCGGCGGCAAGCGCCCGGATGCGTTTCACGGTGTCCGGCGCCGCGGCGCCGCGCGCATCGTCTTCGGAACCATTGAGGACCCGCGACACCGTCGAAACGTTCAAACCGAGCTGCCGCGCCAGGCTTTGCAGCGTGACAGGGCGCGATTTATTCATGGGGCTGGAGGATACACGCGGAAATAGCGCAGCAGGGCATCTCGCGGCAACCTAGGGTTTACACCGAATCGATTTTTGCCTTTGAACCCCTTAGCATTGCGCAACCCAAACGTTTGGGTAAACCGACTGGATCGAAACGCAATGACAACTGAAAGCCAGAATTCCCGGTTCCGGTACCGGATCTTCACCATGGTCGTGCTGCTGGCGCTGATCAACTACATCGACCGCGGCGCCATGTCTTACGCCGCCGCCCACATCACCGGCGAGTACGGACTGGACCGCGGCGAATGGGGCTCGGTGCTGGGCTACTTCGGCTACGGCTACATGGTCGGCGCCCTGTTCGGCGGCATGCTGTCCGACCGCTATGGCCCGCGCAAGGTCTGGATCGTGGCCGGCGTGGCCTGGTCCCTGTTCGAGATCGCCACGGCCTGGGCGGGCGACTTCGGCCTGGCGTTCCTGGGCGGCTCGGCCCTGGCCGGCTTTGCCACCGTCCGCATCCTGTTCGGCGCGGCCGAAGGGCCGGCGTATTCCATCATCAACAAGACCATCGCCAACTGGGCCACCACCCGCGAACGCGGCTTCGTGGTCGGCTTCGGGCTGCTCAGCACGCCGCTGGGCGCCTTGCTGACGGCGCCGGTGGCGGTGGGCCTGCTGACGCTGACCGACAGCTGGCGCGCCATGTTCTTCATCCTGGGCGGCGCGGGGCTGGTCGTGCTGGTGTTCTTCATGCGGATCTTCACCGACCGCCCCGAGACCAACCCGCGCGTGTCGGCCCAGGAACTGGCCGATATCCAGGCCTCGCGCGCCCAGTCGGCCACCGCGGCCGACGAACCCGGCGCGCCCGTGCTGCCATGGTGGAGCTTCTTCCGCAGCAAGACGCTGCTGCTGAACACGCTGGGCTATTTCTCGTTCATGTACGTGAACTTCCTGCTGCTGACCTGGACGCCCAAGTACCTGCAGGACAACTTCGGCTACAGCCTGTCCTCGCTCTGGTACATGGGCATGATCCCCTGGATCGGCGCCTGCTTCACGGTGCTGCTGGGCGGCCGCATCTCCGACCTGCTGTTCAAGCGCACGGGCAGCCTGAAGATCGCCCGCAGCTGGTTCGCCGCCGCCTGCCTGCTGGCCACCACCTTGTGCTTCCTGCTGGTCTCTCAGGCGCAATCGGTGTTCGCCGTGATCGCCCTGATGACGCTCGCCAACGCCCTGAACGCCTTGCCCAACTCGGTCTATTGGGCCGTGGTGATCGACACCGCGCCCTCCAATCGCGTGGGCACTTTCAGCGGCCTGATGCACTTCTTCGCCAACATCGCGTCCATCCTGGCGCCCACGCTGACGGGCTACCTGACCGCGCGCCATGGCTATTCGGTGATGTTCGTCGCCGCGTCGGTCGCCACCGCCGTGGGCATGTTCGCTATGCTTCAGGTGCGCCCCGGCGTCGGGCCCCGCATGCCCGCCCGCCCGGCGCTGCAACCTGGAGCCGCCAAATGACCGACCGCAGTTCTTCCGTCCCCCCGCTGGCCGTGGAGGCCGGCTTCTTCCGCGGCCGTCGCATCGCCGAATTGCAGCAGGCCATGGCCGGCGGCGGCCTCACCGCGGAGGACCTGGTGCGCCACGCGGGCGCCGCCATCGAGCGGCTCAACCCGCAGCTCAACGCCTTCGTCCACGTGGACATCGGCGCTGCGCTGGCCACCGCCCGCGAACGGGACGCCGAGCGGGCGCAGGGCAAGGCGAGGGGGCCGCTGCACGGCATCCCGGTAGCCATCAAGGACAACGTCGACACGGCCGACATGCCCACCACCATGGGCGCGGCGCACTTCCTGGGCCACCGGCCGGCGGCGGATGCGCGCTGTGTGGCGCTGCTGCGCGAGGCCGGCGCCATCATCGTCGGCAAGACGCTGACCCACGAATTTGCCTACGGCCCCACCGGAGATCGCAGCGTGCAGGGCGCGGCGCGCAATCCGTGGCGCGCCAGCCAGATCACCGGCGGCTCCAGCGCCGGCAGCGCGGGCGCCGTGGCGTCGGGCATGGTGCCAGTGGCGCTGGGCACCGATACCGGCGGTTCCGTGCGCGTGCCGTCCGCGCTGTGCGGCCTGGTCGGCTTCAAGCCCACGCATGGCCGCGTCTCCGACGCGGGGGTGTTTCCGCTGTCGCCCTCCCTGGAAGATCCTGGCGTGCTGGCCGGCTGCGTGGAAGATGCGCAGCTCTTCATGCAGGCCTTGAGCGCCGGGGCCATGGCTCCGGCGGCGGCCAGCGGGACGGACGGCCCGCGCGTGGCCTGGGTGGCCAACGCGCCCTTCGCCATCGACACGGCGGCCGTCACGGCGCGCGTGCGCGCGGCGGCGCAACGCCTGGCCGGCGGCCCGCTGCGCGATGCCCCCGAGGTCACGCGGCATGCGCGCGCGCTGCAAGCCGCGCTGGGCGCGATCCAGCGCGCCGAAGCCTACGAGGTGCATGCCGAGCGGATCGAGGACCAGCCCGAGAAATTCGACCCGGAAGTGCTCGAACGCCTGCGCGCGTCGCGCGGCGTGCTGGGGTGGGAATATGTGCGCGCCCTGAAGGAGCGGGCGCGTTTGCAGGCCGAGTTCGCGCGCCTGTTCCAGGAGGTAGACGTCCTGGCCTTGCCGACGGTGGCCATTACCGCGCCCGCGTTGCAGCAGCGCAGCGTGGCGGGCCCGGGCAGCGCCGGCGTGCGGGAGACCCTGCTGGGCCTGACCAATCCGTGGAATGTGCTGGGCCTGCCGGCGATCAGCCTGCCCGCCGGCTGGGTCGACGGCCTGCCCGTGGGCTTGCAGCTGGTGGCCGCGGCGGGGGCCGACGAGGCCTTGCTGGCGCTGGCGGCCAGCCGCTGGCAGCCGCCCCGCGAGTGACGCGTCTGCGGGCCGGCGGCGGCGGGGGCAAAGCGATGTGATGTAGAGTAGATTGCGCGCGAGACCCGGAGTGCCGGCAAATTTCAACTGCGCATGCGCGCCGCACCTACTCTAGCGAGGCTCGATGACCGACGACCTGATCCAACTGGGCAAGCTGGTCAGCCTGGGCCTGGCGTTGATGCTGCCGCTGGGCAATCCCTTGACCTCCATGACCTTGCTGCTGTCCCTGGGACAGCAGATTCCCTACCGGGAACGCCAGCGCCAGGTGACCCAGGCGGCGTTCTACGTGGTCGGCATCATGATGGTGACGTTCTACGCGGGCGCCTGGATCATGCACACCTTCGGCATATCCATTCCCGGGCTGCGCATCGCCGGCGGGCTGATCGTGGTCACCATCGGCTTCAGCATGCTGTTTCCCACGGACCAGCCCCGCGCCCTGGAAGCGGAAGCCGCCGCCGACGCCGAAGAGCGGCAGACCCCCAACATCGCCTTTGTGCCGCTGGCGCTGCCCGGCACGGCGGGGCCGGGCAGCATCGCCATGATCATCAGCGGCGCGGCGTCGATGGATACGGCCATCACGCCGGACTATTCGCCTTGGGTGGTGGCCGTGACCCCCGTCATCGTCTTTTCGTTGCTGGGCCTGCTGTTCTGGGTCTGCCTGCATTTCGCCGGCCGCATCGTGGCGGTGATCGGCAAGAGCGGAGTCGAGGCCATCTCGCGCGTCATGGGATTCCTGCTGGTGTGCATGGGCGTGCAGTTCGTCATCAACGGCGTCCTGGAAATCGTGAGCAAGTATCCCGGCGGCTGAGCGCTAGGCGCCATAGGCGTGCAGCAGCATGTCGACCCCATAGCGGCAGGTGGCCAGGTGGTCGGCCTGCGGCCCGCCGGCGTAGCCGCCGACCAGGCGCGCGTGGAACGCAATGCCATGGATCATGTTTCCCAGCGTCAGGGCCGCCTGGCGCAGGTCGTCGATCTTGAGTTCGCCGCGTTCGCAGGCCAGCCGCAAGCATTGCTCCAGCGGCCCGTGGACCTGCGTGTCCACTGACTGCTGCAGCGACGCGGCCAGTTGCGGCATGCGGTGGCATTCCGCCACCAGCAGGCGGTACAGGGCAGCGGATTTGGGCTGGACGGCATAGGTCAAGAGGCGCACGGCCAAGTCGTGCAGGGCCGCGCCGACCGGCTGCTCGGGCAGCGCGTCCGGAAACACCGTTGCGCGCATCTTGTCGAGTTCGTGCTGGAGCACCGCGGCCAGCAGGCCTTCCTTGTTGCCGAACAATTGATAGGCGGTGGTGGCCGATCCGCCGGCCTGCTGCACGATGCGGTGGATGGAGGTTTGCGCGTAACCGTGTTCCAGCAGCGACTGCGTGGCCGCTTCGAGCAGGCGGAGCCGCCGGGCTTCGCCCTTGCTGGTCAGCGCGCGCGGCGTCGATCCGATGGGATCGTTCATCCCGGCTCTCCTTTTTGCTCTTGTTTGCTTCCTCTCCGTCGGCAGAATGTAGCCCGGCGACAAAATGTAATGTAGAGTACATTACACAATTGAATATTCCACGTGCAGCTGCTAGGGCACACGAGCCCCGCGTTTTGTTTTTGCCCGAGACGCCATGACCGACTCTCCGTCCCTCTCTCCATCTTGCCGCTTGCCCCAGGCATTCCAGCCGGGCCGCAAGCGCACGGAAAGCGGCCGGCCCGGGAGGGCGCCATGATGTCCTGGCTATTGCTGGGCTTGATTGCCCTGGCGACGGCAGGGCTGGGCGCGGCGCTGCTGCGCCAACCCGGGATCGTGCTTTATGACTGGTTCGCGACCCGCGCCAGAAAGCCCGCGCCCGCCGCCAACACACCGCTCAAGAATGAAAGGCGCCGGCCAGCCACGCAGGCCGGCTGAGTGCTTGCGTTCGCGCCTTGCGGCGCGCGGCATGGCCAGCGCCGCGCCGTCAGCGACGCGGCCTCTCCAGCCCCAGGTGCCCGCGCAGCGTGCGGTGCTCATAGTCGGTGCGGAACAGCCCGCGGCGCTGCAGGACGGGAACCACCTGTTCCACGAAATCGTCGATGCCGCCCGGCAATGACGGCGGCATCAGGTTGAAGCCGTCGGCCCCTTCGTTCCTGAACCAATGCTCCATCTGGTCCGCGATCTGTTCGGGCGTGCCGACCATCGTGCAGTGGCCGCCGCCGGCCGCCAGCCGCCCCAGCAACTGGCGCACGGTGGGCTGCTCGGTTTCGATGATGCGCAGAATGGTCGCGTACCGGCCCTTGGGTCCGGTGAATGCCGCCAAGGGGGGCAGGGGCGGCACGGGCGCGTCCAGTTCCCAGCCCGCGCAGTCCTGCAGCACAAAGGTGCCCAACTGGCGCAGCGAAGCGTCGCTGGGCAGCAGGATATCCAGCTCGCGTTGCTTGGCGCGGGCTTCGGCCTCGGTGGAGCCCACGTAGGCGACCAGGCCGGGCATGATGGGCACGAAGGCGTCGCGCCCTGCGGCGCGCACGCGCTGCTTGATGTCGCGATAGTAGGATTGCGCCGCGGCCAGGTCGTAGGCGACGGCGTAGATGGCTTCCGCGCGCCGGGCCGCCAGGTCGCGGCCCTGGTCGGAGGCGCCGGCCTGGAACAGCACGGGATGGCCTTGGGGCGGGCGCGGCACCGTCAGCGGGCCGTCGACGAGGAAGTGCTCGCCGTGGTGATTGATCTTGTGCACGCGGTCGGGCACGCCATAGACCCCGCCGCGGTCGATGGCCAGGGCGTCGTCCTCCCAGGAGTCGAACAGCCGCAGGGCCACGTCGACGAACTCCTCGGCGCGCGCGTAGCGCCAGTCGTGGCCCGGCATGGCCTCGTAGCCATGGTTGCGCGCCTCGGCGTCGAACATGGACGTCACCACGTTCCAGCCCATGCGCCCGCCCGAGATGTGGTCCAGCGACGCGACCATGCGCGCCGCATGAAAGGGCGTGAAGAACGTGCTGGAGACGGTGCTGATCAGGCCGATATGGGTGGTGGCGCGCGCGATCGCCGCCATGGTGGTCAGCGGTTCCAGGTGCCAGCGAGGTCCGTCGCCGATGTTGTCCGTCGATTGGCCGTCGGCAAAGAAAATGGCGTCGAGCTTGCCGCGTTCGGCGGTGCGGGCCAGGCTTTCGTAATAGCTGATGTCGCCCAGGCGCTCGGCGGCCGAATCCGGATGGCGCCAGGCGGCGCGGTGGTGGCCGCAGCCGAAAATGAACAGGTTCAGGTGCATCATGGCGATCAGCGCTCCGCGCGGGCGAACAGGCCAAAGGCGAAGGCGAGGGGGGCAAAAGACATGATCGGGCTCGTCGGTTCCATCGTCAGGCACGCCATCGGGTGCCGCAAGCGGGCGAACTTAGCATAAAACCGCGGCACGGGCGCTGGCTTGCGGCGGCCTGCAAGGCGCGTTGACATTGCCGCGCCGCTCTCCTAACCTTGCGGCAATTCCTGGGGGAGCCCTGTTCGGGCTGAGATTCCGCGTCGCCGCGGTAACCCTTTGAACCTGATCCGGGTAATGCCGGCGAAGGGAAGGACATCGCACGTCTCGCGCGCCCTCCCTAGACTTTTACTCATCTTGCGGCCTACGCCTTGCGGCGGGCCGCTGCGTTGCGCGTCCGGCCCAAGGCCGGCCGCGGGAGGACCGATCTACATGCTGACCCAAACCACCGCCCTGATGTGGCTGCTGCTGTTTTCCGGCGGCTTTGCCGTGGCCAGCGTGCTGTACACGCGGCGCAAGCGGGGCACGCTAGAGGACTACATCGTGGCGCGCAACAGCCAGGGGGCCTTCGGCACGATCCTGACCCTGATGGCGTCCACGCTGGGCGCCTGGATCCTGTTCTCGCCCGCGCAGGCGGCAACCTGGGGCGGCCTGGCGGCGGTGATCGGCTATGCGCTGGGTTCGATGTCGCCGCGCCTGGTCATGATTCCGCTGGGGCGGCGCATGCGCGAGCTGATTCCGCACGGGCACACCCTGACGGAGTTCCTGATGGCGCGCTACGGGCGGCCCATGTACGGGCTGGCGCTGTTCATCATGCTGTTCTACCTGTTCATCGCCTTGTCCGCCGAAGTCACGGCGATCGCCAAGCTGGTCGCCATGCTGGCGCCCGTGCCGCTGTGGGCGACCGCCGCCATCGTGATGGGCACGACCCTGCTGTACACGACCTACGGCGGCCTGCGCTCGTCCATCTTCACGGACCAGGTGCAGATGATGGTCATCGTGCCCCTGCTGGTGGTCCTGTGCTTCGTGGGCTGGCAGGCCGCCGGCGGGGCCTTGCCCACCATCGAGGCGCTGCAGGCCAAGGCCCCGCAATTGTTGGACCTGACCGATCCGGTGGGCGTGAAGGCGGGGCTGACGTTCTTCGTGGCGATCCTGCTGACCGGCATTTTTCACCAGGGCAACTGGCAGCGCATCTACGCCGCGCGCGATGCGCGCACGATGCGCAACGGCTTCCTGCTGGGCGGCGTGCTGGTGGCGCCGTTCATCTTCCTGATGGGCCTGTTCGGCCTGGCCTTTGTGGGGCTGGCCCCCGGGGGCGACAGCTCGATCGCGCTGTTCAGCGTCATCATGCCGCACGCGCCGGCGTGGTTCGTCATCGCCCTGATCCCGCTGGGCCTGTCGCTGGTGATGAGCACCGCCGACACGGCGATCAGCGCGGTGTCCAGCATTATCGCGGTCGACCTGCGCCGCCTGATGCCCAACGCCCGGACCATGACCATGAAGCGGCTGGCGCGCTGGCTGGTGCTGCTGATGGCGATTCCGGTCATGATCGTGGCCTCGCAGGGCTACAGCGTGCTCTACCTGTTCCTGCTGGCCGACCTGCTGTGCTCGGCGGCGGCCTTCCCGGTGTTCTATGGCCTGTTCAGCCGCAAGCACGACGGTTTCACCGCCACCGCCGCCACGATCACGGGCCTGGCTGCCGGCCTGTTCTTCTTCCCGGCGCCGGGCGACAAGCCCACCTTCCTGCTTGAGTCCTTCCTCTTGGCGGCTTTCGTGCCGGTCGTGACGACGGTGCTGATCCGCTGCCTCGCCCGCCGCCGCAAGGAGTTCGATTTCTCGACCCTGAGCGCCGCGGTGCGCAGGCTGGATCAGGAGACGGTTTGAGGGAAATCTCGCGGCACGGGTAGAAGGGCGGTCGCGCCGATCAGACAATTTCCCCGTACCCCCGCTCGACTGCCTGCCGTTCCATATCGATCAACGCTTCGTAGCGGGCGGCGTCGGGCTGAACGAACCGCGCCACATGGGCCTGCTGCAACAGCCCCTTGAACCGGTCGTCCTCGTGCATGGCCAGCAGCGCCCCGGCGAGCTTTTCCGTGGCGCCGGCATCCACATCGGGGCCGGCCACGAGCAGGGGGTTCGGCGTCCACGGCGTGACGGCCAGCGTGCGCAGCCCGGCCAGCGCAGCCGGGTCGTGCGCGCGCAGCAGGTCCAGATACCACCCGTCCACGGCGGTGAGGTCGATCTCCTGCCCGGCCAGGGCGCGCAGCAGGCCGCGCGGATTGCCGTAGGGGCCCTTCGATTCGGCAAAAAACCGCGGACGCGAGGGACCGCCCAAGGGCGCAAGCGCGGCCAATGCGGCCCGGGGCGCGTTCCAGCCCGATTGGGAATCCCGCACCATCCAGCCGTAGCGCGAGCCCGCCGCGTCGGCGAGGGTTCGCCAGCCGCTGTCCGCGCGGACCAGGAATTCGCTTCGATAGCGCGGCAAGCCTTCGTACGCAGGCCATGAGGGCACGACGCACGCCATCGGCGTGTAGCGCCGCCCTTCGTGGACGGCGCGCACAAAGGGCCAGCCGCACATGAACACGCCGCACAGTCCCGGGCGTTCCCAGAGTTCGCCGATGGGCGTGGGCCAGGCATGCTCGACGAACTGGACATCCAGTCCCGCGCGGACGTGGGCCGCATGCAAGAGCGCATGCCATGCCGCTCTTGCGGCCGGCGCCACGTCGTACATCCTGGTCGAAGTGATGAGTGTCATGGCGGTGTGAACCTATGCGAATTTCAAGGTCTGGCCCAGGCCCATCTTGCGCGCCTTCTCCAGCATCGCATGGCCCAGCGCGATATCGGTCGTCGACAGGCCGCGGTGCCAGAAAAGGATGGTCTCGTCCTCGCGCTCGCGCCCCGGCTTGACGCCCGCGACGATCTGCCCGAGTTCGGCATGCAGGTTCTCTTCGGTGACGCGGTCGCTGTCCACGTGGGCGCGCAGCGCGCCGTAGGGCAGTCCCTTGCGGCACTGGCCCCAATCGTCGACCACCACCTTGCTCATGATGTCCGTCAGCGAGAGCTCCACGGCGCTCATCGTGCCGTAGGGCATGACCAGCGCGCCGGGCTTGATCCACTGGGTTTTCAGCAAGGGCGTGGGGGCGGGCAGGCGCGAGGCCTCGACCACGATGTCGGCGCCGCGCACGCACGATTCCCAATCGTTCACCACCTTCACCGGCTTGCCCAGGTCTTCGGACAGCCGCAAGGCAAAGGCCTGCTGGCTTTCCGGGCGGCGCGAATGCACGCGTATTTCGTCGAAATCGTAGAGGCTGTCGAGCAGGCGCACGTTCCAGTAGGAGGTGCCTCGCGCGCCGATATGGCCAAGCACCTTGCTGTTCTTGCGCGCCAGGTGCTTTGCGCCCAGGGCCGTGACCGCGCCCGTGCGCATGTCGGTAATGGCGGTCGCGTCAATGACGGCCAGCGGCTTTCCATTGAAGGGGTCGAACAGGTTGAGCAGCGCCATTTCCGAGGGCAGGTCGTACTTGTAGTTATCGACGAAATCGCTGACGACTTTCACGCCGGCGATGCCCAGCGGCTCGATGTAGCCGCGCAAGACGTTGAAGTGCCCCTTGTCCGAGGATTCGGGCACCAGGTGCATGCGCGGCTCGATGACGGTCTTTCCGCGCCCTTGGGCGTCGAGCGCGCTTTCAACGGCCGCCAGGATTTCGGCGTCGGTCAACGCGAGCGCGCGCGCGTCGGGGCCGTTCAGATAGGTGATGTCTATGGATTGCATGGGGTCTCCTCGGCTATTGGATGGGCTCGATGCCCGCTTTCTTGAGAATGTCGGCCCACTTCCGGGTCTCTTCCTCGATCGTCTTGGCAAACGCCTCGCGCGATGAGCCTGCGGCATCCACGCCCAGGCCGGCGAATTTCTGGCGAACGGTTTCTTCGTTCACGGCCGCGGCGAAATCCGTTTGCAGCTTTTCCAGGATGTCCGCAGGTACCTTCGCGGGGGCGACGATGCCGTACCACGACGTCACGTCAAAGCCCGGGTAGCCGCTTTCGGCGATGGTGGGCACGTCAGGCAATTGCGGCAGGCGGTTCGGTCCGGCAATGGCCAGCGCGCGCAGCTTGCCGTTCTGGACCTGCGGCAGCACGGTGGAGACGCCGGCAATGATCATGTCGACATTTCCCGCGATGACATCGTTGACCGCCGGGGCCATGCCGTTGTACGGGATATGGCGGATGCTGATCTTGGCCGACTGGTTGAGCAGTTCGCCGGCCAGGTGGGCGCCGCTGCCGGGGCCAGGCGACGAGTAGTTCAGCTTTTGCGGATGCTGCCGGGCATAGGCGACCAGCTCCGCGAAGGTCTTCACCGGCAAGGCGTCATTTACCACCAGCACGTTGGGCGATGTGGCCAGCATGGTCACCGGCACGAAATCCTTGGCGGTGTTGAACGGCAGCTGCGTATAGAGCAGCGGATTGACGGTCAGGTTGCCCGTGGGCGCGAGCGCCAGGGTGTAGCCGTCCGGCTTTGCGCGCGCAACCTGGGCCATGCCGATGTTGCCCGACGCGCCGGGCTTGTTCTCGATGATGACGGGCACGCCCCATTTGGCGCTGAGCTGCTGGCCCACGATGCGCGGCAGGACGTCGGCAATGCCGCCCGCGCCGAATGGCACGACGATGGTGACCGGGTGGTCCGGAAATCCGCTGTTCGCGGCGGATGCGCCCGTCGCGGGCAATGCGCCGGCCAGAATGGCGGCCGTGGTCAATATTGCGGAAGCGGTGCTACGAAAGGCAAGAGACGTTTTCATATTTTCCCCTTGAAAGTCTCACTGCACGGAAACAGCCTGGCGCTACTGTGCAGCGTCGCGGGCCCCTTGAAGAAAGCGATCGGCCTGCGCGATGTCGTCGGCCAACCGCCGGTCTTGCGATAGAAATCCAACCTGCTTGCGAAATGCCTGGAGCAGCGCGCCGGTGCCGGCGCCGGTCTGGCGCTGCGGGTCGGCCCGTGTCCGCAGGTCCACGGCCTGAGCCGCATGCATCAGCTCGATTCCCAGCAGCGTGCGCAGATACCTGACCTGCTTTTGCACGCGCTGCGCGACCAGGGGCGCATTGGTGCCGATATCCTCGATGTTGCCGGCCAGCGCCAGCGCATCCGAAGACACGGGCTGCGACAGCGAACGGATCTCGGAGGCCAGGACGGAGACCGGCTTCTGGATCGTGGTGTAGGCCAGCGTCCGGTCATCGGGAGCAAGAAAGCGCGACAGCTGCGTGAACGTGGGATCGCCCATGCGCAAAGTGCGCTGCGCCGACGACTGCGCGACTTGGGACAGGGCCACGCCGACGCTCTGCAGCGGCAGCACCCATACCGTGGGATCGAAGCTGGCGCTGGGCAGGATCGCGCCGCGCACATCGCCCTGGGTCACGTAGTAGCGGGCCTCTTGCGGGGTCGCGTCCTTGGGCGGCTCGACGTCCAGGGCGACCGTGGGATTGTCGTCGGAGCTGTTGATCTGGATGGCCAGTTGCGCCTTCAGCGCCTGCAGCGTCTCGCGCGCCGCGCCATGGACCTGGCTGATGGTGCGAAAGCTCAGCGGGTCTTGCAGCGGGCGCTTGTCGTCCTTCTGCCAGAGCGCGCTGCCGCGCAGCATCTCGACGATACCCTTGGCGGTCTGCTGCTGCGCGCCGTAAGGGCGTTGCGCCTGCGTGGCCGCCAGCAGCGGCGCCACGTTGCCGTTCAGGCCTTCAAGCGACAGGGCGGCGACCTCGTCGGCCCGTTTCAAAATGGCTGCGGCATCGTGCGCGGCCAGCACCGCCAACGCCGCGCCATACGCGTTCGAACTCAGGATGGAGAGCGAGTCCTTGGCATAGGGCCTGGCCGGCGTGAGGCCTGCCCGGCGCAATGCGTCGGCCGCATTCATCACTTCCCCGCCCATGTCGATCTTTCCTTCGCCCATCATCGCCAGCCCGATCTGCGGCAAGATGGTGATATCGGCTTGGCCCACGGATCCTTCTCCCAGCACCACCGGGGTCAGGCTCGCGTTCAGGAAGGCGGCGTACTGGTCGACCAGCGCGCGGCTCATGCCTGTGCCGCCAAACAGGGCGGTATTCAATCTGATGACCATCGTCGCCCGCACCGCGTCGGCCGGGGCGGGTTCGCCAAACGCCACGGTGTGCGAGAGCAGCATGCGATGGTTGAACGCTTCGGACAGGCCGCGCGCTTCGTCGGATATCGTGTCGCCCGAGAAAATGGTCTGGTCCTTGTTCTGGCCGACCCCGCGGTTCAAGCCGTACACCGGCTGCCCCAGCCGCGCATATTCCAGCAGGAGCGCATGCGAGCGCTCCACCCGCGTCAGCGCCGCTTTCGAAACCTCCACCGCGCGCCCGTTGCGGGCGACATCGACAACCTGGTCCAGCGTCAGGGTAGCGCCGTCCAGGACGAGGGCAGGCTGCGCGGCTGGCGATGCAAACGCGCCGCCCGCCATGAGCACGATGCCCGCCAATGCCATGCTGGCTTTGATTCCGAATGCGTACGGCAAGGCGATGACGGCGCGGCGCGTAGCCGGGGATGGACGGTGCATCAAAACTCCTTCGGAGGGATAGGAAGCCGAGCAGCAGGAAAGCCTCGAATTGGCTTACGGAATGCCGTCGCGCACGCCCCGCATTGGGGGCTCATGCTGGACGCTTGCGCGGCGCAATCGATGGGCATGATTTAACTTGTATATACAAACATAGTCAACCACGTTTTTTCGGTCGAATTGCGTCGACGAGGAAGCAGCTTTGGACGGGTTTCCGGTTTCCCCTTGGACGCTGCGATGCGCGCAAAGCAGAACCGATACGTGTCGCATAGGCGTCATACATTGACGCGTTTTACATTTTCAAATACCGGTTTTGTAAATATTCTCTCTATCAGTATCCGTGCGGATATTGAAAAATATTGCCGATCGCGCACGGCCCAATCAGAAGAAAACCCATAAAATTCACCATGCTGTTAAGGGGTGAATGTCCGTATTGACTTCTCCCGTCTTTTCCTGAGCTGCAGCCAATCAATGTCGGCGTATCTAAAGATGTAATAAGAATATTCACATACGCCGTTCAGACGTCTATTCCCAAGGAAGCCAACATGACTAACGCAACGAACAGCCAGTTCGATAGTCTGGCCACTTTGTACGAAGACATGGCAACCTGGCCGTTTCGACGGGACATCGAAATTCCCAGCGTGCTCGAAGCCATTGGCGAGGTTGCTGGCCAGGATGTCCTGGACTTTGGATGCGGAGACGGCACGTATTCCCGCATGCTCAAGCAACGAGGAGCACGCACAGTTGTCGGCTTCGACGAGTCCGAGGGCATGTTGCAGCATGCGAGAAATCGCGAGTCTAAAGATCGTCTGGGCATCTCGTTCGTTTCGAAGCTTGATCCGAAGCTCGATCGGCAGTTCGATCTGGTGCTCGGCGTATACGTATTGCCCTATGCATCGAACAGGCAGGCGCTTGAGCAGATGTGCTCAAGCATGAAGCGATTGATACGCCCCGGCGGCCGGCTTGTGACGCTTCCGGTTCATCCCGAATATGTCGCGGATCCAGCGTACTACCGGCCGTATGGCTTCTCGCTGACGCAGAATCCGCCCCATGAGGATGGCGGAGCCATCGAGCTCGAACTGTTCCATTCCGGATACAACGGCACCGTCACCGCGTGGTATTGGTCCGCCGCATCGCTCAATGCCGCGTTGCAGACGGCCGGCTTTGAGCAGATCGCCCATCTGAATCCGCTTCCCAAGGCCCTCGTCCCCATCGAGCGGGCGCCCGAATTGCTCCGCGCGTACCTGTCCAAGCCCCATGCGGTAATTCTGCGCTGCCAATAGGGCGAGGGCGACCGCAAGCGCGACCCATCGCGCACCCCGTTTCGCAAGCCTTCTATTCCTTGATGCTTCGGAGCTCCCCATGCTCGCTCTCGTCAAAGCCGAAAACTCGGCTGGCCTCTGGCTACAGCAGGTTGCCAGGCCCATTCCCGCCGCCGACGAAGTACTGATTCAAATCCGGAAGACCGGTATCTGCGGCACCGATCTGCATATCTGGAACTGGGACGATTGGGCCCGAAAAACCGTGCCGGTGCCGCTCGTGACCGGCCATGAATATGCGGGTGAAATCGTCGAGGTCGGCAAGCTCGTCAGTCATCTGAGGCCCGGCATGCGCGTGAGCGGCGAAGGGCACATCATCGACATCAACAGCGCCGCCGCCCGGGCCGGGCGGTTTCACCTCGATCCGAACACGCGCGGCATCGGCGTCAATCGTCCCGGCGCGTTTGCGGAGTATCTGGCGCTGCCGGCATTCAACGTGATACCGCTGCCCGATGAGATCGACGACGAGTTGGGCGCGATTCTGGATCCGTTGGGCAACGCTGTTCACGTCGCGCTTTCGTTCGATCTCGTCGGCGAGGACGTGCTGATTACGGGGGCGGGGCCCATCGGCATCATGGCGGCCGCGGTTGCCCGGCACGTGGGGGCGCGCAACGTGGTCCTGACCGATGTAAATCCGGTGCGGCTCGCGCTCGCGAGCCGCGTCGCGGACGTGGTAACTGTCAATCCGCGCGAGATGCCGCTCGCGGATGTCATGAGCCGTCTGCATATCGTCAACGGATTTTCCGTCGGTTTCGAGATGAGCGGCTACAACGAAGCGCTGGAACAGTTGATCGGCGCGATGGAGCCGGGGGGGCGTGTGGCCTGTCTTGGCTTGCCCTCGGGAAGGATCAGTCTCGACTGGAGCCGTATCGTGTGCAAGGGGCTCTTCCTCAAAGGCATCTACGGCCGCGAAATGTTCGAAACATGGCGCAAGATGCTGAACCTGATCGCCACCGGCCTCGACGTCCGCGGCATCATTACGCACCGCTTGCCGGTCGATCGCTACAAAGAGGGCTTTCAAGCAATGCTCGCCGGCGATGCGGGCAAGGTCGTGCTGTCCTGGCCGGCCTGACCGGTTCGATCTTCAGCAGACGACACATCAACGCATAACGGAGGAGGTTCGACATGCAGCTGCGTGTGGAGGTCACCGACGCACTCGAGCGGATCGCGCCCGGGGATTACGAAGCGTTCTATGCGGAAAGCCAGGCTTCGCTCTTCTACGATCCGAGATTCCTGCTTGCCGCGGAACGGTCGCCGCTGCTCCCGGCCCTGGGCTCCTACTACCTTTGCGTTTTCCAGGAACGCCGGCTTGTGGCATTCCTTCCCGTTTATCTGCAGCAGATCAGCACCGTTGATCCACTGGGCGTCCTCAGGCGAACCGCCGGACTCGTGGACGACGGCGGCGATCTCGGCCTGTTCAGTCACATCATGCACTGCTTCGAAAGCACTATTCCTTCGGTTCTTGCCTGCGCCGATGTGTACCGCTTGCTGTTCGAGGCGCTCGCGGAACTCGCGGCGCGCACTGGGGCGCGGTACTACGGCATTCTGAACGTCCGCGACGCGGCGTTGCTCGCCAGCGCAAAGGACTGCGGCCTTCATATCAACTACATGGTGGACAGCTTTCACCTCGATGCCGGCGACTTCCGGGACTTCGATGACCTGGTCGCGCAACTGCCCAGCGAAGGTCGGTGGGAAATGAATCGCCAGCTCAGGAAGTTTGCCGCCAGCGGCACGCAGGCGCATGTCGTCACGCCGCCTTTCGGCGGCAAACTCGAACAACTCGCCGGGATGTGCCATACAACGACGGCCCGGCATGGAACGCCACAGTACTTCCCCAAAGAAGAACTGGTGCAATTCTGCGAGTTATGCGGAGACCTTGTGCGCCTGTGCGTGATCGAACGGGACGGGCGGCTGATCAGTGGCCTCATCTGCTTCGAGAAGGCCGGCGTTTTCTATATCTGGTCCGCGGGCATGGACTACGATCAGACAGACTTCAGTCCCTACACGATCTCCTTCGCAACATGCTATCGGCATGCGCTTGAGCGGCAGTGCCGCCGGGTTGAAGGCGGCCGGCTCAATTTCAGGATCAAGACCCGACTCGGCTTGCATCCGCGCCAGCTCTTCGCGATCACGAGCGCCGACCTCGCAGACACTGCAAGCCTTGATTCGTCGACCGGCGCTGCGGCGATCGTCCGCGCCTCGCCCTCCACCTGCTTTTCCGGTCGCAAGGAGTAAGCGCCATGGCGTTGCCGCGCACCACCGCTGCCGCAGACGTTTTTCGCGAGTATTCCATCAAGACCGAGGGCCGCGTCCGCTCGCGGCATCATCCCGAATACGCGGATTGGCACAAGCAAACCACATGGAACGGCCGCTCGTTCGCACGATATCCGGCGTACATCGTAAAGGCATGCAGCGAGGCAGACGTCGTGCAGGCGGTGGAGTTCGCCCGTTCGCGCCGGCTGCGTATCAGCGTAAGAGGCGGCGGCCACAGTTATAGCGGGTGCTTCCTGCGCGAAGGCGGCATTCTTCTCGACCTCTCGGCGCTTCGGGAAATCAGCATCGATACGTCCGCGCGACGCGCGATCGTACAGCCGGGCGTGACGAGCCGCGAGTTGAGCGTACGCCTCGCCAGGGACAATCTCGCCTTTCCAACCGGTCATGGCAGTGAGGTCGCGATCAGCGGATTTCTGCTCGGGGGCGGGCTGGGGATCAACTGCGCCGCCTGGGGTGGCATGAGCGTGTTCAATATCAAGGCGCTTGACGTCGTGACCGCCGACGGCCGCGTCCGCCATATCAGCGCCGACAGCGAACCCGACCTGTTCTGGGCGGCGCGCGGAGGTGGTCCTGCGCTGTTCTTCGCCGTCATCCGCTTCCATCTGGCATGCCAGCCGTTGCCGCGGGCGATCACGAGCAACATGTATCGCGCGCCGTTCCACAAGCTTCCATCGCTGCTGACGGCGATCCGGCAGATCCAGCCACCAGCGCAATTGCAGGTGATGCTCGCCGTGATTCCGGGGGGCGGCGCAGACCAGGGGCGCGACGTGCTGCTCAACACAATCGCGTTCGCCGACAGCACGACGCACGCGAAGGCGCTGCACGGCGCCCTCGTGTCGCGATTGCCAGGAGAATGGCTCACGGCAATCGCGGAGGATGAGCCCTCCGGTTTCGAGTCAATCTACAAACAGTCCGATGCGATGCTGGTCTCGAAGCGCTATCGCACCGACAACATCCTTACCGACGACGCCGAGGACGCCATCGCGATTCTCGCCAGGCATCTGCCGCTACAGCCGTCTGCGGCCAGCGTGCCGCTCATTGTCTGGCGTGGAGCGCCAACATATCCCGACGCGGCCTATTCGGCGCGAGGGCAGTTTTTTCTCTCGACGTATGCGCAGTGGAACGATGCGGAAGACGACGATATCAACCGGACCTGGCTCAAAGGGCTGTACGACGATCTCGCGGCGGTGGCAAGCGGTTGCTATATCAACGAATTCGATATCGAAACACGTGCCGCCGAGCTGGAGCGTTGCTTCGCCCCGGAGAACTGGCGGCGCATCGGTGAACTACGGCGGCGCTACGATCCGGACGGCGTTTTTCAGGATGTCGCCACCCTGAAGCCCGAGTCTTGACCTTGACGCGTGCTGGCAGCGTTGCCGTGGTGCGCAGCGTCGCGCTGCCGGTCAAGGCAACAGAAACAAAAAAGCCTTGGAACACGTTGTGTTTCCAAGGCTTTTCCGTCTGGAATTTGGTGGAGCGGAGGAGGATCGAACTCCCGACCTTCGCATTGCGAACGCGACGCTCTCCCAGCTGAGCTACCGCCCCAAATGAAGCAAGATCAAGAATATACAGGAATCTTCCCAGCCTGCGCAACACGCCCGAAAACTAAATCCGTCAGGCGAATTGCAGGGTGGCGATGACCGGCGCGTGGTCGGAGGGCTGCTCGTTGCGGCGCGGCTCCTTGTCGATGACGCAGGCCACGCAGCGCTTGACCAGCGGGGCGGACAGCAGCACGTGGTCGATGCGCAGGCCCGCGTTGCGGCGGAACGCGAACTGCCGGTAATCCCACCAGCTGAAGGATTTCTCGGGCTGCTCGAACAGGCGGAAGGAATCGGCCAGCCCCAGGTCGAGCAGGTCCCGCAGCGCGCGGCGCTCGGGTTCGGACACCAGCACCTGGCCTTCCCATTTCTCGGGGTTGTGCACGTCTTCGTCGGCGGGCGCGACGTTGTAGTCGCCCAGCACGGCCAAGCGGGGGAATTGCTTGATCTCGTCGGCAAGCCATTTGCGCATGGCCTCGAACCATTCCAGCTTGTAGGCGTACTTGTCCGACCCCACGGACTGGCCGTTGGGGCAGTAGGCGCAGACGACGCGGACGTCGCCCTCGGGGCTGGGGAAGGTCAGGGCCAGCACGCGCTGCTGCGCATCGTCGTAGCCGGGGATGTTGCGCACCATCGTCGTGCCGGGCACGCGCGAAATGATGGCCACGCCGTTATAGGTTTTCTGGCCGGCCCAGACGGCGTGGTAGCCGGCTTCGGTGAAGGCGGCTTCGGGGAATTTGTCGTCGGTGAGCTTGAGCTCCTGGATGCACAGCACGTCGACGGGGTTGGCGGCGAGCCAGTCCAGGACTTGTTGCAGGCGCACGTTCAGGGAGTTGACGTTCCAGGTGGCTAATTTCATAAATTTTGCAGACCGTTTATTTATGCGGTTCTTGGCGGGGGTGCCTTCCAAAAACCCGGTCTAGCTACTCATCTGGCTACTCGTCCGGGGCGTGGTTGGCGTTCGCCGGAGACAAGGCCAGATGATACCCGCTCATGCTGCCTTCTTCTGCTTGCCGCGCCCGATCAGCGAACGCACGCTCGCGGCGGTGATCGGGGTGGCGTCGCCGGTCTGGACCTTTTCCAAGTCTCCGTTGATCGGATGCCGGAGATGCGTGGATCGAACTCTTTCCTCAGGCGCCCACACCGCCTGCGCCTCATATATACTGGTTATTCATACAGTATTTCGGAGGGAGTATGGGAACCTATATAACCGTGGGCGCATCGGATCCCGCGAAGTCGAACATCTTCTATGACGCAGTACTAACGACGATCGGATGGAGTAAGTACACGGCGTTTCCTGGCTGGCGTGCTTACTCTGAAGATGGGACGGGCAATGGGTTTACCCTTTGGGTCTGCACGCCTTTCAACGGGGAACAGGCCAGTGCCGGCAATGGTTCCATGGTCGGATTTATGGTTAAGTCTCGCGCAGAAGTCGATGCTTTTTACGAGGCCGCCATGACCAATGGTGGTAGCGATGAAGGCGCACCAGGTCTGCGCCCGAACTATGGACCGCACTGGTATGCCGCCTACATGCGCGATCCGTCTGGAAACAAGATTGGCGTTGTCTGCAACGCCTAGCTTCCATGCCATTGGAACATTTTCCAATCGTGCTGGACCCCAATCCAAGGGTAGGCGTCCGTTCACCGTGAGCGGACGCGGCCGCCAGCAATCAGTGCGAAAGCTCCTCCAGCGACCGCCCCTTGGTCTCCACCCCGAGCAGGACGACAACAAGCGCAGCAATCACGAAGGATGCCGCGCCAAGCGCGAAGATGCCGCCTTGGCCGGCAACAGGCAGCAGGACGCCGACCACGTAGGGGCCAGCCAGGGAGCCGATGCGGCCGATCGATGAGGCAAAGCCTGCGCCGGTTGCGCGGGAGCGGGTGGGATACAGCTCCGGCGTGTAGGCGTACAGCACCGACCACATGCCGAACAGGAAGAACTGCATGCAAAGTCCTGCCCCGATGAGGTAGGCCAGGGGGGCTTGCGTGGCCGCGGCCTGCCCGTAGAGATAGGCGAAGGCCGCGCTGCCGAGCAAGGTCAGCACACAGGTGGGCTTGCGGCCCCAGGCTTCCAGCAGCCATGCGGCAAAGATGAATCCGGGTATGCCCGCCAGCGAGATATACACGGTGTACAGGACCGACTTTGTGGCTTCGTAGCCTGCCTGCTGCAATAGCGCGCCCAGCCAGGTTGTCAGTCCGTAATATCCCAGCAAGGCGAACAGCCACAGGATCCAGAGCATCGCGGTGCGCTTGGCATAGACGCCTTGCCAGATCTCCGCGAACAATGCGCGGCGGTCCTCGCGCGCCTGCGGTGCCGATACCGCCACGTCCGGCAGGCTGCCCAGGCGGCCCGAGCGCATGACGGCATGCTCGAATCGGCCAGTTACCGCATCTGCCTCCTCCGTGCGCCCGGCGTCTTCAAGCCAGCGTGGCGACTCCGGCACATAGCGGCGCACGACAAAGACGAACACGGCGGGGATAGCCAGGGCAATGAAGATCCCGCGCCATCCAATCAGCGGCAGGCAGAGGTAGGCCACGATGCCCGCGGCGATGAAGCCGATCGGCCAGAACCCTTCCAGAACCGCCACGTATCGTCCGCGGCTCTTGGCGGGAACGATCTCGGAGACCATCGACAGGCCGATTGGAAACTCCATGCCCATGCCGAAGCCGAGCAGCACGCGGAACGCCATCAGAGTGTTCACGTCCTGGGCGAAGCCGCACATCAGGCTGCCCACCCCCCAGAAGATCATGCTCACCTGGAACACCGGCTTGCGGCCGTACCTGTCCGCAAGCAGCCCGGCGATCGCGGCGCCAAGAAACATGCCGAGGAAACTGGAGCTGGCCAGCAGGCCTGTCTGCGCCGCCGTCAGGCCGAACTCGGCCTTGATCGAGCCCAGGACGAAGGTCATGATGCCGAGGTCCATCGAATCGAAGAACCAGGCGGTCGCAATGATTGCGAACAGGCGCCTCTGATAGTGCGTCATCGGGAGGCGCTCGAGGCGTGCAGCAACACTTGCGCGTGAAGCCAACGCGCGCACGGAAATATCCATGGTTTGTCTCCAGTCCTGGTTGTGCGGTCTTGTTGTTCAACTTATATATTAGTTGAGTTCAATAAATATCTTAGGCGGGTTTGTACTGAGGTCCGCGCTTTTGGATTCAACTAATATATAAGTTGTGTAATACAGGGGTGCAGCCATGATGACGGAACGGCAACGCAAATTTCGCGAGCAGTACAAGGCGGATATCAGCCCGCTGTACAACGGGCTGCTGCACATCGGCGTCATGTACGGGGTCGGCGCCGCGGCAGTCTGGTATTGCCTGCGGCAGATCCAGGGCGCGACCTGGGAGTGGTTCCTGATCGTCCCGGTATTCCTGGCGGGAAATTTCGTCGAGTGGTTCATGCACCGTTATGTGATGCACCGCCGCATCGATGTCTTCGCCTTGCGGGCCATCTACGAGCGGCACACGCGGCAGCATCACCAGTACTTCACGGACCTTGAGCCCACGATCGACACCACCAAGGAATTTCGGATCGTTTTCTTTCCTTGGCGCGTGCTGATTACGCTGGGGGTAGCCGGGACCTGCCTGGGGTATGCCGCCTCGTTGATCTTCAATGCAAATGCCGGCTACATCGTCTTCTTGACGATGGTGGGGCTCTACATGGTCTATGAGACCTTTCACTACTGCTGCCACGTGCACGACAACTGGTTCGTGCGCAACATGCCCTTCATCAATACGATCCGCCGGCATCACACTGCTCACCACAACTTGGGGATCATGATGAAATACAACATGAACCTGACGTTTCCCATCGCCGATTGGTTCATGGGCACCACGGATCTGCGTCGGGGGCTCATCGGGCACCTCTTCAACGGCTACAGCGAGAAGTACGTGAAGGATGAGCTCCGGCCGGTGATCGCGCGGTTTCGTAGCGACCACTCCCGCGTCACGCTGGACGGTCCGCAGCTTTCGGATGAAGAGGCGGCCGCGATGCAGGCGCGCTAGATGTCGGTTCCGCTATCGGGCAAAGGCGCCGCGGCGGGGGGCGTGCGCGGCGCTTCAGATCTGATCGAGCGTGACCGTGGCCTTGGTGAATGTTTCGACATTGTCCACCAGCCGGTCCAGCGCCTCGCCCGCCCCGGCGACGTCTCCGCGCGCAATGGCGGACGCGACCGCCGAATGCAGGCGCGCCATCTCGGGCAGGTCCGCAGCCTGCTTGTAATGCAGATACCAGAAGCGCCGCGAGAGGCCGTGCAGGGCCCGCATTGCGCTCTCTGCGAATTCGTTGCGCGCCACGACCAGGCACAGTTCATTGAACTCCCGGTCGGAACGCATGAACGCGACATCGTTGTTCTTGACACCCGCCGCGCTGAATTCGCTGGCCAGCCGCTCGAAGCTCTTGCGCTCGGCCGGCGTCGCACGCTTGGCCGCGCTTCGGCAGATGAGCCGTTCAATCTCCCGCCGGGTCTCCAGCAGACGAAGCTGCTTGCCGATGTCTATCGTGGGGATCTGCAAGCCGCGCTGCGGCATCACCACGATCAAGTGTTCCCGCGCCAGCCGCTGTACCGCCTCGCGCAGCGGAGTGCGCCCGACTCCGGTCATTTCGCTGAGCCTCTGCTCCGAAACCAGCGCGCCGGGAGGGATTCTCAGCGTCACGATGGCCTCTTCCAGAAGCTGGTAGGCCACGTCGTTGAGTTTGGACTTCGACTCCAGCAGCGCGGTATCGGGCAGGAGAGAGCCACCCTTGCGCGCCGGGGTCACGTTCCTGGAACTTGCTGCTCTGGCCAATCCATTTCTCCTTCGTCATCGACGGTGAAAGGATAGCAAAACATCAGTCATCGCCTTAAGATATATAAGCTGTACATTACGATACGGGTGCAGATAGTGGACATCGAAACAAGAGGAACCGGGCCGCTGCGCGTGGTGGCCATACATGGCATCCAGGGCACGCGAAGTTCGTGGATGCCCGTGGTCGAAACATTGGCCGACGCCGCGACCTGGGTGCTGCCGAACCTGCGCGGCAGGGGAGGCTCCATCGTTCCGAGAGATGCCCGGGACTATGCGCTGGGTCGTTACGCCGACGACCTCGAGGCCGCGATACGCGCATGCTGCATGGACGCCACGTTCGTACTCGCCGGCTGGAGCATGGGCGTCTCGGTGATCCTGGAGTACCTGCGCCGCCAGGGCGCACCGCGGCCCGCCGGACTGGTTCTGGCTTCGGGAACAGACTGCCTCGCGCAAACGTCCTGGTTCAAGAGCGACGGCGAGCAACTGCTGCGCGAGGCAGCGGATCGCGAGCGGCGGCTGGGGCTGCGCGAGGCGGCTGACCATGCGGCCGTTGCAGGCACCTGGCGGTGTATACGCAAGCTTGACCATCGCGGTTCGCTTGCGGCAATTCCAGAGCCGGCCATCGTCATCCATGGCAGCGACGATCCTGACTCACCCGTGGCGCACGGCCTGCGGCTCGCCAGCGGGCTGCAGCAAGCATCGCGGCACATTATTGCGGGCGCGGGCCACGGAGTGCTCACCGAGAACACCGCGGAGGTCTCGGACCAGATCCGGCGCTTCCTGGATTCGATATCGCCTGCCGCCACCCATAATCCGGAGACCGTCAAATGAGACCTGAAGACCTCGTCCACTTCTGTGCTCCTGGTCGCCTGATCATCGGCTGCGGCGCGCGCCGCGAGTTGCCTGCGCTGCTCGAACGCCTGGGTTATCGGCGTGGCGTGGTGGTAACCGACAGCTATTTCGTCAACAACACGCCCTGGGTGCGAGAGCTCGTCGACGCGTCCAGGGCGCTGGGCATTCGGTACTTTGTGTTCGACGGCGGCGAGCCGGACCCGACAACCACGCTGTGCAACGAGGCCACCGCAAGCGTCCTGCGGGCGCTCGATGGCCAGATGCCCGACCACGTCATCGCGCTGGGAGGCGGCAGCAACATAGATCTTGCGAAGGCCCTCTGCCTTACCCTGCCTCGGGGCAGGCCCGTGCAGGACTTCATCGGGGACCTGGCAGGTTGCAAGCCGCTGCCGCTGATTGCCCTGCCCACGACATCAGGCACGGGATCGGAGGCAACGCCTGGCGCGATCCTGCTGGATCCGGACAATGCCACCAAGGTCGCGGTGATGGACAACGCCCTGCGTCCTCTGCTTGCCCTTGTCGACCCGGAGTTCACCTACACATGTCCTCCCCGAGTCACGGCGGACGCCGGAATCGACGCGTTGACCCACGCTATCGAATCCTTCGTCACGCTCGATAGCGCGCTCTATGAGCGCGGTTCCTGTGTGGATCCCGGCTACAGCGGCCGTTCGTCGCTGACCATGATGTTCGCCAGGGAATCGATGCGCCTGTGCGCGGCATGGCTGGAACGCGCCTATACCCGCGGCGACGATACGCAGGCGCGCATCGGCATGTCTTACGCAAGCATCTACGCGGCGCTTTCATACGGAAGCGCGGGCCTGAACGCGGGCCACGGGATTGCCTACGCGATCGCGGGGCAGACGCACAAGAGCCATGGCAGCACCAACGCCGTGATACTGCCGTACGTGATCGATGCGCTGCGCGATGTGCGGTTCCCGGAGCTTCTGGAAGTCGCTCGAATCTTCGGCATCACCGAGCCCGACGGATACGCCGCGGTTCGCCGGCTGCCTGTCGAACTGCGCGCCCTGGTCGCGCGGCTGGGCATCCCTACCGACCTGCGCAGCTTCGGCATCGAAGAGGCATCGCGGGATGCGCTGCTGCGCGACGCACTGGGCGTTGCCCGCCTGGCCAAGGCCTTTCCGGTGGCTGACATCGCGGCGGCATATGAAGGCATCATCGACAACGCGTGGCGGGGCTCGCTGGCTGGCGACCACGAGCTCTCGATCGTCTGATCAGATAGCTTTGGCGTCCATGGCCTGGGCCAGAAACTCGGTGGATAAACCGAAAACTGCGCCGCTGAACCAAAATGGTCTCTATTAAGAGTCTTCAGGCGGTTGCACCAAGGTGTCCGGGTTGCGCTGGATGCGCAGGCCGACAAGAGCGACGGCGATTACGAGCACCGGACTCAACAGGCTAAAGAGCGCGTATGGTGCGTAGCTGGCGGTTGTAACTCCAAGCGTGGCGGCCATATAGGCGCCGCAACTGTTCCATGGAACCAATGCCGAGGTCGGTGTCGCTGCAGCGCCCACGGTGCGTGACAATACGACGGGCGCAAAACCGCGCTGCGCGAAAGTCGTCTTGAACATCCTGCCTGGTAGAACGATGGCGATATATTGATCGGCCGTCACGACGTTGGTCGCAAACACGGTGCCGACCATGGACGTGATAAGTCCGCCAGGCGATTTTATTCTCTCGATAATCGGCGTGATGAGCTTATCCAGGACACCCGCCTTCTCGACCACGCCACCGAAGGCAAGGGCGGTGACGATCAGCCATACCGTGTCCAGCATGCTGGACATGCCACCGCGCGACAGGAGCTGGTCCAGCTCGGGGTAGCCAGTGGTTGACACATACCCGCTCGCCAGAGCCAGCCAAACGCCCTTGATGCATGCCAGCCACATCGGCAATTCGTCACGGCCCACAACCTGGGCAAAGGTCGCCACGCGTTCCGGGGACATGATCGCGGCGAGCACACCCGCCACCAATGCTCCCGCGAAGATCGTCGTAAATGGAGGAAGTTTCAGGAGCGCCAGAACCACGACAACGACGAGTGGCAAGAACAACAGCAGCGACATATCGAACGAGGCCTGGATGGCGGCAGCCTTGCTGCTTGTGTCGAAATCGCCGGAGCCGCCTAGCAACCAGAACACTGCAAGCGCGATCGCCAAGGCTATGGTGGAGGTCAGAGCCGTTTCACGGACATGTACGTAAAGATCGACACCGGCTGCGCCTGCAGCCAGGTTCGCTGAGTCCGAGAGCGGCGAAACCGTGTCTCCGAAATAGGCGCCAGATATCACCGCCCCGGCGGTGATGGCCGGGTCCATCTCGATATTCAGCGCAATGCCCATGAGGCCGATGCCAATGGTGCCGACCACCGTCCACGAACTACCTATGCAAAATGACACGACGGCGCAAATCGCGGCCGCGGTTACGTAGAAGTAAGCGGGACTCAGCAGTTGCATGCCGTAATAGACCATCGCCATCAGCGTACCGCTGAGCGCCCAGGTTCCTATTAGTGATCCTACTGCGAGGAGAATGAAGATGGCGCCGATTCCAGAGCTGACGCTTTCGATCGCGGCCGCGTGCAGCGAGCCGAGCGAATGGCCGCGCCGCCATGCGATCACCACGGCGATCAGGCTCGATACGACGAGCGCAATCTGAGTCGGTCCGGCTGCTGCAGCATCGCCGAAGAGATAAAACGATAACGCGATCAGGAAAATGAGGCTGAAGACAGGGATCAACGCTTCAACCAGCGTGAGTGGCTGTGGTTCGCGTGCCGTGCTCATATCTGGTCAATCTCCCGTCTGAGCCTTCGTCGAATGGCCCGAGACAATTCAGGCGACGCGATCTAGCTGCGCATCAGGCTCATTATTTCATTGAACTGAGTGGCGACAATCTTAACTTACCCCGGAAGCTGGATAGTCAGAGGCAAAAGCCATTGCCTGTTTGAGCCGGCGGAAGTGCGCTTATCAAGCTTGTTTGCTGTTCGCCGTTATTGATTTCTTGACACCGCCCGCGAACACGCCTTCCACGGTGGGAGGCAATGCCAGCTAGAAAATGGATAGGGCGGATTGCCAATCCCAATCCGGCCCAGGCACTGACCGAGAGGATTCTGACGATCCTCTTTAGTCCTTCGCTGCTGATCATTCTTATCCTGCCCCTCAGCCCTTCACCAGCCCGCCATCAACAATCAGGTTCTGCCCGGTCACGGCGCGCGACCAGGGGCTGGCGAAGAACAGCACCGCGTCGGCGAATTGCTCCGGCGTGGTGACTTCGCGCAGCGGGGTGCCGGCGGCGATCATGTCGAAGACCGCGTCCGGCGTGGCGGCGGACGCGTCGGTCGTGCGCAGCAGGCCGCCCGACACCATGTTGACAGTGATGCCGTCCGCGCCCAGCTCATGCGAGAGGGTGCGGGTGAAGGCCAGCAGCGCGGCCTTGGCGGCGGTGTAGTCGTGGTAGGGCACCACCGGGTTCTGGACCAGGTTGGTGCCCACGTTGATGATGCGTCCGCCGCCGGCGGCGCGCATGCCGGGCAGGGCGGCCTGGGTGGTGTTGAGCGCGGCGCGCACGCTGCCTTCGAGCTGCGCGTTCATCTGGGCCCAGTCCAGCGTGTCGGCGTGGGGCCGGGCGTCGCCGTTGAACTGGAAGGCGGGCAGGGCGTTGTTGACGACGGTGCTGGCCGGCTGGCCGAAGTGCTGGCTGGCCTGCGCGAACATCGCGGCCACGGCGGCGGGGTCGCGCACGTCGGCCTGCACCGCCAGGGCGCGGCCGGGCGCGGTGGCCGCCAGCGCCTGGGCGCGTTCGGCGCTGTTCAGGTAGTTGATGACGACCTTGGCGCCTTCACGCAGGAAGGCCTGCGCGATGGCGGCGCCCAGGCCGCGGCTGGCGCCGGTGACGATGACGAGTTGCTGGTCCAGATTCAAATGCGGGCGTTGCGATGACATGAATAAACGGCTTCCTGCTCAATGTTCCGAGCCGCTGTTCAGCATGCGGCTGCGGGCTTTCTCGATGTGGGCGCGCATCACGTTGCGCGCGCCCTCGGCGTCCTGATCCTGGATCAGTTTGTAGATATGGCGGTGTTCGTCGATGGCGGCGCGGGTGCGCTTCCAGGGTTCGCTGTGGACCAGGTGGCGCATGACGTTCACGGCGTGGCTCACGTCGTACTCCAGCGACTTCAGCACCTGCACGAAGCGCTGGTTGCTGGTGGCCGCGGCGATGGCGCGGTGAAAGCCGTAGTCGTGGTGGTGGGCGATGGCGCCGGAGGCGTCGGCCTCTTCGTAGCCGGTCAGCATGCGGTCCATTTCCTGCAGGTCTTCGCTGGTTCGGCGCAGGGCGGCCAGGTAGGCGCACTCCGGCTCGATCACCATTCGCAGTTCCAGGCCTTCGAGGATGTGGCCGACCCGACGCGCCGGGTCCACCGCGGGCATGCCGCCCATCAGGTCGGGCTTGGCCCGCACGTACGTGCCGGACCCGCGGATGGAGTCCACCAGCTGGTCTTCGCGCAGCCGGTCCAGCGCCTGGCGCACCACGGGGCGCGATACCTCGAACAGCGCGGCCAGCTCCAGTTCCGTGGGCAGCTTGTTGCCCGGCGCGATCTTGCCGGTGGCGATCGCGTAGAACAGGCTCTCGTAGACGCGCTCGGCAAAACGCTCGGCGCGCACATATCCCAGCCCCGAGGCCACTTCGGCCAGCACGTCCAGCTCCGGGCGGGGGCGGGCCGCGGCGGCAAGCAGCGATTCCAGCTGCGGGTCACGCACATCGCTCATCGGCGCGCTCCTTGTCGATAGGGACGGCTTGTCAGTCGTGCTGACAAGCCGGCCAGGACCATAAGGCCCTGAAATGTTAGGGATAACCCGGGCTGCCAGGAAAATATCCTGAAGCTTGGGACAAAAGCTGTCAATCGAATTGACAAGTTCCGGGAGGCTCCCGTACCTTGACACCACACCACAACGCCCGCGCGCATGACGCGCCGGCGGCGCAACCGGCCATGCCGCCGGCGGCGCCTGGAGACCCGCTTGTTCCCGCCAACCGGCCGTCCGGCCGCTACTTTACTCCGCACATCGTGACTCAGAAGAACTTTATCGCCAACCAATGGGTGGCCGCGGCCACCGGTGAAACCATTCCCGTCCTGAACCCGTCCGATGGCAAGCCTTTCGAGGCGATCGCGCGCTCGGGCCAAGCCGACGTGGACCGCGCCGTCCAGGCCGCCCGCGCGGCATTCGAGGGCGAGTGGGGCCAGATGGCGCCCGCCACGCGCAGCCGCTTGCTCATGAAGATCGCCTTTGCCCTGCTGGACCGCCAGGAAGAGCTGGCGCAGCTGGAATCGGCCGACACGGGCAAGCCCATCAAGCAGGCCCGCGCCGACGCCGCCGCCGTGGCGCGCTATTTCGAGTTCTACGCCGGCGCGGTGGACAAGCTGCACGGCGAGACCATTCCCTACACCCCGGGCTTCACCGTGCTGACCGTGCGCGAGGCGCATGGCGTGACCGGCCACATCGTGCCCTGGAACTACCCCTTGCAGATCTTCGGCCGCAGCGTCGGCGCGGCGCTGGCCGCGGGCAACGCCTGCGTGGTCAAGCCCGCCGAGGACGCCTGCCTGTCGCTCCTGAAGCTGGCCGAGATCGCCGCCGAGGCGGGCCTGCCCGCCGGCGCCCTGAACATCTGCACGGGCTACGGCCACGAAGCGGGCGCCGCCTTGTCCGCGCACCCCGGCATCGACCACATCTCGTTCACCGGTTCGCCGCAGACGGGCAAGATGGTGGCCCACGCCGCCGCCGAGAACCACGTGCCCGTCACGCTGGAACTGGGCGGCAAGTCGCCGCAGATCGTGTTCGACGACGCCGACCTGGACGCCGCCATGCCGGTGCTGCTGGCCGCCATCATCCAGAACGCCGGCCAGACGTGCTCGGCCGGCAGCCGCGTGCTGATCCAGCGCGGCGTGTATGAAACCGTGCTCAAGCGCCTGTCGGACGCGTTTTCGGCCACGGTCACCGGCCCGGCCGCCGCCGACCTGGACGTCGGCCCCCTGATCAACGCTCGCCAGCACGACCGCGTGCGCGGCTTCCTGGCGGAAGCGGAAGGCCAGGGCCTGAAGGTCGCCGCGCGCGGCAAGCTGAAGGAAGGCGCGCCCGAGGCCGGCTTCTACCAGCCGCCCGTGCTGTTTCGCGACGTGCCGCCCGACAGCCGCCTGGCGCAGGAAGAGGTCTTCGGCCCGGTGCTGGCCGCGATGGTGTTCGACACCGAGGAAGAGGCGCTGGAAATCGCCAACGGCACGCTGTATGGCCTGGTGGCCGGCGTCTGGACCCGCGACGGCGGCCGCCAGATGCGCCTGGCCCGCAAGCTGCGCGCCGGACAGGTGTTCGTCAACAACTACGGCGCGGGCGGCGGCGTGGAACTGCCGTTCGGCGGTTCGCGCCAGTCGGGCTACGGCCGCGAGAAGGGTTTTGAAGCGCTGTACGGCTTCACCACCCTGAAGACCATCGCCATCCGTCATTGAACGACGGGCGGGCGGCGCGGTCCCTGGCAGAATATCGGTTAACGTTGATGTTTTGCTTTTTTGGGGCCTGCCGCCCCGCATTCAGGATCCGTATGTTCACCGGTATTGTTCAAGGCACCGCGAAGATCGCGAAGATCGCCGATCGCGAAGGGCTGCGCACCTTCACGCTGGAATTTCCCCCTGGTTTCTGCATTGACCTGGCCATCGGCGCCAGCGTGTCCACCGACGGCGTCTGCCTGACGGTCACGGAAATCCTGCCGGAGAACCAGGCGACGTTCGACGTCATGCTGCAAAGCCTGGCCATCACCACGCTGGGCAGCTACGCCGAGGGCGACCGCGCCAACGTCGAGCGCGCGGCCAAGGACGGCGCCGAGATCGGCGGGCACCCCTTGTCTGGCCATGTGGACTTCACGTCCGAAGTGGTCATGGTGAAGTCGTCCGACACCAACCGCCTGATGCGCTTCAGCATCCCCGAGGCCTTTCGCAAGTATGTGTTCGCCAAGGGCTACATCGCCATCAACGGCGCCAGCCTGACCGTGTCGGAAGTCAACCGCGCCGAGGGCTGGTTCGAGGTCTGGCTGATCCCCGAAACGCGCCGCATGACGGTCTTCGAGGACAAGCAGGCGGGCGATTTCGTCAATATCGAGATCGAACGCAGCACCCAGGTCGTGGTCGACACGGTGCGCGAAACCGTCCAGGAATCCCTGGGCAAGCTGCAGCCCCTGCTGGAGGCCATCCTCAAGGAAAAGGGGCTGACGCTTGAAGATTTCGTCAGCCCCCAGGGCAAGCTGAAGTAAGGGGCCGGGGTCCCCGCGTTCACTTCGCGGCGAACGGCTGCCCCAGCGGCCGCACCCGGATTCCGGGCTGCAGGCGGGTCCAGGGCAGGTCGGCGGGATCGGCCTGCATGGGGCCCGGCGCCTTGGCCACCAGCACCTCATGCGCGATGGGCTGGAAGTCCGCGCGAAAGTGCACCGAGCTCTTCACCACCAGTATCCCCATTTCCTCGGGCTGCACGCCGCCCACGCGGAACAGGTTGCGGTCCAGCATCTGCGCCTTGCTGGCGCTGACCACGACCCGCACCCCGCCGATCCGCAAGCCCGCGACGGCGCCCAGGTCCACATCCATGCCGTGCATCATCGGGCCGTCAAAGCGCAGCTTGCCGGGCGACAGGGTCTCGACCACAAACTCGCCTTCGAAGGCGGAATCCCCCGCCACGCCGGACTGGCCGCCCAGGCTCAGCTTCACGGTGGCGCCCACGCCCGCGGCCGTGGCCTGGCGCACGGCGTCCGGATCATAGAAGAGGCCCAGCGCCGCGTTCTGCGCATCCGCGGCCACCAGCGCGCGCAGCATGCCCGTGGTGTTGGCGTCGCCGCCCGCGCCCGGATTGTCCTGCGTGTCGGCGATGACCACCGGGCGCGCGGCGCCCGCGGCCAGGGTTTGCGCGCGGCGCACGGCCTCGGCGGGTTCAAGGAAGTCGGGCGACCATTCCGGTTCCAGCTCCAGCACGCGGGCATACAGCATTTCCGTCACGCGCTCGACCGCCTCGGCATCCGTGCCATACGCCCACGCCACCGGCCCGCATTCCGGAAAATCCGCCGCCGGAAAGCCCGGCGCGAACGAGATGGACGCGACGCCCGGCGTCTGCTCCAGGCCCGCGAGCATGTCGTACACGCTTTGCGAAGGCTGCAGCATGGTGCACATGCCGTTGATCGGAATCAGGAAGGGCAGGCGCCGTTCGCGGCGCACCCATTGCCCGCCCGCCTGGATGCGCGCCAGCAGCAGGCGCGCGGCCTGCTCGCCGGTGTCGGCCATGTCCACGTGCGGATAGGTGCGGAACGCGACCAGGCCGTCGGCCTCTTGCAGCATTTCGGCGGTGACGTTGGCGTGCAGGTCCAGGCTGGCGACGACCGGCACGTGGGGGCCGGCGATCTTGCGCACGCGGGCTAGCAGTTCGCCTTCGCCGTCGTCCAGGTGTTCGGCGACCATCGCGCCGTGCAGGTCCAGGTAGATGGCGTCGTAGGCGCCGGCCTTTGCCGCGTCCAGGATTTCGCCGGCGATGCGCTCGTAGGCGTCGCGGGTGACGTGGGCAGAGGGGCTGGCCCCCGCCCAGATCACCGTCTTCACGGTATGGCCCTGCGCCATCACGGCATTGATGAAGCCGCCCGCCGGGATGTTGACCTCGCGCAGCGCCAGCATGTCCTCGCCGCGCACCATGGCGGGAAAGCCCTCGCCGCGGACGAAATTCTCGTACCCGGCCTTGGACGGCGCGAAAGTGTTGGTCTCGTGCTGGAAACCAGCAACCAGAATATGCATGATTGTTTCCTGTGGGTCGGATGTCAGGCGCGCGCCGGCGCGGGTTGGGGGGGGCGGTTGACGAGCAGGAGCAGGGCGCCCGCCACCAGCAAGGCCGAAATCACGTACAGGCCGCTGGCCAGCGACCCCGTGGCTTGCTTGGACCAGCCGATGATCGAAGGGCTGAGAAATCCGCCCAGCAGGCCGATGCTGTTGATGAGGGCGATGCCGCCCG
Source organism: Achromobacter sp. NPDC058515 (assembly GCF_042721735.1). NCBI lineage: Bacteria > Pseudomonadati > Pseudomonadota > Betaproteobacteria > Burkholderiales > Alcaligenaceae > Achromobacter > Achromobacter sp. NPDC058515. The sequence goes on from NZ_JBHXNI010000008.1 coordinate 123,269, forward strand.
CCGCCGCTTCCCCTTGCAGGTACTGCGAAGGGATGGCCCAGAATACCGTGTATGCGGCCCACATGAACCCCGTGGCCAGCGTGATGGCCGTCAGGGACAACGCGAATTGCGTCGGAGCGGCGGTGGCCACGCACAGGGATATGCCCGCCAGCAGCGCCGGCGCCAGCGTATGCCAGCGCCGTTCCTGCATCCGGTCCGAACTGCGCGCGAACCACAGCATGAAGATGGCCGCGGCGACGTAGGGAATGGCGGAGTACAGGCCGATCTCCATCGTGCTCTGGACGCCGGCAATCTTGAGCAGCGTGGGCAGCCAGAAGCTGACGGCGTAGATGCCGCAGATCAGGCAGAAGTAGGTGAGGGCCATGCCGTAGATGGCCGGGTCGCGCAGCACCTGCGCGAAGGCGTGCTTTTTCTGCGCGCCGCGCGATTCCAGGTCGGCCGCCAGCAGCGCTTTTTCCCCGGCGCTGAGCCAGCGGGCCTCGGCGGGCTTGTCGTCCAGGAAATAGAACGCCACCACGCCCAGCAGCACGCAGGGCAGGCCTTCCAGCAGGAACATCCATTGCCAGCCTTCCAGGCCGTGCGCGCCCGAGAAGGCCGTCATGATCCACGCCGACGCCGGGCCGCCGACGATGCCGCCGATGGGGCCGGCCAGCATCACCACCGCCATCACGCCCGCCATGCGGGACTGCGAGTACCAGTAGGTCAGGTAGAAGATCATGCCGGGGGCGAAGCCCGCTTCGAACACGCCCAGCATGAAGCGCAGGATGTAGAAGCTCCATTCGCCCTGCACGAACAGCATCGATGCCGAGGTCAGGCCCCATAGCACCATGATGCGGCTGATGGTGCGGCGCGCGCCGATGCGCGTCAGCAAGAGATTGCTGGGCACTTCGAACATGACGTAGCCCAGGAAGAAGATGCCCGCGCCCAGGCCGTAGACCGCGTCGGAGATGCCGATGTCCTGCTGCATCTGCAGCTTGGCGAAGCCGATGTTGATGCGGTCCAGGTAGGCAAAGACGTAACAGAGCAGCAAGAAGGGCAAGAGGCGCCACGTGATCTTGCGATAAAGCGGGGCCAAGCGCGGGTCGGCGCCCGGCGAGGTCGTATGGGGCATGCATGTCTCCTGCGCGGGTCCGATGCCCGCGGTGGCTTTGAATGGCGCCGGAACGGCTGGCGTTTCCGGTCGCCGCCATTATTGGAAGACTGTGGTGTGCCAAACAATGACCTGCGCGATAATTATCGTTGCCTTGCGGGCAACGCCCGCGCCACGCACCGACCAGCGGCCGAACCGGCGCGCGCAAGAGGAACACGGGATATGCAGGAAATCAGCCAGGTCCGCCTGAAGTACTTCCACGAGGTCATGGCCTGCGGATCGATACGGGGCGCCGCCGACAAGCTCGACACGGCGGCTTCCGTCATCAGCCGCCAGATCCAGCTGCTGGAAAAGGAGCTGGGGGTGCAGTTGTTCGAGCGCCGCTCGCGCGGGCTGACGCCCACCGAGGCGGCCGACATGCTGCTGGAATACCACCGGGGCTGCCGCGCGCACCAGGAGCACCTGAATGCGCGCCTGCAGGAATTGCGGGGCATGCAGCGCGGCAACGTGCACCTGATGATCAGCGAAGGCTTTATCGACAGCCTCATGGAGCATGTGATCGGGCCGTTTTGCATCGAGTATCCGCAGATCAACATCAGCGTCAACGTGGGATCGGTGAACGAAGTGGTGGAAGCCGTGGCGACCGACGCCGCGCATATCGGGCTGGCCTACAACCCGCCCGTGGACCCGCGGCTACGCTGCCGCGTGAGCCGCAAGCATCCGGTCTGCCTGCTGGCGGCCCCCGGCCACGCGCTGGCCAGACGGGGCGCGCCGCTCACCATCGCGGACATCCTGCCGTATCCGTTTGCGCTGATGTCCGCGCCCTACGGGCTGCGCCAGGCGGTGGATTTGCTGGAGTTCACCGAGCGCATCCACCTGACGCCCAGCCTGACGACGAATTCGCTGCGGGTGCTCAAGCAATATGCGCTCAGCGGGGCGGGCGTCACGCTGATGCCCAACCTGGGCGTGCACCATGAGCTCGCCAGCGGCGAACTCGTGGCGCTGGAGATCGCGCACCCGATTCTGAGCGCGCCGGAGTGCCAGGCGCTGCTGCGCCTGGGGCGGCCCCTGTCGTCGGCCGCCGACGAGCTGATACGGCGGATCGAACTGCGGCTGCCGGCGTTCTCGCCCGGCATACAATGAGCACACTTTCGGAGGTAACTATGTCGGTAATATCCGATATCAAAATACGCCCCCTGGAGCGCGGCGACCTGCACTTCGTGCACAAGATCAACAATAACGACGTCATCATGCGTTATTGGTTCGAAGAGCCTTACGAGGCCTACGACGAACTGGTCGCCCTGTATGACCGCCACTTGCACGACCAGAACGAGCGGCGCTTCATCATCGAGCACGACACCGGGCAGCCCGCCGGCCTGGTCGAGCTGGTGGAAATCGACTACATCCACCGCCGCGCCGAATTCCAGATCATCATCGCGCCCAGCTACCAGGGGCGGGGCTACGCCAAGGCGGCGACCCGCATCGCGGTGGGCTACGCGTTCCGCGTGCTGAACCTGCACAAGGTCTATCTGGTGGTGGACAAGGACAACACCGCCGCCGTGCACGTGTACGAACGCTGCGGCTTCCAGATCGAAGGCCTGCTGAAGCAAGAGTTCTTTTCCAACGGCGACTATCGCGACGCCTACCGCATGGCCTTGCTGCAGCACGACCACTTGCGCGATGTCGGGCCGGGCGCGCCGGACGCGCCCGTGCTGCGCGACTGGCCGCAGGAAGAACAGACGGGCTGAGGATCAGGGCTTGAAGAACGCCGTGGGCGTCATGAGCCGGTTTTCCTGGCTGATCAGGTAGCCGGCGTCCGCGCTTTTTGCCAGGTAGCCCGCCCAGGCGGGGTCCTGCTGCAGCGCCCGGCGCTTGGCGTCGCGGTCGGCGGCGCTGTCGTAGACCCAGATGTGCATGTAGCTGTTGACGTTGCCCGTCTCGGTCTGCATGTAGGCCAGGGGCTTGCCCAGGTGGCGGCTTTGCACCTCGTAGCCGTGCTCCGCATAGAGCGCCAGGTGCTTCTTGATGGTGCCTGCGCGGCAGGTGTAGGTGCGTACGTCGTAAAGCATGGTGAATCCTTGATTGGCGTTGCGGAAAAATAGTTAGTCGGCCGTGGCGCCGGACTGTTTCACCAGTGCGCTCCAGCGCGCCACTTCCTGGTTCACGTATTGCTGGAAGGCGGCATGGCCGTCGCCGACGGGATCGGCGCCCAGTCCCTTCAGCTTGTCCTGCACGGCGGGATCGGCCACGCCTTGCGTGATGGCTTGCGACAGCTTTTCCACCACGGGCGCCGGCGTGGCGGCGGGCACGAAGAGGCCGAACCACGAACGGGCGTTCATGGCCGGGTAGGGCGTCTCGGAAAACGCCGGCACATCGGGCAGGGAAGCGTGGCGCTGCGTGCCGGTGACGGCGATGGGCGTCAGGCGGCCGGCCTGCACTTGCGACAGCACTTCGGGCAGGTTGGCGAACATGATCTGGACCTGGCCGCCCATGAGGTCATTGAGCGCTTGCGAGCCTCCCTTGTAGGGCACGTGCGTCATCTGCGCGCCGGCCAGCGAGTTGAACTGGGCGCCCGCCAGGTGCGATGCGGTGCCGGTGCCGCCCGAGGCATAGTTCACGCGGTTGCCGTTGGCCTTGGCGTAGGCGGCCAGCTCTTGCGGCGTCCTGGCCGGCACGGACGGGTTCACCACCAGCAGCAACGGCACCGACGCCAGGTTCGACAGACCCGCGAAGTCGCGCGTGAGGCTGTAGTCCAGCTTGTGATACAGCGTGGCATTGATGGCGTGGCTGGAGGTGGCCATCAGCAAGGTATAGCCGTCGGGCTCGGACCGCGCCGCCATGACGGCGCCGATGTTGCCATTGGCGCCCGCCTTGTTTTCCACCACCACGGGCTGGCCCAGGCGGGAGGACATGGCTTGCGCCACGGTGCGCGCGATCACGTCGGTGGCGCCGCCCGCGGCGAAGGGGACGATGATGCGCAAGGGGCGTTCGGGGTAGCCGGAGGCGGCGGCGGGCGCAGCCGCGCTCAGGGATGCCGCGGCCAGCATCGCAGCCGCGGCCAGCCGCCGCAGGGGGCGCAAGGGGGTATTCATGTCTCTCTCTCCAGTGTTGGATATTTTTTATGTGGGCAAATCCGATCCTGGATTTCAGGATGCGGCAAGGCGCGCCTTTTCGCGCAGGCTTGTCAGGGTGGCCCGAGGCGTAATCACCTCGGGGTCCAGCGTGAGTTCAATCAGATAGGGCGAACCGCTGTCCAGCGCGCGCGCCAGGGCGGGCGCGAAATCCTCGTGGCGGGCCACGCGTTCGGCGGACACCCCGAACGATTCCGCGTAGGCCACGAAGTCGGGGTTGCACAGGTCCGTGCCGATGGCGCGGCCCGGGTAGTTCACTTCCTGGTGCATGCGGATCGTGCCGTACATGCCGTTGTTGAACACGATGAAGACGATGGCCAGGCGGTGCTGCCTGACGGTGGCCAGCTCCTGCGAGGTCATTAGGAAGCAACCGTCGCCGGCCAGGCAGACCACCTGCCGGCCGGGGTGGCGCAGCTTCGCCGCAATCGCGGCGGGCACGCCGTAGCCCATGGCGCCGCTGGTGGGCGCAAGTTGGGTGCCGGGGTGGCTGAAGCGGTAGTAGCGGTGCGCCCAGGCGCTGTAATTGCCCGCGCCGTTGGTGAGGATGGCGCGCGGATCCAGCCGCTCGCGCAGGGCGACGATGACGCGCGCGGGGTCCATGCGCAGGTCGGCCGCGGGCGGTTCCGCGTAGCGCAGGTAGCTCTGCCGCAGCCCATCGAGCCAGCCGCGCCACGGCGCCGCGTCCAGCGGATCGAGTCCGGCGGCCATGCCGGCGAAGGCGTTCAGGCCCGACTGTATCTTCAGGGCGGGCTGGTACACGCGGCCGAGCTCTTCCGGGCTGGCCAGCACATGGACCAGCGTCTGTTTGGGCACGGGAGATTGCAGCAGCGTATAGCCGCCGGTCACCATCTCGCCCAGGCGCGCGCCCACCGCCAGGATCACGTCGGCGCTGCGCACGGCCTCGGCCAGCTCCGGATTCACGCCTATGCCCACCTCGCCCACGTACTGCGGATGATGGTTGTCGAACAGGTCCTGGCGGCGGAACGAGCACGCCACGGGCAGGCCGTTCCGGCTGGCGTAGCGGTTCAGGCTGTCCAGCCCCGCGCCGGTCCAGCCCGAGCCGCCCACGATCATCAGCGGCCGCCGCGCGCCGGCCAGCAAGGCGCGCATGCTGGCCAGCGCATCGGGCGCCGGATGCGCCTCGGGAACCTGGATCGTCCCGCAGGCCTGCGGAAAGGCCGATTCGGTCAGCATGTCCTCGGGCAGCGCCAGCACGACAGGGCCGGGCCGGCCGGACATCGCCACCGAGAAGGCGCGGTTCATGTACTCGGTGACGCGCGCGGCGCTGTCGATCTGCGCCACCCATTTGGTGAACTGCCCGAACATGCGGCGGTAGTCGATTTCCTGAAACGCCTCGCGCTCCACCATGTCGCTGCCGACCTGGCCCACCAGCACGATAAGCGGCGTGGAATCCTGAAACGCCGTCTGCACGCCGATGCTGGCGTTGGTGGCTCCGGGCCCGCGCGTGACCATGCAGATGCCCGGGCGGCCCGTCAGCTTGCCGTGCGCTTCGGCCATGAAGGCGGCGGCGCCCTCATGGCGGCAGGACACCAGGCGGATCCGTTCCTGTTCGGCGTAGAGCGCATCCAGCACGTCCAGATAGCTTTCGCCGGGAACGCCGAAAACGGTGTCCACGCCGTGTTCCAGCAGCGCGCGCACCACATGCTGGCCGCCCGTCATCAATTTGGGAGTGTCGTTCATCGCAGTTTCAATCAGGCCGCAAGGCGGCGGGGGTTGAGTCCGGATGAACTTTACGCAGCCCGGAGCCGGACGCGTTAGGACAGATCAGAGCTTGTGTTGCACTTTTTCGCGGATCCGCCCGGCGCGGCCGTCAATCGGCGGGGCGGTAGTATTTCTTGCGGAAATCGCCCGGCGTGCAGCCGGTGCGCTTCTTGAAGAAGCGGGCGAAGTAGGCGGGGTCCTCGAAGTTCAGCTGGAACGCGATTTCGGCGACGCCCAGGGCCGTATTGCTGAGCAGGCGCTTGGCCTCAAGCGCGATGCGCTCCTGCACCAGCTGGCTGGCGGTGCGCCCGACGCTGCGCTTGACCGCCTCGTTGAGCTGGCGTTCGCTGACGCATAGCGCGTCGGCGTATTGCCGGATGGCGCCGAAATCCAGATAGCGCTCCTCGATCAGCATGGTGAAGCGCTTGGCCAGCGAATAGCTGGGGCCGGCGGCGGCCTCGCGCTCGTCGGCCGGATAAAGGCGGCGCAGCTGCGTCAGCAGTATCAGCAGGTACGAACGCACCACGTCGAAGCGCCCGGTCTGGCGGTCGCGCGTTTCGCGTTCGATTTCATTGAGCAGCGGCAGCATGCCGTCATGCTGCTCGCGCGAGAGGTAAATGGCCGGCGACCCGCCCGCCAGGTGGAAGAAGGGAAACTTGGCGATGTCGTCCGCCCGCGGAAACATGTGCGCGAAGAAGTCCGTGCTGATGTTCAGCACATAGCCGCGCGGCTTGACGGAGGATGTCCAGGCGTGGATCTGGCCGGGCGACAGGAAGAAGACCGAGTGGTCGCGCACCTCGTGCTGCTCGAAATCCAGCATGTGCGTGCCGCGCGCCTCGCTCATCCAGAGCAGGTGGTAGTAGTTGTGCCGGTGCAGGAAGCCACGGGGGATATCGTCGCGGTCCTGCAGGCGCACGAGGTCGAAGTAGAACGAGCCTTCCCCCGAAAAATCGGATGATTCGAAGGTGGGGAACGGCGCCGGGTAGGGCGAATTCGTGCCTGCGGACAAGCGGGAGTCTCCTTGACGGCGCGCGGGGCGGCTCTATTTTTCGCCATGATAAAGGCAAACCCCGGCAAACCCCGCAAACCCCGCAAACCCGGCAAACCCCGCAACCGCGCGCCGGCCGCCTCAGTGGCTTGCCGGCGCCGCCCGCAAGAGGCGCAATCCGTTGGCCACCACCAGCAGGCTGGCGCCCACGTCGGCGAACACGGCCATCCAGAGGGTCGCGTTGCCCGTCATGGCCAGGGCCAGGAACACCGCCTTGATGCCCAGGGCCAGCACGATGTTCTGGATCAGCACGCGATGCGTGGCGTGCGACAGGCGCAGGAACGTGCCTATCTTGCGCAGGTCGTCGTCCATGAGAGCCACGTCGGCCGTCTCGATGGCGGTGCCGGTGCCGGCCGCGCCCATGGCGAAGCCGATGTCGGCGCGGGCAAGCGCAGGCGCGTCATTGATGCCGTCGCCCACCATGCCGACCCGGGCGCCCGGGGCCAGCTTGCTTTCGATGGCGGCCAGCTTGTCTTCTGGCAACTGGTCGCCGCGGGCTTCGTCGATGCCGACCTGTTGCGCGATGGCCTGCGCCGTGGGCGTGTTGTCGCCCGTCAGCATCAGCGTGCGCACGCCCAGGGCGTGCAGATCGGCGACGGCCGCGGCGCTGGTCGGCTTGACCGTATCGGCCACCGCGGCCAGCGCCAGCACGCGGCTGCCGTCGGTCAGCGCGATGGCGCTCTTGCCCTGGCGTTCCAGTTCGTCCAGGCGGGCCTCCAGCCGGTCGGTGGAGACGCCAAGTTCGCGCATCAGGCGGCGGTTGCCCAGTTGGAAGGTCGCGCCGTCTACCTGGCCGCTGACGCCGCGGCCGGGCAGGGCGGTAAAGGCCTGCACGTCCAGCAGCGCGTGGCCGGCTTCGCGCGCGGCGTTGGCCACGGCGAGCGACACGGGGTGGTCGGACCGGGCCGCCAGGCTGGCCGCGATCAGGGCGGCGGGATGGCCGGGTTGCCGCGGCGCATCCCAATCCTGCAGGTCGGTCTGCACCGGCTTGCCGTGCGTCAGCGTGCCGGTCTTGTCCAGCGCCAGCCACTTCAGGTTGCGGCCTTCTTCCAGGTAGACGCCGCCCTTGACCAGGATGCCGCGGCGCGATGCCGCGGTCAGGCCGCTGACAATGCTGACCGGGGTGGAGATCACCAGGGCGCACGGGCAGGCGATGATCAGCAGCGCCAGCGCGCGGTAGATGGCGTCGAACCAGGGCTGGCCCCACAGCAGCGGCGGGACGACGGCCACCAGCAGCGCGACGCCTACCACGGTGGGCGTGTAGATGCGCGAGAAGCGGTCGATGAAGCGCTGGGTAGGCGCGCGCGCGCCCTGCGCCTGCTCCACCGCGTGGATGATGCGCGCCAGCGTGGTGTTGCCGGCCGCCGCGGTGACGCGGTATTCGAAGGAGCCGGCAGCGTTCACGGTGGCGGCGTAGACGGGATCGTCCTGGGCCTTTTCGACGGGCAGGCTTTCGCCGGTGATGGGGGACTGGTCCACGGCCGAACTGCCGCTCACGATGATGCCGTCCGCGGCGATGCGTTCGCCGGGGCGCACACGCACGATGTCGCCCGCCTGCAGGCGCGCGGCGGGCACTTCGGTCCAGTTGCCGTCGGCCTGGCGCACCGTGGCGGTTTCCGGCGCCAGGTCCAGCAAGCCGCGCACGGCGTTGCGCGCGCGGTCCAGCGAGCGCGCTTCGATCAGCTCGGCCACGTTGAACAGGAACATCACCATGGCCGCTTCGGGCCATTGGCCGATGAGCACCGCGCCGGTGACGGCGATGCTCATCAAGGCGTTGATGTTCAGGTTGCCGTTGCGCACGGCAATCCAGCCCTTGCGGTAGGTGCTCACGCCGCAAGCCAGGATGGCCGCCAGGGCCAGCGCGGCGGTGAGGGCCAGCGGCCAGCCGGCGAAATGCGAGAACTCGGATACCGCCGCCAGCGCGCCAGCGCCGCCGATCAGCCACCAGTTCACGGGCTTGGCCGCGGGGGCGGGCGTGCCCGGCGCGCCGTCGGCCAGCGGTTCGGGCGTCATGTCCAGCGACTTGATGGCGGCGACGATGCGGTCCAGCGCGCCTTCGGCATGCACCACCGTCAGGACGCGCTGCATCAGGTTGAAGTCCAGCGCATGCACGCCGTCCACGCCGTCGAGCTTCTTGCGGATCAGCGTTTCCTCGGTGGGGCAGTCCATCTGGCCGATGCGCAGGCGCGCCAGCACCTGGCCGGGGCCGGCGGCAAGCGTTGCCGCGCCGGCGTCCGAGAGGCGGAAGTCTTGTGCGCCGTGCTCGTGACCGCAGCAGGCCGCGTCGGCGTGCGCAGGGGCGGGCGCGTGGACATGGGCGTGACTGTGGCTATGGCCGTGGCCATGCGCCGCGCCGGCAGGTTCTGCGTGGTCGTGCTTCTTCGGGTCCTGCGCGTGTCCGCCGCCGCAGCAGGCGTCGCCGTGCCCCGAGGGCGGATGTTCGTGTTGTTTGACCGTAGGTAAAGACATCGTCCTAGCCTTCAAATAAGCTGATGACGCAATTGAACACCTTGGAGTTACTATAGGGTCAACCCCTTAAATCATTCGGATCTGATCCGGGAGGCAGCGATGCGTATCGGCGAATTGGCCTCGGCGGCCGGCACCACGGTCGAAACCGTCAGGTATTACGAAAAGGAAGGGCTGTTGCCCGCCCCGGACCGGGGCCTGAACAACTACCGCAGCTACGGGCAGCCCCATCTGGAGCGCCTGCGACTGATCCGCAATTGCCGGGCGCTGGACATGACGCAGGACGAAATCCGCGCCATTCTGTCGCTGGCGGACAATCACCAGACGGGGTGCGGCCCCATTAACGAGCTGTTCGACGAGCATATCTCGCACGTCGACGCGCGCATCGCCGAACTCACGCAGCTGAAATCCCAACTGAGCGAATTGCGCCAGCGCTGCCTGTCGGCCCGGCCCGACGCGGAAGACTGCGGCATCCTGCATGGCCTGAGCGAAATGCAGGTCGAAGAGCGGCAGGAACGGCACACGCATCTGGGCTGACGGCCGCGGCGCAATCGGCCAGATGCCCTTGCTGCAGGCCGGGGGATACCCGCTACAGCCGCCGCGATCGCTTAATATGAGAATCTGTTTCTTTCCCATTTGCGCCTGAATCAATGACCGTAACCCAGACCGCCACTCCGCTGCACGCCCTGACCACGCGCCGTTCCTTCAAATTCCTGCGGGCGCCGGCGCCCAAGCCCGACGAACTCGAACAGATCCTGCAGGCCGCCATGTCGGCGCCCGATCACGGCGCGCTGCGCCCATGGCGTTTCGTCGTGATCCGGGGCGAGGCCATCGGCAAGCTGGCGGACGTGGCGCTGGAGGCCGTCAAGCGCAGCGGCGATCCGCGCATGACGCCGGAAAAGGAAAAATCGGTGCGCGAATGGATGGCGGCCGTGCCGCTGTTCATCGGCCTGGCGCAGAAGATCGCGCACGACAACACCAAGATTCCGGAACAGGAGCAGCTGCTGGCCGCCGGCTGCGCCACCATGAACATGCTGAACGCCGTCCACATGCTGGGCTATGGCGCGTTCTGGAGCACGGGCATGGGCACCTACGTCGAAGACGTGCAAAACGCGCTGGGCCTGGATTCCCTGGACTACCGTTTCCTGGGCTTCCTGGCCGTGGGCACCCCGGCCTGCGCCGTGCCGCCGGCCAACCGTCCGGACTACCGCGACTTCGTCACGGAGTGGACCGGCCCGGTCTGACCGGCGCGCGGTTCAGTTGGGCTGGACGTTCGCCTGTTTCATGACGTCCAGCCATTTGACGTTTTCCGCCGCCGCGAACGTGGCGAATTCATCGGCCGTCATGCGGCTCGGGATGATGCCTTCGCCGGCCAGCCGCTTGCGCACGGGCTCCATCGCTGAAGCGTCCTGCATCGCCTGGTTCAGCTTCGCGACGACCGCTGGCGGCGTGCCGCGGGGCACCCAGTACCCGTACCAGGACGTCACGTCGAAATCCGCGATGCCGGATTCGGCAATGGTGGGCACGTCCGGCAGCAGGTCGATCCGCGATGCCGACGTGACCGCCAGGGCCCGCAGCTTGCCGCCCTTGATCAGCGGGATGGCGCTTGCGACCGAGGCGTACAGCACATCCACATGCCCCCCCATCACATCGGTCAGCGCCTGGCCCGTGCCGTTATAGGGAACATGCGAGATCCGCGTTCCTGTGCGCAGGTTGACCAGTTCGCCCACCAGGTGCGGCAGCGAGCCCAGGCCGCCGGAGGCGAACGTCAGGGTTCCGGGTTTGGCGCGCGCGGTTTCGAGCAGGTCCTTGAAACTGGTGATGGCCGATTGCGTCCGCACCACGGCGACCATGGGGGCGAAGCCGAACACGCCCACGGGCGTGAAGTCCTTCATCGGATCGAAGTGCAGGACCTTGAAGATGCCCGGGTACATGACCTGGATCGACGCGTTCATCAGTCCGGTATAGCCATCGGGCTTGCTGACCGCCACGTCGCGGGCGCCGATGGTGCCTGCGGCGCCCGCGCGCGATTCGATGACGATGGGCTTGCCCAGCAGCGTGCTCATTTCCGGCGTCAGCATGCGCCCGAAGGTTTCGGTGGTGGACCCCGCCTGATGCGGGACGACGATGCGCACGGGCTGTTTGGGAAAATCATCCGACGCTTGGACGGCTGGGCTGGCAAGGAGTGCCGCCAGCAAAGGCAGGTGCCGCAATTTCATGGTTGTCTCCCTTGATTGTGGTGTTGCCGGTGGCCGCTATGTTGCGGCTTGGTGCTGCGATGCTCCTTGCCCGCCGTGTCAGGAAGGGCCTGGCGCGGCCTGGATTGTGGTGTTGCCGGTGGCCGCTATGTTGCGGCTTGGTGCTGCGATGCTCCTTGCCCGCCGTGTCAGGAAGGGCCTGGCGCGGCCTGGACAGGCCCTAACGCGCCGGTCTCAAGCAGACGGGCGATTTCCGATTCGCTGTACCCCGCCGCGCGCAGGATTTCCTGGTTGTGCTGCCCCGGCAACGGAGGCAGGGCGCGCAAGCTGGCGGGCGTGCGGCGCAGCTTGATGGGAAATCCCACGCCGTGATAGCCGTCTTGTTCAAGCACCATTGCGCGGTGCGCGGCATGCGGGGTGGAGGCGCCCTGGGCCACGCTTCGGATGGGCGCGGCCGGTACGCCCGCCGCCATGAGACGATCGGCGAGGACGGCTCCGTCGTGCCGGGCCAGCGCTTGCAGCAACGCATCGCGCAATGCGGCGCGATTGGCGATGCGGTCCAGGTTGCGGTGAAAACGGGGGTCCCGCGCCAGCTCCGGGCATTCCAGTTCCGCGCACAGGGTGGCGAACTGGCGTTCGTTGCCGACGGCGATGTATATCGGCGTCGTCGCGGTTTCGAAGGAGTCGTAAGGCGAGATGTTGGGATGGCCGTTGCCGGAGCGGGGCTGCTCCTTGCCGCTCCAGAGATAGTTGGCCAGGTGAGGGTGGGCAATGCCCAGCGCGCAGTCGTGCAGCGCCACGTCGCAAAGCTGGCCGCGGCCGGAGCGGACGCGCTCCTGCAGGGCGGCGAGCACCGCGATGGCGGCTTGCATGCCGGTGGCCAGGTCGACCACCGGGATTCCGAGCCGCAGCGCGGGGCCGTCGGGTTCGCCGTTCACGCTCATCAGCCCCGAGGCCGCCTGGATCGCGGCGTCATAGCCGGGCATGCCGCCCAGCGGGCCGTCGTCGCCGAAGCCGGTGATGCGGCAATGCACCAGCCGCGGAAACCGCTCGCATAGCTGGGCGGGGTCGGCGATGCCCCATGCCCGCAGCGTGCTGGCCTTGAAGTTCTCGATCAGCACGTCGGCATCTTCCAGCAGATGCCACAGCACTTCCCGCGCGGCCGGCAGGTTCAGGTCGAGCCGCATGCCGCGCTTGTTGCGGTTGAGCGCCTGGAAGTACGCCGCGCCGCCCGCGTTGACGGCGGGGCCGAAGGTCCGGGTCTCGTCGCCGTCGGGCGGTTCGATCTTGACGACATCGGCGCCCAGGTCGCCCAATGCCTGCCCGCAGTAGGGGCCGGCCAGCACCCGCGAGGCGTCGATCACGCGCAGGCCGCTCAGGCTGCCGGCGCTCATGCGGGGATCCCGCCGGCCTGCGCCTGGACATGGACGCCGCGCGGCGCCACGCGCCATTCAAAGGCGGCGTCGCCTTGGTCCAGGCGGCGGACTACCTTCAGTTCAAGCCGGCGGTTGTGCGCCGACAGCGCGCCGTCCAGCAGGCAGTTCCAGGCATCGAACGCGGCGTGGTGCAGTTGCGGCAGGCCCGCCATGAGCTTCCAGCTTTTCTGGCGCACGCCGGGCGCGCCGCCGTCGTCGATGAGCTCGGCGTCGTCGCCCTGCGCGCGGGCCAGCGCCACCAGGAAATGTGCGAAGTCCCAGGCGTTGCCCTGGTCGGGCAGGGCCATGGCATGGGCCGTATCGCTGTAGAACTGCATCCCGATCAGCCGCCCCGTGATCCCCGCCAGCCACGCGGCCTCGTGCGGGCCGTGCAGTCCGATCAGTTCCGGGATGGCGGTGCGCACATACTCCATCGCGTAGTTCCGCTTTGCCTTCTGCAGGCGTTCGGCGGGCCAGTTGGCGGTGGGCAGGGTCGGCGCCAGGGCGGGATCGAAGTCGGGCGCCTCCTCGCCGCGCGCGAAGCGCAGGCGATCGTCCTCGGCGATGTCGTGCTCGTATTCGCAGTAATAGCCTTCCAGCCCCGGCTGGCCGTCCATGGTCTGCTTGGTGCAGACAAAGCCCAGCCTGCGGGTGCCCAGCGATACGCCGTTGTGCGCATGCCAGCCGCGCAGCACCGCGCGCGATACTTCGCCGGGAATGGCGCAGATGGCGGTCCCGTGCCAGGCCCACCGGGGCGGCGGATACCGCACCCAGACCTTCTTCGGCGTAGCTTCGACGTATTCGACCCGGACGCCGCCGATGGCGTTCGACAGGTAGTGATAGCGCGCGGCCGCCACGGCGGGCGGCAATCCTTGCAGGCCAAGCTTCTCGAGCCCGGGCAGGAAGCGCTCCAGGTGCTGGCGGCGGAAGATATGGAACACGAGCTCGGCGGCTTCGCGGCTGCCGCGCCGGGTCACCATGGTCATTACCAGCCCGGTGAAATAGGCGTGATACCACTCGGCCACGGCGGACCAGCGGGCGGCTTCGCTGCCGGCGGCGGCAGGGGGATGGGCGCTAATGGTCATGCTTGCTGCTCCTGGTTCGATGCCAGTACGGGCGGCTCCGCTGGCTGATGCGCCTGCGTGAGGCCGGACAGCACAAAGGTGGCGAGATGGGTCGCGAGACGGTCGCGGTCCGCGGCGGTTTCGCCGGGCCGCGGCTGGTACCACATGGTGGTCCAGTTGATCGCCCCGAATAGCGGCTTGACCGCCAGGCGGGGGTTCTGCCGAGGCAGTTCGCCCGCCTCCATGGCCTGCGCCATGACGTTCACGAACAATTCCTCGTAGTGGTCGCGCAGGCTGATGACTTCGGCCAGCCGTGCGCGCTGGTCTTCGCTGACCCGGCCCATCAGGTGCGATTCCAGCCCCTGCACCGCGATGCGCTGATACGACAGATGCCTCATCACTTGCATCGAGTGCGCGTAGGCCATGCGATACAGCCTGTCCACCGCGCGCACGCCGTCCTGGGTGGCGATGGGGGTGATGGTCTCTATGTTCATTTCCATCGCGCGCTGGTACACCGCGGCGAACAGGTGCGCCTTGCTGCGATAGTGGTGATAGATGGTGCCCTTGGTGACGCCCAGCACATCGCCGATCTGGTCCAGCGTGGTGGAGTCGTAGCTTTGCTGGGTGAAGGCGGTGGCCGCGGCGTCCAGGATTTCCGCGACGCGCCCAGGGGGCATGTCGGGCCGGATGGCGGAAGTGGTGGGGTTGCGCATGTTGCTGTGGACTCCCAGGGGCGGATGGAGGGGGGGCGGCGCGATCGCGCGGGCCAGCAGCGCGGCTTGCGCATCCAGCGGGCCCGCGGTGGCCAGATGCTGCTGGCGCGCTTGCAGCAGGGCCTGCAGCGGCTGCGGGTCGGCTCGCGTCTGTTCGGCGGCGATCTTGAAGGCGGATGCCAGCAATCGTTCGGCGCATTCGCCGGCCGAGAGCAGCGCCATGGCGCTTAAAAGGTGAATGTCCTTGTTGGCCTGCGCGGCGCGGGCGGCTTCGTACAGCATCATGCGGGCCGCCGATAGCGCGCTGGCGCAGCCCGCGAGCTCCAGCGCGGCGCGTGCGGGGACGGCGCCGGAACCGCTGGCCGGCAAGGCCAGCCGCGCCCCTTCGTAGGCGGCCAGGCCGACGCCGCAGGCTTGCGCCGCGGCGGCGATGCGGCGCAATGCGTTGGTGCGGCGCATGGCGGCCTGCGCGCCGCGGACGGGGCCGAGCCACAGGCTGGCGCCGATCAGCGTGTCGATGTGGACCTGGCCGCCCGGCGCGTCCTTGGGGCCGGCGCCTGCCATGCCGGCGCTTGCCGCCGGCAGCAGCGCGCAGGACACGCTGCCGGGGGCGTCGGCATGGTGGGCATAGATGAGCAGCGCGGCGCCGGGATCGGCGGCCGGTCCCAGGCAATTCGCCGAGCCGCGCAATCGCCAGGCCCGGCCTTCCGCGGTGATCGTGAAGGCCGGCAGGCCCGTCGCCGGATCAAACGCATCCACGGGGCAGACAGGAAACGCCGTGGCGGCGCTTGTCGCCGCGCGCCGGCCTTTCTTTTTGGGGCTAGGCTGGATAAGCGCGGCCGCTCCGGCCCATGCGCCCGCAAGCATGAGCGACAAGCGGGGGCGGGCGGCGGCAATGCCCTCCAGGGCGGTCAGGACGGCAACGGCCGAGGGCTCGCCGCCCAGCAGCGCGGCCAGGCCGCTGTCGCGCCATGCCTGTGCGTCGTCGCCGCTTTCGCAGGGCTGCGCGGCAAGCCGGGAGGCATGCGACCGCCAGGGATCGGCATCGTCGGGAGGAGGGGACCAGATCATGTCCATTAGGTGCATCCTGATGCGTACAGCTGTTCCATACCAGTGCGTAGGTTATGGCTCATCAAGGCTTCGGTCAATCGCTTTCATGCGTTGATTTATATAGGTAAACCCTGAGGTATCCGGCATTACATACTTGCTGGTATTTCAATAGACTGATGATCCCATTACGACTACCGGAGCATCCCGATGGCCAGAATCGAGTCGACCCCGTTGCACCTGCGCGAACTGATGGAACTGCCATTTTTTGACGCGAGACACCGCGAGTACTTGCGCCGGGTCGAGCAATTCGCCGACAGCCAGGAGTTCGCGGCGGCAACGCCCGGCAATGTCGACGATGGCTGCCGCGGACTGGTCCGCGCGATGGGCGCCGCCGGCTTGCTGCGCGCCAGCGTCCCGGCATCGCACGGGGGCGATACGCCCGAAATCGAATCCCGCGGCCTGGCGCTGGCGCGCGAGGCGCTGGCCTATCGCCACGGCCTGGCGGACTTCGCCTTCGCCATGCAGGGGCTGGGCAGCGGCGCCATCGGGCTTGCGGGGTCCGAGCAGCTCAAGGCCAAGATCCTGCCTCGGGTCGCCGACGGAACCCTCATTCCGGCCTTCGCGCTGTCCGAGAAAGAAGCGGGCTCGGATGTGGCCGCCATGACCTGCCGCGCGCGGAAAGACGGCGACCACTACATCATCAACGGCGAGAAAACCTGGATCTCCAACGGCGGCATCGCCGACGTCTACACCCTGTTCGCGCGCAGCGAGGACGTGCCCGGCACGCGCGGGATCTCGGCCTTTGTCGTGTATCCCGACGACCCCGGCTTCTCCATCGCCGAGCGCATCGACGTGATGGCGCCGCATCCGCTGGCGACCTTGCGCTTTTCGGATTTGCGCATCCCCGCCACGCGCCTGCTGGGCGCGCCCGGCGAGGGCTTCAAGCTGGCCATGCGCACCTTGGACATCTTTCGCGTGTCGGTGGCCGGAGCCGCGCTGGGATTCGCGCGGCGGGCGTTCGACGAAGCGGTGATGCATGCGCGGGACCGCCGCATGTTCGGGGGAACGCTGGCGGACCTGCAGCTGACCCAGGGCAAGCTGGGGGAGATGGCCGCGCTGATAGACAGCGCGGCGTTGCTGACCTACCGCGCGGCGTGGCGCCGGGACGTGCAGCGCCTGCCCACCACGCGCGAGGCGGCGATGGCCAAGCTTGTCGCCACCGAGAACGCGCAGGCCGTGGTGGATTCGGCGCTGCAGCTGTTCGGCGCGCGCGGCCTGCAGGCGGGCGGAATCATGGAAAGCCTGTACCGTGAGATCCGCGCCCTGCGCATCTACGAAGGCGCAAGCGAAGTCCAGAAACTCATCATTGCGCGGGATGTGCTGCGTCAGTAAATCGGCCTTGCGGCCTGGTCCAAGTATCCCTGTCCGCCAGCCCGGCGGGTGAGCTGCGCGCACCCGCCTTATGCTAATCTCGTTCGACCGGCGGGGGACTGCCATCCCGATCCCGCGCCGACGATGGCAATGCCTTGGGTTACCTCCTCGGGCTGCGCCCTTGTTGAATAAGAAACGCGTGACACGATCAAGCGTGGAGACAATACATGAGCCAATATGGGCCGCTGAAGTTGCACGTCCCCGAGCCGACAGGACGCCCGGGTTGCAAGACCGACTTTTCCTATCTGCATCTGTCGCCGCCCGGCGAGGTGCCCAAACCCCCCATTGATGTTGCCGCGGTCGATACCGGCGGACTGGCCTACAGCCTGGTCCGGGTGCTGGACGACGACGGCCGCGCGGTCGGGCCCTGGGCGCCGGAAATCAGCAACGATCTGCTGCGCGCGGGCATGCGCGCCATGCTGAAGACCCGCATCTTCGACGGGCGCATGCTGACCGCGCAGCGCAAGAAGAAGATCTCGTTCTACATGCAGAGCCTGGGCGAGGAAGCCATCGGCACGGCGCACGCGCTGGCGCTGGAGCAGGGCGACATGTGTTTTCCGACCTATCGCCAGCAGAGCATCCTGCTGTCGCGCGACGTGTCGCTGGTGACCATGATGTGCCAGCTCATGTCCAATGAGCGCGACCCGCTCAAGGGCCGCCAGCTGCCGGTGATGTACTCCGACCGCGAGAACGGCTTCTTCACCATTTCCGGCAATCTGGCCACGCAGTTCATCCAGGCGGTGGGCTGGGCCATGGCGTCGGCCATCAAGGGCGACACGCGCATCGCGTCGGCCTGGATCGGCGACGGCGCCACCGCCGAAGCGGACTTCCACACCGCGCTGACCTTCGCGCATGTGTACCGCGCGCCGGTCATCCTGAACGTGGTCAATAACCAGTGGGCCATTTCCACCTTCCAGGCGATCGCCGGCGGCGAGGGCGCGACCTTCGCGGGGCGCGGCGTGGGCTGCGGCATCGCGTCGCTGCGGGTGGACGGCAACGATTTCCTGGCGGTCTATTCCGCGTCGTGCTGGGCCGCCGAGCGCGCCCGCCGCAACCTGGGGCCGACCCTGATCGAGTGGGTGACGTACCGCGCCGGTCCGCACTCCACCTCCGACGATCCCACCAAGTACCGCCCCGGCGACGACTGGAGCCACTTCCCGCTGGGCGACCCGATCGAGCGCTTCAAGAAGCACCTGATCCTGCTGGGCATCTGGTCCGACGCCGAGCACGACGCCGTGCGCGCAGAGCTCGACGCCGAGATCCTGGCGGCCCAGAAGGAAGCGGAAAGCCACGGCACCCTGGTGGACGGCCACGTCCCCAGCGCCGCCAGCATTTTTGAAGATGTCTACAAGGACATGCCGGAGCATCTGCGCCGGCAGCGCCAGCAGCTCGGAGTCTGACCATGGCAATCGATAACAACGCTGGTCCGGCCTCGGCGCCGATGACCATGATCCAGGCTTTGCGCTCGGCCATGGATGTGATGCTGGAGCGCGACAACAACGTGGTGGTGTTCGGGCAGGACGTCGGCTATTTCGGCGGCGTGTTCCGGTGCACCGAGGGCCTGCAGACCAAGTACGGCAGCTCGCGCGTGTTCGACACCCCGATCTCCGAAGGCGGCATCGTCGGCGTGGCGGTGGGCATGGGCGCCTATGGCCTGCGCCCCGTGTGCGAGATCCAGTTCGCCGACTATTTCTATCCGGCCTCCGACCAGATCGTGTCCGAGGCCGCGCGCCTGCGCTACCGCTCGGTGGGCGAATTCATCGCGCCCATGACGATCCGCATGCCTTGCGGCGGCGGCATCTACGGCGGACAGACGCACAGCCAGAGCCCCGAGGCGATGTTCACCCAGGTCTGCGGGCTGCGCACGGTGATGCCGTCCAACCCGTATGACGCCAAGGGGCTGCTGATCGCCGCCATCGAGAACGACGATCCGGTGATCTTCCTGGAGCCCAAGCGGCTCTACAACGGCCCGTTCGACGGCCACCATGACCGCCCGGTGACGCCCTGGACCGGACGTCCGGGCAGCATCGTGCCCACCGGCTACTACACCGTGCCGCTGGAGTCGGCGGCCATTGTGCGGCCGGGTTCGGAACTGACGGTGCTGACCTACGGCACCACGGTGCACGTATCCCTGACCGCGGCCGAAGAGACCGGCATCGACGCCGAGATCATCGACCTGCGCAGCCTGTGGCCGCTGGACCTGGACGCCATCGTGAACTCGGTGAAGAAGACGGGCCGCTGCGTGGTGGTGCATGAAGCCACGCGCACCTGCGGCTTCGGCGCGGAACTGATTTCCCTGGTGCAGGAACACTGCTTCCATCATCTGGAGGCGCCCGTCGAGCGCGTGACCGGCTGGGATACCCCCTATCCGCATGCGCAGGAATGGGCGTACTTCCCCGGCCCGCGCCGGGTCGGCGAAGCGTTTAAACGCGCGATGGAGGTGTGAGATGGGGATTCATATCATCAAGATGCCCGACATCGGCGAAGGCATTGCCGAGGTCGAGCTGGTGGGCTGGCACGTCAAGGTGGGCGACACCGTCGCCGAGGACCAGCCGCTGGCCGACGTGATGACCGACAAGGCCACGGTGGAGATCCCGTCTCCGGTGGTCGGCAAGGTCGTGGCGCTGGGCGGCGACGTCGGCCAGGTGATGGCCGTGGGCGGGGAATTGATCCGCCTGGAAGTCGAAGGCGAGGGCAACGTGAAGGCGGGCGCTGCCGTGCCCGCCGCGCCGCGCAAGGCGCAGGAGCCCGCCGAAGCCGCCGCGCCCGCCAAGGCGGAGAAGGCCGAGAAGACAGAAAAGCCGGCAGGCCTCGCGGGCCAGATCGCGGCTTCGGTGGCGCCGGGCGCCACTCTGGCGCAGGCCAGGCGCGCGGGCGCCGCCGCGCCCGCCGCGGCCCGCCAGCCCGGCGAGAAGCCGCTGGCCTCGCCCGCCGTGCGCAAGCGCGCCTGGGACCTGGGGGTCGAACTGCGCTATGTGCAGGGCAGCGGCCCGGCCGGGCGCATCATGCACGAGGACCTGGACGCCTATCTGCAGGCGCAAGGATCGGCCAGCGGCGCGCGCGCCGCGTCGGCCTACGCCGAGCGCAACGACGAAGAGGCGGTGCCCGTCATCGGCCTGCGCAGAAAGATCGCGCAGAAGATGGCGGAATCCAAGCGCCGCATTCCGCACTTCAGCTACGTCGAGGAAATCGACGTGACCGAGCTGGAGGACCTGCGCGCGCAGCTCAACCTGAAGTGGGGCGAGTCGCGCGGCAAGCTGACGCTGCTGCCGCTTCTGGCGCGCGCCATGGTCGTGGCGCTGCGCGACTTCCCGCAGATCAACGCGCGCTACGACGACGAGGCCGGCGTGGTGACGCGCTACGGCGCCGTGCACATCGGCGTCGCCACGCAAAGCGACGGCGGCCTGATGGTGCCGGTGTTGCGCCACGCCGAGGCGCGCGACCTCTGGTCCATGGCGGCCGAGATCGGGCGGCTGGCGCAGGCGGTGCGCAGCGGCAGCGCCGGGCGCGACGAGCTGTCCGGCTCCACCATCACCATCACCAGCCTGGGCCCCTTGGGCGGCATCGTCACCACGCCGGTGATCAACCACCCCGAGGTCGGCATCGTGGGCGTGAACCGCATTGTCGAGCGCCCCGCCATCCGCAACGGCGCCGTGGTGGCGCGCAAGCTGATGAACCTGTCGTCGTCCTTCGACCACCGCGTGGTGGACGGCATGGACGCGGCGCGCTTCATCCAGGCGGTGCGCGCGCTGCTGGAACAACCCGCGCTGCTTTTCGTGGAGTAAGCATGAGCCAGATCACAAAGACAACGACCTTGCTGGTGATCGGCGGCGGGCCCGGCGGCTACGTGGCCGCCATCCGCGCCGGGCAGCTGGGCGTGCCGACCATCCTGGTCGAAGGCGCGCAGCTGGGCGGCACCTGCCTGAACATCGGCTGCATTC
Source organism: Achromobacter sp. NPDC058515 (assembly GCF_042721735.1). NCBI lineage: Bacteria > Pseudomonadati > Pseudomonadota > Betaproteobacteria > Burkholderiales > Alcaligenaceae > Achromobacter > Achromobacter sp. NPDC058515. Next base: position 144,538 of record NZ_JBHXNI010000008.1, read on the forward strand.
CCTCCAAGGCCCTGATCCACGCGGCCGAGGAATTCGACAAGGCGCGCCACTATGCGGACCAGTCCGCGCTGGGCATTTCCGTGGACGCGCCCCGCATCGATATCGCGCGGACCGTGGCGTGGAAGGACGGCATCGTCGGCAAGCTGACGGGCGGCGTCGGCGCGCTGCTCAAGAAGAACGGCGTGGAAGTGGTGCAGGGCTGGGCCACGCTGATGGACGGCAAGACAGCGGAAGTGGACACGCCCGATGCGGGCCGCATCCGCATCCAGTGCGAACACCTGCTGCTGGCGGCCGGCTCCGAGCCCACGCCGCTTGCGTCCATGCCGTTTGGCGGGATGGTGGTGTCGTCCACCGAAGCGCTGTCGCCCACCAGCATTCCGAAGCAGCTGGTGGTGGTCGGCGGCGGCTACATCGGCCTGGAGCTGGGCACCGTGTACCGCAAGCTGGGCGCGGAAGTGGCGGTGGTGGAAGCGCAGGACCGCATCCTGCCGACCTACGACGCCGAACTCACCAAGCCCGTGGCCGCCGCCCTGGCCAAAATGGGCGTGGCGCTGCACCTGGGGCGCAAGGTGCTGGGGCTGAACGGCGCGGGCAACGCGGTGCGGGTGCAGGACGCCAGCGGCGCCGAGACCCTGCTGCCCGCCGACCGCGTGCTGATCTCGGTGGGGCGCCGACCGCGCACCCAGGATTGGGGGCTGGAAAGCCTGCAGCTCGATCGCAGGGGCAACGCGCTGCGCATCGACGACCAGTGCCGCACGTCCATGCGCGACGTCTGGGCCATCGGCGACATCGCCGGCGAACCCATGCTGGCGCATCGCGCAATGGCGCAGGGCGAGATGGTGGCTGAACTGGTGGCGGGCAAGCGCCGCCACTTCCAGCCGGCCTCCATACCCGCCGTCTGCTTCACCGACCCCGAGGTCGTGGTGGCGGGCCTGTCGCCGCTCGAGGCCGAAAGCGCGGGGCTGGACTGCCTGACGGCGTCGTTCCCGTTCGCGGCCAACGGCCGCGCCATGACGCTGGAATCCACCGACGGGTTCGTGCGCGTCGTGGCCCGCCGCGACAATCACCTGATCGTCGGATGGCAGGCGGTGGGGCGCGGCGTGTCGGAGCTGTCCACGGCGTTCGGCCAGTCGCTGGAGATGGGCGCCACGCTGGAAGACGTGGCCGGCGCCATCCATGCGCATCCCACCCTGGGCGAAGCCGTGCAGGAAGCGGCGCTCAAGGCGCTGGGGCACGCACTGCACATCTAGTCCGCCCGAGGCCGGCGCAGCGTCCCGGGCAGCCGGGGCGCTTGCGCAGTAGGTACTTCTGCATGCCGTCCATCACCAGCGCGTCCTGCTGGTTGCGCACTTCGCTGCGCATGACGAGTACGCCGGTGCTGCGCCCGGGTTCCAGCTCAGTCACCCGCAGGGAGGCATACAGGGTGTCGCCCACGTAGACCGGCTTGAGGAAACGGCTGCTCTGCTCCAGGAAGGCCTTGAGCGAATCCTCCACCATATGCGGGAACAGGCCGGCGCCGGCGGCGGTCTGGATGGCCACCTGGAAACCGTGCGCCAGCATGTGGGGCATGCCGTGGGCGCGGCAGTATTCCACGTCGTAGTGCACGGGATGGTTGTCGCCGCTGGCCAGTTGAAAGGCCGCGAACAGCGCTTCGGTCATGGTGCGGGACGGCAGATTGAAAATCTCGCCAATCTGGAAGTCTTCGAAGTAGCGCTGCGCGCACATCTGATGCTTGATCATGCGGGGATCCTGTTCTTGGGCGGCAGGTTGAGTCGCGTCCGGCCTGCCGGGTCCGGGCTTTAGTTCGCGCTCATGTTGGCCGCCTTGGCGACTTCGCTCCATTTCTTCAGTTCGCTATCCAGGAAGCTGGCCAGGGCGGCCGGCGTGGGCTCCGTTTCCAGGACCAGGCCCATGTCGTAGGCCCGCCGTTTCAGCGCCTCGTCGTGCAGCGCGGCCCGCAGGGAGGAGGTCAGCGTCTTGAGCAGCGGAGCCGGCGTGCCGGCCGGCGCGAACACGGCGTTCCAGGTGTAGGCTTCGTAGCCCGGGATGGCTTCCGCGATGGCGGGCGTGTCCGGCGTCTGCGGCAGCCGCTGCTGCATCGATGTCGCCAGCAGGCGCACCGTGCCGGCATGCACCTGGGCCAGGCCGGTAGGCGCGCTGTCGATCATGAAATCCAGATGTCCGCCGATGACGTCGGCCATGGCGGGGGCGCTGCCGCGATAGGGCACGTGCATGGCGCGGGTCCCGGCCAGGTAATTGACCAGTTCGGCGCCCAGGTGCGGCGCGCTGCCGATGCCGGCCGAACCATAGTTGATCTTGCCCGGGCGGGACTTCAGGTAGGCCAGGAACTCCGGCAGGCTCTGCACCGGCATGGACTTGTTGACGACGAGCACCAGGGGCGCCTTGGCGGCCAGGCCCACCGGCGCGAAGTCCTCGACCGTGCGATAGGGCAGGGCCGCGTGAATGCTCGGATTGACCGCGTGCGCCACCGTGGTGAGGAGCAGCGTATAGCCGTCGGGCGGGGCCTTGGCAACCATTTCCGTGCCGACCATCGTGCCTGCGCCGCTGCGGTTTTCCACGATGAACGTGGCGCCCGTCTGGCGGCCCCAGCTTTCGGCCAGCGCGCGCGCGAAGGTATCCGTGGGGCCTCCGGCCGCATAGGGCACCACCAGTTTCACGGGCCGTTCCGGGAAACCTGGCCCGGCCCAGGCCAGAGGAGTTGCGGCCAGCAGGCAGATGGCGGCGGTCAGCTTGCGCGCCAGCGCGGGCCAGGGAAATCGTTTGTTCATCGGTGTCTCCGTTCATTGTTTTGCCTGCCGCTTGCCGTCAGGCGGTGCGGTTGTTCTGCGGCGGCGGCGGGCGGCTCCGGGTTTGCTCCCTGGCTGCGGCAAAATATAAAGACGATGATGCGGGGCGAACAGTCGAATGTTTTTTCCTCGGCTTAGAACCTTTCTAACAGTGGCTTGCCCCGGGCGGTGCGACGGGGTTTTCGGGGTGATTGCGTTGCGCTACGAACTGACCGACCTGCGTGTTTTCATGGCCATCGCCGAGGCCAAGAGCCTGACTGGCGGCGCGTCCGACCTCCATCTGACCGCGCCATCGGCCAGCTATCGGCTGAAGAACCTGGAACAGGCAATGGGCGTTCCGCTGTTCGTGCGCACGCAGAAAGGCATGTCGCTGACGCCGGCCGGCATGACCGTGCTGCGCTATGCGCAGACCATACTTGGCAATGTCGAGCGCTTGCAGGGCGAGATGCGCCGCCATACCGACGGCATCGAGGGGCATATCCGCGTATTTGCGAACAGCAGCACCATGAGCAGCCTGCCGGCCGCGCTGAGCCGGTTCCTGGCGGCCTACCCGAACGTCAACGTCGACCTGGAAGAACGTCTCAGCGCCGAAACGGTCAAGGCGGTGCTGGACGGGCATGCGGACGTGGGTCTGGTGGCGGGGGCCATAGAAATGCGCGGACTGGAGTTCATCACCTACGGCAAGGACGAATTGCTGTTCATCATTCCGCCTCGCCACCCCCTGGGCCTGCATCGGCGCGTGTCGCTGGAAGCCGCGCTGGCGCACGATGTGGTCGCGATCGGACGCAAGAGCAGCAACTTTCTTTACCTTCAGCAGATGGCCGAGCAGTTGGGCATCAAGCCGCGCGTGCGCGTGCATGCGCCGAATTTCGACGCGGTGCTGCGTTGCGTCCAGGAGGGCGCGGGCATTTCGCTGGTGCCGCGCTCCGTCGCCGCGGGCGCGCTTGCCCAGGGCAAGGTCGAATGCGTTGAGATCGAGGAAGCGTGGGCGGTGCGCGAACAGCGCGTGGTGATGCGCAGCATGGATGCGCTGCCTGTCTATGCGCGCGATTTCGTCGGCTACGTCACGCAGCTGACGCCCGAGGAACACAGCGATTAGAGAATCTTGAAGGGCGGTTAGAAATTATCGACTGGCCGCGGTCCGGGTGGCGTTCCTATAATTTTTCATGGCCAGGCGCCTGCCGGGCCGGCCGCCACCTCCGATCACCAGGACGCTATGACCGCAGCTTTGAAACCCTTGGACGGCGTCACTGTCGTCGCGCTTGAACACGCCGTGGCTGCGCCCTTTGCCAGCCGCCAGCTCGCGGACCTGGGGGCCCGCGTGATCAAGATCGAGCGCCCCGGCGTGGGCGACTTTGCGCGGGGCTATGACGCGACGGTACACGGCCTCTCTTCGTTTTTCGTGTGGGCCAACCGGGGCAAGGAAAGCCTGTGCCTGGATCTGGAGCAGCCGGCCGAGCGCGCCGTGCTGCAGCGGCTGCTGGAGCGGGCCGACGTCTTCATCCAGAACCTGGCTCCCGGGGCGGCAAAGCGCAAGGGGCTGGACTTTCCCGCCTTGCATGCCCAGTTCCCCAAGCTGATCGTGTGCGATATCTCCGGCTACGGCGACAGCGGCCCATTCCATCGGAAGAAGGCCTACGACCTGCTCATCCAGGCCGCGGCCGGCCTGATTTCGGTGACCGGCGCGCCCGACGCGCCCGCGCGCACCGGCATATCGATCGCCGATATCTCCGCGGGCATGTATGCGTATTCCGGCGTGCTGACCGCGCTGCTGCAGCGGGCGCGCACGGGCGCCGGGCTGCGCGTCGAGGTCACCATGCTGGAGGCGCTGGCCGAGTGGATGTCCTACCCCTTGAATTTTGCCCATTACGGCGGTTCGCCGCCTGCCCGCAACGGCGTGGCGCATCCGGCCATCGCGCCCTATGGGCAGTATCAGGCGGGCGACGGCAAAGACATCATTTTCGGATTGCAGAACGACCGGGAATGGGCGCGCTTCTGCGAGGACGTGCTGCGCGATCCGGCCGTCGCGGGGGACGAGCGCTTTTCATCCAACGTCCTGCGCGTCGCCAATCGCCAGGCGCTGGATGCGCTGATCGCGGAGTGTTTTGCGCCGCTCACGCGCGAGGAGGTGCTGCGCAGGCTGGACGAGGGAGGCATCGCCAATTCCGCGCTGAATTCCATGCACGAGGTCTGGGAGCATCCGCAATTGGCCGCGCGCAGCCGCTGGCGGGATGTGGCCACGCCTGCGGGGCCGATCCGGGCCCTGCTGCCGCCCGCCACGCTGTCGGGCACGGAGGCGGCCATGGGCGACGTGCCGGCGCTGGGCCAGCACACCGGGGCGATCCTGGCCGAATTGGGCATCGACCCGGCGGCGTGAGATCCGGCTGCCGGCTTGCGTCGGCGCAGTGCCGGGCTCGCGACCCGCGCGTCGTTCGGCACCTGCCGGGCGCCTTCGGTCGGCTCGTCGCGCACGCCTCCGGCAGTGCAGGCAACAACAAGGCCCCCTTTCGGGGGCCTTGAACGGGCGCTTCTGGCGTGGGCCGGAATCAGCCTTCGGCCGTCTCGGCCAGGATGCGGCGGGCTTCTTCAGCGACGCGCTCGGGGGCGGTGCCGCCCACGTGCTTGCGCGCGGCGACCGAACCTTCCAGGGTGAGGACCTGGTGGACGTCTTCGCCGATGCTGGCGTGGTAGGCCTTGAGGTCGGCGGTCGACAGGTCGGCCAGGTCGCAGCCGCGCTGTTCGCAGTCGCGCACGGCGTGGGCCACGACTTCGTGGGCGTCGCGGAAGGGCACGCCCTGCTTGACCAGGTAGTCGGCCAGGTCGGTGGCGGTGGCAAAGCCCTGCAGGGCGGCGGCGCGCATGTTCTCGGCCTTCACCTTGATGCCGCCGGCCATGTCCGCGAAGATCGTCAGCGTGTCGCGCACGGTGTCCACCGTGTCGAACAGGCCTTCCTTGTCTTCCTGGTTGTCCTTGTTGTAGGCCAGGGGCTGGCCTTTCATCAGGGTCAGCAGGGCGACCAGGTTGCCGTTGACGCGGCCGGTCTTGCCGCGGGCCAGCTCGGGCACGTCGGGGTTTTTCTTTTGCGGCATGATCGAGCTGCCGGTGCAGAAGCGGTCGGCCAGGTCGATGAAGCCCACGCGCGGGCTCATCCAGAGCACCAGCTCTTCGGACAGGCGCGAGACGTGCGTCATGATCAGGGCGCCGGCGGCGCAGAACTCGATGGCGAAGTCGCGGTCGGAGACGGCGTCCAGCGAATTGCGGCACACGCCGTCAAAGCCCAGGGTCTTGGCCACGCGTTCGCGGTCGATCGGGAACGAGGTGCCGGCCAGGGCGGCGGCGCCCAGCGGCAGGCGGTTCACGCGGCGGCGGCAGTCGGCCAGGCGCTCGGCGTCGCGGCCGAACATTTCGGCGTAGGCCAGCAGGTGATGGCCGAACGTGACGGGCTGGGCGACCTGCAGGTGCGTGAAGCCCGGCATGATGGTGCCGGCGTTTTCCAGCGCGACCGTGGCCAGCGCGTGGCGCAGCTGGCGCAGCAGGTCTTGCAGGTTGTCGATTTCATCGCGCAGCCACAGGCGGATGTCGGTGGCGACCTGGTCGTTGCGCGAACGGCCGGTGTGCAGGCGCTTGCCCGCGTCGCCCACCAGTTCCACCAGGCGCTTTTCGATGTTCAGGTGGACGTCTTCCAGATCCAGCAGCCATTGGAAGCTGCCGGCATCGATTTCGGACAGGATCTGCGTCATGCCGCGCTGGATGTCGGCCAGGTCCTGGGCGCCGATGATGCCCTGGGCGGCCAGCATGTCCGCATGCGCGAGCGAGCCCTGGATGTCGTGGCGCGCCAGGCGCTTGTCGAAATCCACGGACGCCGTGTAGCGTTTGACGAGTTCGGAAACCGGTTCCGAGAACCGGGCGGACCAGGCCTGCGCCTTATTGGCGAACTGGTTTTGATCGGAGGAGGGAGTGTTTGCCATGATGGGCGGAATTATAGGGCCTCGCGCGGCGGCGGGCGAAGCCGGCCCCGGTTTTGCGGGGCCGGAACCTCGCGCGGGCGCGACTTGTCGGATAATCCACGGTTAGTTTCAAGAACTTAGACAGAGCAGACACCTTATGCCCCTGGAATGGGAAGAGCTAGTCACCCAACTTGACACCCACATGCCGCGGGAGGCCTGGGCGCAGACGCTGATCGGGATCGGCGTGCTGATCCTGACGGCGCTGTTCGTGCAGTGGGTCGTCGCCCGGATCGTGCTGCTGGTGGCGCACCGGCTGCTGGTGGTGAGCGGTCGCGGGGATTGGGACCAGGCCCTGCAGCGCCGCCGCGCCTACCGGAATCTCTGGTACGCGGTGCCGTTCGCCGTGGTGTCGATGGGCATAGACCTGGTGCCGCACGCCGAGCGGGCCGTCTCGATCGTGGGGCGGCTGGCGCATGCGGGCGCCTGGATCTGCGTATTCATCGCGGTCTCTGGGGTGCTGAGCGCCTGGCAGGACACGTATTCGGCCACCACGCGGGCGCAGACCCGGTCCATCAAGGGCTATATCCAGATCGGCAAGCTGATCCTGATGGCGATATGCACCGTCCTGGTGCTTTCCATCCTGATCGACCGGTCGCCGCTGTGGATGATCTCCGGCCTGGGCGCGCTGTCGGCGGTGCTGCTGCTGGTGTTCAAGGACACGCTGCTGTCGCTCGTGGCCAGCACCCAGCTGACCAGCAACGACATGCTGCGCATCGGCGACTGGATCGAGATGCCGCAGTCCAACGCCGACGGCTTCGTCAAGGACATCGCGCTGCATACGGTCAAGGTGCAGAACTGGGACAACACCGTCACCACCGTGCCCACGTACAAGCTGTTCTCGGAAAGCTACCGCAATTACCGGCACATGTTCGAGTCGGGCGGCCGGCGCATCAAGCGCACCCTGCGCATCGACGCGGCCAGCGTGCGTTTCCTGACCGACGAGGAAGCGCAGCGCCTGATGCGTTTCCGCCTGCTGCACGATTATCTGCGGGCCAAGACCGAGGACATCGCCCAGGCCAACCAGACCATGGGCGAGCTGGCCAGCGTGCCGGCCAACCGCCGCCGCCTGACCAATATCGGCACCTTGCGGGCCTACGCGCTGGCGTTCCTGAAGCAGAATCCGGAAATCCGCCAGGATATGGCGATGATGGTCCGCATGATGGAGCCCACCTCCGAGGGCATCCCGGTCGAGGTCTACTGCTTTACCGCCGTGACCGCCTGGGTGGAGTACGAGCGCATCCAGGGCGACGTCTTCGACCATCTGCTGGCGATCCTGCCGGAACTGGGCCTGCGCCTGTACCAGCAGCCGTCCGGCGCCGACATCGGCGCCATGGGCGGCTACCTGCGCGAGAACGCCATCCAGACGGCGCTGGCCGTGGAGCGCGACCGGCAGGGGCCCGTCCTGCAGGCCGAGCCAGCCATGCCTCCCGAGCGCGGCCTGACCGACGGCAAGATGCCGCGCTAGGGCGTGCCGGCCCCGGGGGCCGTGAGATAATCCCAACCGTTGCAGCCTAGGCGATAGACCCGATGTCGAACCCGTTCTTCAACCTGTATTCCCACGGCTTCGCCCGGGTCGCGGTCGGCGTGCCCGAATGCCGGGTCGCCGACCCGGCGTTCAACGCGGCGCAGACGATCGCGCTGGCCGAGCAGGCCGCCCAGGGCGGCGCCGTACTGGCGGCGTTTCCCGAGCTGGGCCTGTCGGCCTACACCTGCGACGACCTGTTCCACCAGAAGGCCCTGCTGGACGCCTGCGAGGCGGCGCTGGCGCAGGTGGTCGAAGCCACGGCCGGGCTGGATATCGCCATCATCGTGGGCGCGCCGCTGCGCGTGGCCCACCAGCTGTTCAACTGCGCCGTGGTGGCGGCCGGCGGCCGCGTGCTGGGCGTGGTGCCCAAGAGCTACCTGCCCAACTACGGCGAATTCTACGAAGCGCGCCAGTTCAGCGCGGCCGATTGCGCGGCCGCCACCGAGATCCGCCTGCTGGGCCAGACCGTGCCCTTCGGGTCCGAGCTGCTGTTCCAGATGGAAAAGCTGCCGCTTTTCCAGTTCCATGTCGAAATCTGCGAAGACGTCTGGGTGCCCATCCCGCCGTCGTCCTTTGCGGCGCTGGCCGGGGCCACGGTGCTGGTCAACCTGTCCGCCTCCAATATCGTCGTCGGCAAGGCCGAATACCGCCACCAGCTGGTCTCGCAGCAGTCGGCGCGTTGCCTGTCGGCCTATATGTACACGTCGGCCGGCCGGGGCGAGTCCTCCACGGACATGGCCTGGGACGGCCAGGCGCTGATCTACGAAAACGGGGAGCTGCTGGCCGAGTCCGAGCGTTTCCTCGGGCACTCCCACCTGCTGTTCTCGGACGTGGACATCGAACGCCTGTCGCGCGAGCGCATGCGCCAGAGCACGTTCGGCCAGTCCGTGCGCCGCCACCAGGACGAGGTCCGCAAGTTCCGCCACGTGGCGGTCCCCGTGAATCCGCCGCTGGAAGACGCCGAGCTGCCGCTGGAGCGGCGCGTGGCGCGCTTTCCCTATGTGCCGGCCGACCCGCAGCGCCGCGACGCCCGATGCAAGGAGGTCTACAACATCCAGGTGCAGGCGCTGGCCCAGCGCCTGTCGGCCAGCGGCATGTCCAAGGTCGTCATCGGCATCTCGGGCGGGCTGGATTCCACCCACGCGCTGCTGGTCTGCGCCAAGGCCATGGATTCCCTGGACCTGCCGCGCTCGAACATCCTGGCCATTACCATGCCTGGCTTTGCCACCAGCACCCGCACGCTGCAGCAGGCGCGCCGGCTGATGGCGGTGGTGGGCTGCACGGCCTCCGAAATCGATATCCGGCCCAGCTGCCTGCAGATGCTCAAGGACCTGGGCCATCCCTATGCGGACGGCAAGCCGGTCTACGACATCACGTTCGAGAACGTGCAGGCCGGCGAACGCACCAACCACCTGTTCCGCATCGCGAATTTCAGCAACGCCATCGTCATCGGCACGGGCGACCTGAGCGAGCTTGCACTGGGTTGGTGCACGTATGGCGTGGGCGACCACATGTCGCACTACAGCGTCAACGCCAGCGTGCCCAAGACGCTCATCACGCATCTGGTGCGCTGGGTGGCCGAGTCCGGCCGCCTGGGCGAGGACGGGGCAGAGGTGCTGCTGGACGTGCTGGGGACGGATGTCAGCCCCGAGCTGGTGCCGGGCGGCGCGGACGACAACAAGCCCGTCCAGAAAAGCGAAGATTCCATCGGCCCCTACGAGCTGCAGGACTTCAACCTGTACTACACGCTGCGCTACGGCTTTGCGCCGACCAAGGTCGCCTTCCTGGCGCTGGCGGCCTGGCGCGACCGCGAGGCCGGCGCCTGGCCGGAGGGCGGGCATGTGGCGCGCAACCAGTACGACCTGGCCGCCATCAAGCGCAACCTGAAGATCTTCCTGGACCGGTTCTTCCGCCTCAGCCAGTTCAAGCGCACCTGCGTTCCCAATGCGCCGAAGGTCGGTTCGGGCGGTTCGCTGTCCCCGCGCGGCGACTGGCGCGCGCCCAGCGACTCCGAATCGGTGGTGTGGCTGCGCGAAGCCGACGGCATCCCGGACGAGGCGCCGGGGGACTGACCGCGGTTTCCTGCCGGGCGCCCGGCCAAGGTGTCTGACACCCGGGAAACGCCCGTGCAGCTTCGGCGGGTGCGGCGGGTGTCAGACACCGCTCGGCGGGCGTCCCGACGCCTGGCAGACCCAAGACGAGGCGGCAAGCGCGGCGTGGGAGCTTCCTTCCTCCGGTGGTATTCTCTTATTCATTGCGCCTTGCCTGGCACCGGATGCCGGGGCGGGGCGCCGCAACAGATCAAAAAACCAGGACGACCAACGTGAAACAAGTCACCGCCATCATCAAACCCTTCAAGCTCGACGAAGTCCGCGAGGCGCTGGCCGAAGTCGGCGTCAGCGGCCTGACGGTCACCGAAGTCAAGGGTTTCGGCCGCCAGAAAGGCCACACCGAACTCTATCGCGGCGCCGAATACGTGGTGGACTTCCTGCCCAAGATCCGCGTTGAAGTCGTGCTGCCCGACAGCCAGGTCGAAGCCGCCATCGAGGCCGTGGTCAAGGCCGCCCGCACCGGCAAGATCGGCGACGGCAAGATCTTCGTGAGCCCGGTGGAGCAGGCCATCCGCATCCGCACGGGCGAGAGCGACGAAGAGGCGCTCTGATCGTTTTGCGCATGCTTCGGGCCGCGTCCTGACGCGGCCCGTTTCCATGGCGCGCCAGCCACCGTCCCTACCTGATCAACTGGTTCATCTCCAGGATCGGCATCATCACCGCCAGCACGATCAGCAGGACAAATCCCCCCATCAGCAGTATCAGCGCAGGCTCCAGCAGGGCGGTCATCGCCATCGCGCGCCGCTCCAGGTCGCGCGACAGGTTCTGCGCGCCCCGGTCCAGCAGCTCGGGCAGGCGGCCCGTCTTCTCGCCGCTGGCGATCAGATGCACCAGCAGCGAGGGGAACACCTTTTGCGCGCCAAGCGAGGCCGATAGCGCCGCGCCTTCGCGCACGCGCGCCGACGCCTCGTCCACGGCCAGGCGCAGCACATCATTGCCCAGCGTGCGGCGCGCCGCCTCCAGCGCCGTCAGGAGCGCCACGCCGCTGCCGCAGAGAATCGCCAGCGTGGACGCGAAGCGCGCCGCGTTCACGCCCAGCACGAAGCGCCCGGCCAGGGGCAGGCGCAGCACGCGCGCATGCCAGGCGCGCCGCGCCGCGGGCGCGCGCAGCGTGTAGCGCCACAGCACGATCGCCAGCACGATGGCGACGCCGGTCGCCGCGCCCCATTCGCGCACGTAGTCCGACAGGGCCAGCATGACGCGGGTCAGGAGCGGCAGCTGCTGCTTGGCCTGGCTGAAGGCGGACACGACCTGCGGCACCACATAGCCCAAGAGGAAGATCACGATGATCACCGACACGCTGGCCACCACGGCCGGATAGATGAACGCCGTCAAGACCTTGCTGCGCAGCGCGTTGCGTTCCTCGATGTAGTCCGCCAGCTTTTCCATCACCTGCGCCAGGTCGCCGGATTCCTCGCCCGCGCCGATCAGCGCGCGATAGATCTCGGGAAAGTCGCGCGGCCGCGCGGCCAGCGCGGCCGACAGGCGATGACCGGCGCGCACGTCGTCGCGCACGCCGCCCAAGGTCGCGGCGATGTGTTTTTTCTCGGCCTGTTCCAGCGTGGCGCTCAGCGCGGCGTCAAGGGGCAGGCGCGCGGCCAGCAGGCTGGCGAGCTGGCGCGTCAGCCATGCCAGGTCGGCATCGGACAGGCGCGTGCGCAATGCCCCGCCCAAGCCTTCGGCGCGCGCCGCGAGCGACGTGGAGAGCGGCAGCAGACCGCGTCCGCGCAACTGATTGCGGGCGCCGCGTTCGGAGTCGGCATCGATCGTGCCCCGCACGATTTTTCCGAGCGCGTCAGTGGCTTCGTAGCGGAATGAAGGCATGGTTGTCATAAAGGGCGCGCGTCGGCTTGAACCGCCAAGAGCCCCGAATTTAAAGGGTTTCCAGCCCGTCACCTTGCCTTCGGAATGTGACCGTAGTGTTGCAGTCACACCCCGTATACTCCGACCGCTTTCACGTTTTTTCACACGCTTTCACGTTCCAGGCTCCTATACCCGTCATGCGTCACATCGCGCAATTCAGCCTAGCGGTCTTGCTTGCGGCAAGCCAACTCGGACCGGCGGCCAGCACGGCCCACGCTCAACAGGCGGACAATCGCGTCAGCCTGAATTTCGTCGACACCGACATCCCCGCCGTGTTGCGCGCGCTGTCGCTGTTCACGCAGCGCAACTTCCTGGTGGACCCCCGGGTGAAGGGCAAGCTGACGCTGGTGTCGGACCGGCCCGTCGACAGCGGTCAGGCGCTGGCCATGCTGACGGGCGCGTTGCGCCTGCAGGGCTTTGCCATCGTCGACGTGGACGGCGTGACGCGCGTGGTGCCCGAGGCCGACGCCAAGCTTCAGGGCAGCGCGGTGGTGGGCGGTCCCAGGCCCGCGTCCGGCGCGCCGGCGGCTGCCGGCAGGGCGCCGGTGCCCGTGGCGGCCTTCGCCAAGGGCACGGGAGGCAGCAGCGGCGAAATGCTGACCCGCGTGTTCCCCCTGAAGTACGAGAACGCCGCGAACCTGGTGCCGGTGCTGCGCCCCATGGTGCCGCCGAACAACCCGATCAACGCCTATCCGGGCAACAACACGCTGGTCGTGACGGACTATGCGGACAACCTGGAGCGGATCGCGGCGGTCATCGCGCGCATCGACGTGCCCAGCTCCATCGACACGGACGTGGTGCAGGTGCAGTCGGGCATCGCGACCGACATCGCCATCCTGGCCTCGCAACTGCTGGACACGCAGAGCAGCGACCCGACGCAGCGCATCGCCGTCGTGGCCGATCCGCGCAGCAACAGCGTGCTGGTGCGTTCGGGCAGCCCGGCGCGCACGCGCCTGGCCCGCGACCTGATCCTGAAGCTGGACGCGCAGCAGAACCGCGCGGGCAACCTGCACGTGGTCTACATGCGCAACGCGCAGGCCACGCGCATCGCCGAAGTGCTGGGCGGGCTGCTGACGGGCCAGGCCAATTCCGCGCCCGGCGCGGCCCCGGGCGCCAGCAGCAGCACCGGCGCGGCTCAGGGCGGCGCGCGCGCGCAGAACACGCCGGCAAACACCGCGAGCCAGGCGGGGCAGGGCATGTCCAACCTGTCGGGCTCGGCCAAGAGCGGGCTGTCCGGCGAGCAGGAGCGCATCGCGCGCGAAGACAATTCCTCGCAGGCGGTGTCGTACTCGGCGGGCGGCGCCACCATCCAGGCGGACCCGGCGACCAATTCGCTGATCATCTCGGCGCCCGAGCCGCTCTACCGCAGCCTGCGCGAAGTGATCGACCAGCTCGACCAGCGCCGCGCGCAGGTGCTGGTGGAAAGCCTGATCGTGGAAGTGAGCGAAGAGAAGGCGGCCGAGTTCGGCATCCAGTGGATGACCGGCGCGGGCAACATCAACGGCAACGGCACCAGCTTCATCGGCGGCACGAACCTGGGCGGCAGCGGCATCACCGGCACGGGCCCGACCTCGATCGACGCCCTGGGCGGCGGCCTGAGCCTGGGCGTGGTCAAGGGCACGGTCGATGTGCTGGGCAACCAGGTCATCAACCTGGGCGTGCTGGCGCGTGCCATGCAGAACACGGGCGAGGCCAACATCCTGTCCACGCCGAACCTGCTGACGCTGGACAACCAGTCGGCCAGCATCCTGGTGGGCAAGACGGTGCCGTTCGTGACCGGGCAGTACGTGACCTCCGGCAGCAACGGCAGTTCCAACCCCTTCCAGACGATCGAACGCGAGGACGTCGGCCTGAAGCTGAATATCCGCCCGCAGATTTCCGAGGGCGGCGCGGTGAAGCTGGACATCTACCAGGAGGTCAGCAGCATCGACGAGAGCCGCTCCAACGCCACCACCGGCATCGTGACCAACAAGCGCGCCATCGACACCAGCGTGCTGATCGACGACGGCCAGATTATCGTGCTGGGCGGCCTGCTGGAAGACAATGTGACGCTCACCTCCAACAGCGTGCCCGGCCTGGGCTCGCTTCCGGTGATCGGCTCGCTGTTCCGCTACGACAGCCGCAAGCGCACCAAGACCAACCTGATGGTGTTCCTGCGTCCCTACGTGGTGCGCGACGCGAACCGCAGCGCCAGCGTCACCATGGACCGCTACGACTACATGCGCCGCGCGCAGGGCGCCGTGCAGCCGGGCAAGCATTGGGTGCTGCCAGACATGCAGGCGCCGATGCTGCCGCAGCCGGGCTCGGCGCCTTCGGTGTCGAACAACGCCTATGACCTGCGGCCCGAGCAGCAGGAGGCCACGATGCGCCGCCCGCCGCCCGCGACGGTGGAGACCTTCGCGGTGCGCCAGTATCCCGGCATGCCGCCGGCGCGCGGCCCGGGTCCGATCCGCGCGCCCAAGCCGCTCATGACGACCGTGGCGGTGGACCCCGAGTCGCTTCAATGAGCGCGCATCCCTTGCCCTATGCCTGGGCCCGCGCGCAGCGCGCGGTGCTGTCGCTGCGCGGGGGGAAGGCGCAGTTGACCGTCAGCCCGCGCACGCCCGATTGGGCGGTGCGCGAGATCCGGCGCTGCCACGGCGACATCGCGCTGGCGCAGGTGGACGACGAGGCACTGGAGACGCTCCTGACGGCGGCCTACAGCCATTCGGAGGACGCCGCGTCGGTCATGGGCGTGGCCGAGAACGAGATCGACCTGGATCGGCTGCTGCAGGACATGCCCGAAGTGGCGGACCTGCTGGACGCGCAGGACGATGCGCCCGTGATCCGCATGATCAACGCCTTGTTCGCGCAAGCCGCGCGCGACGGCGCCAGCGATATCCACATCGAGCCCTTCGAAACCCATTCCGTGGTGCGCTACCGGGTGGACGGCACGCTGCGCGACGTGGTGTCGCCGCGCAAGGCGCTGCACGCCGCGCTGATTTCGCGCATCAAGATCATGGCGCACCTGGACATCGCCGAAAAGCGCCTGCCGCAGGACGGCCGCATCGCCTTGCGCGTGGGCGGGCGGCCCATCGACGTGCGCGTGTCCACCTTGCCGACCGGCCATGGCGAGCGCGCGGTGCTGCGCCTGCTGGACAAAGAGGCCGGCCGCCTGCAGCTTGAGCGGCTGGGCATGAGCCCGGGCGTGCTGGTCCAGCTGGACCGGCTGATCCGCCAGCCGCACGGCATCGTGCTGGTGACGGGGCCGACCGGCAGCGGCAAGACCACGACGCTCTACGCGGCGCTGAGCCGGCTGGACTCCTCCACCAGCAACATCCTGACGGTGGAAGACCCGATCGAGTACGACCTGCCCGGCATCAGCCAGACGCAGGTCAACGCCAAGATCGACATGAGCTTCGCGCTGGCCCTGCGCGCCATCCTGCGCCAGGACCCCGACGTGATCATGATCGGCGAAATCCGGGACCTGGAAACCGCGCAGATCGCGGTGCAGGCGTCGCTGACCGGCCATCTGGTGCTGGCCACGCTGCACACCAACGATTCCGTGTCCGCCGTGACCCGGCTGACGGACATGGGGGTCGAGCCCTTCCTGCTGGCGTCGTCCCTGCTGGGCGTGCTTGCGCAGCGGCTGGTGCGCAAGCTGTGCCCGGCCTGCAAGGCGCCGTCCATGCTGGACGGCGCGCAGGTGTTCCACCCCGTGGGCTGCGAGGCCTGCAACCATACGGGCTACAGCGGCCGCTCGGGCATCCATGAACTGTTCACGGTGGACGACGAGGCGCGCAGGCTGATCCACGAAGGGCGCGACGAGCGCGAGCTGCGCCGCGCCGCGGCGGCTTCCGGCATGCGCACCATGCGCGAGGACGGACAGCGCTGGGTGGACGGCGGGCAGACCTCGCCCGAGGAAATCGTGCGCGTGACGCGGGACGCGTAGCAGCCGGCATTCACGCCACAGGTGTCAGACACCCCTCCGTCACACCATCCACAGGTGTCAGACACCCGTGCCACAGGTGTCCCACAGGTGTCTGACACCCGTGGGAGACGGTCTTCAGTCTGTTCGGGTGTCTCAGGGGTGTCAGACACCTCTCCGCAGACACCTCTCCGTCACACCACCCCCCGCCAGCCCTTACTGCCCCGTTCCGAACGTCACGGTGTCGCCACAGGTGTCTGACACCCGCGGGAGACGGTCTTCAGCCTGTACGGGTGTTTCAGGGGTGTCAGACACCTCTCCCTCCGCAGACACCTCTCCGTCACACCATCTCCCCCCGCCAGCCCTTACTTCCCCGTCCCGAACGTCACGGTGTCGTCCGAGCGGCGGCCCAGGTTGGACAGCAGGCCGTCCAGGGCCGCGCGGTCCGCCTCGCTGGCGGACGCGGCGTAGGTGGCCTGGCCCTGGAAGTTCAGGCCGCGGCTGCTCAGGCTGCCCTGGCCCGTCACGCTCAATAGTCCGCTTTCCGTGCTCAAGGCCAGCGTCGCGCCCGCCTTGCCGCCGCCCTGTACCCGCCACAGGTGTCTGACACCCGCGGGAGACGGTCTTCAGCCTGTACGGGTGTTTCAGGGGTGTCAGACACCTCTCCCTCCGCAGACACCTCTCCGT